>NZ_JBHYPZ010000012.1:0-191692 GCF_042746485.1 Streptomyces sp. NPDC058751 | reverse complement strand
CCAGTACGAGGACTTCCGCCCGGCACTCCCCCAGCCTTCGGCCGGGGGGACCCCCAGAGCACGCACCAGACGCCGCGAGGCCGCCCTTCGGGCGACAGCGGGAATTTGACGACAGGCCCTGGTGCCGCGGCGCTAGTTGGCCCAGGGCGGTGTCAGGGCCGAGCCGTCGGTCAGTTCCGCCCGGAGGCCGATGGACGTGGTGACCCAGGAGAGCGCGGTCTCCTGGGCCGGGTTCTCGATGCCGAGGGTGGCGCCCGGCGTGATGATCACGGTGTCGCCCGCGGTGATCCGCTCGGTGCGGCCGTCGAGGGTGACCAGCAGTTCGCCGGAGAGGAGATGGAGGATCTCCTCGCGGTTGACGGTGTGCACGGGAGCCCGATGCCCCGCGGGAATCTCCGTGCGCCAGGCGCACAGCTCCTCGCTGCCGCTGCGGGGAGAGGCGTACGAGACGAAACGGGCGCCGTGGACCTCGTGGACGACGGCTTCGGACGAACGGACGACGGGCACGGGTGGCTCCAAGGTCGGTGTCGGTGTCGGTGTCGGCAGTTGGTGTCGGCGGTCGGTGGTCGGTGTCGGCGGCCGGCCTCGGCGCCGGTGGCCGTCGGCCACGCGGTTCGGATCCAGGAATATGGTCAAGCTGCTTGACTGGTTGGTTCGCCCTTATGGTCAAGCAGCTTGACCAAATAGTCAAGGGTGTTTCAATGCGTACGTGCAGAACTCCGAGGCCATGGCCCTGTCCGCAGCCCTGCTCGCCGCCGCCGGCGAGCTGACGCAACGCATCCACGAAGGCGTGGTCGCCCGGGGGTTCGAAGGCGTGCGGCCCGCGCACGGCTTCGCCTTCGCGCGACTCGCGCCGGACGGGGCGACGGTCACCGAGGTCGCCGCCCACCTGGGGGTCACCAAACAGGCCGCGAGCCAGCTCGTCGAGGAGCTCGTCCGCAAGGGGTACGTGGAGCGCCGGCCGCATCCCGACGACGCGCGGGCCCGGCTCCTGGTGCTCACCGAGCTCGGGTGGGCCTGCACCCGGGCGGCGGAGGAGGCGGCCGCGGACGCCGTAAGGGCATGGGCCGAAGTGCTGGGGGAGGGGGAAACGCGCGCGTTGTGCACGCGTTTGTCGCGTATCGCGCCCTACGGTCCCATCAGGCCCGCCTGGTGACGATCGGTCACCGGTGACGGCCGTCCTGGTTAGCACTGGAAGTTTTTACTGACGCGTAACTTCACACCTCTGCTACTCGACCGTAACTTGATGAGTGAACAGCATCCTCGTGATCCGGATCACAGGGCGTACACCCCCACAACTCCCTTGAGCCGCAAGGAGATCACCCGATGCTGCCCTGGAAGCGAGTGCTCAGACCCCTGGCCGCGCTGCTCCTGACCGCCACGGTCGCGTTCCTCCCCGCCGCCACAGCACGAGCTGATTCCGCCCCCAGTAGTGGCTGGAACAACTACTCCTGCAAGCCGTCCGCCGCGCACCCGCGCCCCGTCGTCCTCGTCCACGGCACCTTCGGGAACTCCGTCGACAACTGGCTGGCCCTCGCCCCCTACCTGACCAGCCGCGGGTACTGCGTCTTCTCCCTCGACTACGGGCAGCTGCCCGGAGTCCCCTTCTTCCACGGCCTCGGCCCCATCGACAAGTCGGCCGCACAGCTCCAGGTGTTCGTCGACAAGGTGCTCGCCACGACAGGCGCCGCCAAGGTCGACCTGGTGGGCCACTCGCAGGGCGGCATGATGCCCCGCTACTACCTCAAGTTCCTCGGCGGAGCCGCCAAGGTGAACGCCCTCGTCGGCCTCGCCCCCGACAACCACGGCACGACCCTCAACGGACTCACCAAACTGCTCCCGTACTTCCCGGGCGCCGAGGACCTGCTGACCGCGGCGACCCCGGGACTCGCGGACCAGATCGCCGGCTCCGCGTTCCTGACCAAGCTCAACGCGGGCGGCGACACCGTTCCCGGCGTCCACTACACGGTCATCGCCACCAAGTACGACGAGGTGGTCACGCCGTACCGGTCGGGGTTCCTGAGCGGATCCGACGTCCGCAACGTCCTGCTGCAGAACCTGTGCGCGCTCGACCTCTCCGAGCACGTGGCCATCGGGATCCTCGACCGGATCGCGTACCACGAGGTGGCGAACGCGCTCGACCCGGCGCACGCCTCCAGGACCAACTGCGCGTCGGTGTTCAGCTGACCGGCTCGGCGGACCACTCGTCCATGGTGGTCCGCCCGAGCGCGCCGGCGTGATCGTCCGGCCGTCCGCGTCCCGCACGCGCGGGACGCGGACGGCGGAACACGCCGCCGGGGGCTGTCCGGCCTGAGCCGCCGGTCAGCCCCCGGAGTCGTTCCGGCTTCCTAGCGCCCGCGCCGACCGGCCGGTGTCGCGCGCCGCCGCACCGAGGCGAACAGCGCCGCGGCACCGAGCGCGAGCGCGGCGGCGCCGCCGATCGCGACGTACGAGGTGGAGGCGTTGCCGCCGGTCTCGGCGAGGCTCTGGGGCGAACCGGCGGCCTCCGGCAGGTTCCCCGCGGAGTCTGCGGACTCCGCGGCTGCTGCCCGGACGTTCTCGGCCGGTCCGGCCGACTCGGTGCCCTCGGCGGCCTTGGTGTCCTCGGTGGCGCCAGTGCTCGCGGACGGCTTCGCGGACGTGCCGGCGTCGTCGTCGCCGTGACCGTGGTGCTCCACGGTCGACTTGTCGTTGCCGTCCTCGATCTGCTTCTCGGACGGCGCCGAGGCGCTCGGCGCGGGAGCGCTGCCGCCGCCCGCGCCCTTGCCGCCCCCTGCTCCGCCGAACGTCACGTCGGAGCAGGAGTAGAAGGCCTCCGGACTGTCCGAGCGCTGCCAGACCGCGTACAGGAGCTGCTTGCCCGAACGCTCCGGCAGCGTGCCGGAGAACGTGTAGAAGCCGCCCGAGGCCGTCGGGTCGGTGGCCGTCGCGACGGGGTGCGTCAGGTCGAGGTCGCCCCAGCCCAGCGGCTGCGACGGGTCGTAGCCCGGCTTCGTGATGTAGACCTTGAACGTGCCCTTGTGAGGGGCGGTCACCCGGTACCTGAACGTGTACGAGCCGCCGCTCACGCTCGTCGCGGGCCAGTCGGAGCGCGCCAGGTCGAGCCCCTTGAACTCGGCGTTGCCGGCGCTGCACAGCTTGCCGTCCGGGATCAGCTCCTGGTGCCGCCCGTTCGCATCGCCGATGCGGATGCCGTTCCAGTCGTAGAGCGCCTGGGTGCCGCCCGCCGCGACGGCCGCCTCGCAGGCGTCCGACCTGGGGCTCTCCGGGCCTTCCGCGTAGCACTGGGACACCCGGCTCACCGGGTCCCCCATCGAACCGTGCGCCGAGGCGGGCACCGCGGCCAGCGCGGACAGGGCGAGCGGGGCGATGCCGAGGACGGCGACGCCGGCGGCCTTGCGGCGTGCGGACATGGGGAACTCCTCGAACGGTCCTGGGGCGTGGGGCGGGCCCCGCACGGCACTCCGTGCGGGGACCCCGTGGGGGGTGATCAGAAAACTAGCCCCCGAAAACCGCGGGATCGCCTGCTGGAGGCGGGTGGAGGAGATCCTTATGGTGCCTTTAAGGCAGAGCTAACGGAGGGCTCAGGAAGGGCGGCCGAGGGGCCTGACATGACCTGCTGCCGAGCGCCGCCGCCGTCCGCGGCGGTCCGCGCTCGTCCGTCGCCGGACGCCTCGGTTGGCTCCCCGTATGGCTCCCAAGGACCGCGCCGCCGGCTCTTGAGGGCCGTTCCCGCCCCACTCCGCGTCTACAGCAGCGGCAGGCCCTTCCGCGACTTGCAGGCGGTTACCTTGGGGCGGGACCCCTCCCACTCCTGGCGCTTGTTGCGCAGGAACTCGTGCGGCGCGGGGCGCCCTCGAACGATCCGTGCCACGGCGTTGGCGACCTGCGATCAAGCGGCTGTCCACGATCGCTGTCGGTCACTGCGGGCCCCCTCCGACGGCCCACGGACGGCCCAGTTTTCAGGGCGGGAGCAGACAGCCGACTGCCGCACGGACGGCATACGATCGGACCTCTTCGTCCCGAACTCTCGGCCGAGAGGTCATTTAGGTCTGCGGGGCTGGCCAGCTGGCTGCTGGAGGCCGTTGGCGGTCACCAGGGGCTGAGGTGGTTGCTGTCTTCGCTGCTGTACTGCAGCAGGTCTGGAGGCCCATTGAGCCTCGGGAAGACGCTGGTCAGATCCATATGGAGCACGTCGGCCTGCAGTCCGCCCATGGATGGTCCGCACTGTCTGCGCCCATCATTGCGCGTGCGGGTGTTGAACAAGAGCGTCACCTCGGCATGTGTGGACTCGCCATGGAGGTTCCGCTCGGGCACGTCCGGCCAGTACAGCCACTTCCAGTTGATCCAGCCCATGTTCGGACCGATCGCCGCCGCGAAGGCGTCCTCGATGCTGTCCACCGGCAGGTCCCCCAGTTCGTACTCCACTGGCAGCCGCCCTTCGTACGCCGCCGGCGCGGTCGGCAGATCGGGCCCGAGAACGCCGGCGACCAGCGGAGGCCAGTGCTTCAGCGGCACTCCGTCGAACTCCTTGTCGTCCCACTGTCCCGAGAACCGTCCCTGCGGCAGTTCCCTCGCCATCCGGCGCACCTCGGCGACAGAGCAGAGCTCGGTGAACACGTCGACCTTGGAGTCCTCGTAACGGCCGAACTCCATGAGGCGACGGGCTGTGCCCAGAGCCACGGGGAGGCCGGGGGCGCAGAAGGCGGGATAGGCGATGTCGATGGACATGGGATGACTGTGCCACAACCCGTTTCCGCAGGTCATCGCGTTTCCGTGCTGTACAAGGGCGCTGTCGGGCGCAGGGCAACCGCTGAAGCGGTCGTTTCCCTTTCTCCGACGTGACGTCCGTGCGATCACGTTCATCGAAGCGTCGTACAACCGTCCGGTGCCACACGGTGTCTGACGCGGCGGAACCGCTGTTCCCAGTTGTTCGCCCGTACGCCTCCGTCGCTTCACCGCAAGGGATCCCCCATGCTTCGAACCGTTGCCGACCGCGCCCGCCCGCTGCGCAGGACCTCCGCCGTGGTCGGTGCCGTCGCCCTGACCGCCCTGGCCCTGGCCGCGGCGCCCGCCTCGGCCGACAACACCCGGCCCGGTCTGGTGCTGGGCCTCTTGAAGCCGGTCACCGATGTGAAGCCCGGCGGCGGCTTCGACCTGCCGGGCGCCTTCGCGAACAAGGGCACCGAGACACTCGACAAGGTCTGGCTGACCTACAACTTCAGCCGCGGACTGACCCACCAGGAACTGCCTTCCAACTGTGCACACCCCCGTGGGGAGAAGCCGGGAGCCCCCGCGGTCCCCGTCGACGAAGAAGGGCTCCCGGGCAAGTACTTCGTGATCTGCGAGTTCGATCAGGCGGTGAAACCCGGTGCCGTCTACGCGCCGGAGAAGACACTGTCGCTGGACGTCCTCGGCCACGCGCTGTACGAGCACCTCGGTGTGACGATCAGCGACTACGACACCAATCAGTCCGAGAGCGGCCCTGCCGACATGGTGCCCGGGACCGGACCCGCGGTGAAGTTGGTCGAGCTGCCCTCGACCACTCCGCTGGGCGACATCGGGCCGGCCAAGAACCCCGCCTATGACTATGCCGGTGTGCCGGTGACGGCGGTGAACACGGCGGACTTCCAGGTGGCGGCGCAACTGACGGACCGCGACGGGCAATTCGTCACACTGGAGGCGAAGTTCACCAACGCGGGACCGGCCTGGGTGATGCCCGACAACGGCGAGAGCGGCGCGGTGACCCATGTCCTGGTCAAGATGCCCGCGGGAACGACCGTGACCCTGAAGGCCGATGGCTGCAAGAAGGCCGACGCCGGCAGCTACAGCTGCATTCCCCGCAGCTACTACTGGGCCAACGAGAACAGCACTTACACCTTCCCGTTCCGCCTGCGCATCGTCAAGGCGGTTGCCGGGGCCAAAGGTTCGGTGGCCCTGGAGGCGAAGGAGCGCCCGTTCGACAAGAACAAGAAGAACGACACGGCCGTGTTCCTCCTCGGGACCGACGGCAACGGCTCGACAGGCGGCACCGGTTCCACGGGCGGCGGCTCCACGGGAAGCACCGGTTCCACGGGCGGCTCCGGCTCGACATCCTCCACCGGGGGCTCCTCCACGGGCGGCTCCGGCACCGGTTCCACGGGTGGCTCCGGTTCCACGGGTGGCTCCGGGTCCGCGGGTGGTTCCGGGTCCGCGGGCGGGTCCGCGTCGGCAGGCTCCGCAGGCTCCGCGGGCTCCTCGGGTACCGGTGGCGGCCTGGCGAACACCGGCTCCGGCTCCGCTCTCCCCCTCGCGGGCGTGGCCGCCGCCGCCCTGGCCGCCGGTGCGGGCACGGTCCTGCTGACCCGCCGGCGCGTGCCCCGGCGCTGACAGCCGAGCCCCTTCCTTTCCCGGCGCCGGTGGATCACCTGCGCCGCTCGGCGACAGTCCACGGCAGGTGGCGTTCCCGAACGCCACCTGCCCAGCCCGATACCCGGGGATCTGCACATCTGCCGACTCGGTCGAACGGCTGGCTGGAGTTGCCGGCGGCTCGGGCTCGGTACGGGCTGAGCTGGCGAGACGCTGACGTGCGGGTTCTCGCGCTGCTCGCCGACGTTCCCCGTGGCTCCCCGCTGGTCGCCGCCCGATCGGACACGCAGTGGGCACGGCGGTCCGCGGCCCTCGCGCTGTGATCGACGTCTCACGCTACTCGGGGACGCACATCATGCGGTGGGCCGGCACGACGGGCTCACCCGGGAGCGGATCGATTCCACGAACCCGTACAGCGACGATGTCCGTGACGATGGGGGATCGGGCCGGGAGCTTCGCCAAACGCCACCGGAAGGACTCTGGGACGTCCTTGGCGGGCAACTCCACCGTAGCGAGGCTGACCCACCGGTCGTAGTTCGTGGGACACACCTGAACCCCTGCGCCACATGTGGGGCAAGTGGGTGGCTCGATCCAGGACACGTCGTCCGGGTCGGGATCGGGTCGAGGGGCGGCCGTGGCCCCGTCGGCTTTGGCCATCTCGTTGGCGATGGCGTTCCAGCACACATCGCAGAGCTTGGCCATGAGGTCGATGCGCCCTCGCTCGCGCACGGTGGGGCCGGCAGCGCCACAGCGATCACATGCGAATCGGGATTGATCGGATAAACCCCTCATGTGTTCAAGTGTGGTTGATTCCGACCGGATTCGAGTAGGTCGCGATTCGGACCCGTTCTCAGCCACCCCGTGCCAGGTGGCCTGAGGTGGCACCCGGGACAAGCCGGGCTCGCTTGTCTTCGAGTTGGTAGGGTCCGTCTGGCCATGAGTCCTCTAGCGGCCTAAGACCCTGCGCTCGGGTTCGCCCCGACGCAGAAACCCCGGTTCGAATCCGGGCCGTGGCCACCTTCTTGCCTTCCTGGGTGCGGTTCCACCTCAACCCGCCTTCGTTGATGGGCGCCTGTGCAAGTGTCCTGCGTGCCGTCTCTGAGCTGGGCAGATCGGCCAGTCGCTGGGGGCTGTTGAACAGTCATGATGGATCTTGATGAGGCGGCGATGCGCACAACCTCTCGATAGGGTCGGCATCCGCGAGGCCGTCGTCGGACGCCGTCACTTCCGCGGCCGACCGAAGCGCGTCGTGACGGCTGCCGAGGGACATCACCGGGTGTCCCACTCCGTCACCGGAACGGAATCGTGCACCGTGCAAGCCCAGTCGTCGAAGCGCCCTGTGAAGAAAACCCGCGTCAGAAGAACGTCGCGGGCACGCTGGGCCCGGACCATCAGGCCGAGTTCCTCCGACATCGGCTCGCCTCCGACGGAGATCAGGAAATCCAGTCCGTGTGCCTCGGTGTACTCGAGGAAGCGGTCTTCGAGCCGGGACGGCACCTGACCGATCAGGTGCATCCCGTCGATGGTGACCTGCGGCCCACGCAGTGCGTCGACCGCGACGGCCGCCAGCTCGCCGAAGTCCGGGGCCGCCCCTGTCCGCCGGCATCCAGCATGACGCAACCGGCCGACAGCCGGGGCGACCGCGGACCCGGACGTCATCCGGTCCGGCGATGTGGGCGCGGCGAGGAAGACGTCGGCGCCGCTTCGCGCGAGGTGTCGCGCACTCCAGGTGACGGATGGAAGGTGCCGAGTGACGCACCGTCATGCTTGCGGACGATATGTGAAGATCATGTTGGGGTGTGGCCGCGTCGGCGAGGCGGGTTCATCGGGGTGACGGTCCCTCATTTTGGCCGGTCAGAGCCGTCTTTGTGACTGATGCATATTGCATGGGTCGCCTGGGGCTGCTATCAATTGCCCCACGCAACGAACACGGGATCTTCACAATGTGAAGAACCTCCCTGACGGTTCGACGCTCAGGGCGCGTCGCGGCCGCAGGCCGTGGGCCGGACGCCGGTCCCCGACCGGTATCCGGCCCCTTGGGGTGTCCGGGTCGTCGTGGGAGTTCGCGCGGTTCCATCAGCAGGCCCCTCGGGCCGCCAATCCTTCAGGGAAGCACATGAGTACCTGTCCGTCCTGCGCTGAACCGACAGCCGCAGGCAACGCGTTCTGCGGCGCTTGCGGGGCACCGGTCGCGCCCGCTGCGCCGACGGCCGCGCCGACACCCCCGGTTCCCTCGGCCCCGCCCGCGTCGGCGCCGCCGGTTCCCTCCGCGCCGCCCGCGCCCTGGAACCCGCACGGCCCTGCCGGGCACCCCGGCACGGCGGCCCCCGGCCGTCTGTCCGTCTGGTTCGACCGGGTCCGGCCTGACACGCGGTCCGCCAAGACCGCGGCCGTCGGCGCCCTGTCGGCGCTGGGCAGCCAGCTCGGCCTGCTGTTCGTCGTCATCGCCGTCTCCGCCCAGTTCCTGCCCGAGGAGTACGGCGGCACGGTGGGCGACTGGATGACGGCCGCCGTGTGGATGGCCGCACTGGCGCTTCGCGGCACGCTCGGCCTGACGGTCGAGGGCGGCGCGGGATCCGGATCGGACAGCGGTTTCGGCGGCATGTCGTCCGGAAACCTCACCGGTCAGGGCGAGGTCGACCTCACCCTGCAGCTGCTGCTGTTCACGGGCACCGCCCTGTTCGCGGTCTGGTGGTTCGCCCGGCGCGACGAGCGACGGACGGCGGCGGACACCTGGGCCCGTGTGGCGGGCCGGTCCGCCACCGGCGCCCTGGTCCACGCCCTCGCCATGAGCGTTCTGGTCCTGGCCACCCACTCCTCCTCCGTCTTCGGCATGAAGACCGAGGAACTCGGCCCGGTCTCCCTCGACTTGGGCGTCGCCGTATGGCCACTCCTTCCGTACGCCCTCGTCTTCGTCCTCCTCGCCGACCTCGCCGCCCGCGCCGCCGTCCGCCGCAAGGCCCTGGGCGCGCTGCCGGCCGGGCTGACGGACCGGTTCCGCGACTGGCGGTCCCCGCTGATCGCCGCGGGCACCGTGAGCGCCGTACTGCTCGGCCTGGGTGCCCTGACGGTGCTGGGCTTCGCGCTCTTCGCCGACACCGGTGAGCTGAACGCCGGTGCCGCGTTCGGCCTCTCGCTGCTCGTTCTCGTCAACTCCGCGGTCTGGCTGGCCGGTACGGCCATGGGTGTCACGGTCGGCAGCTCCCTGAGCGGTGCCGCGGGCGTCCAGTCCTCCTTCGGCGGCGATGACACGAGTCGGCTGAAGGACGCGAAGGCGGGCCTGTTCACCGGCGGCATGCCCGGCACGGCCTATCTGCTGCTGCTTCTCGTCGCCCTGGTGGTGGTGGCCGCGGCGGTGCGCCACGCGCTGGCCCACGACCCCCAAAAGCGCATGCTGGACACCCTGTGGCGGTTCGCGGTCGTCATGGCCGTCCTGTGGACGCCGCTCGCCGTGGTGTCCGGACCGAGCGGCGCGGTCGACGGAAGCGTCGGCATGGAGATGGGGCTTCTCGGTGCCGGTGGCAGCGCGCACGGCTCCGTGTCCTTCGGCCTGAGCGTCTTCGGGACGCTGTTCGTGGCGCTGCTGTGGGGCGGGCTGCTGCTCGTCGCGGCGCAGTTCCTGACCCGCCCGCTGCTGAGCGCCTTCCCCGCGGCCGGTGCGTGGGTACTGCGGATGCCCGGCCTGCCCGTGCACCCGCAGTGGGCCGCGCTGCTCGCCGACGCCGCGCAGCGCAGGGGCCGCCCGGTGCCGCCCCGGCTGGCGGACGCGCAGACCGAGCCGCTGGCCTGCCCGCCGCTGGCCACCGACGCGAAGTGGGCACGGTTCACCGGCGCCGGCCTGATCGCCGTCGTCGTGCTCGGCGGGGGCGGCACGGCCGCATGGGCGGTCGTGGACTCCCAGGTCTACGGTCCGGAGGCCGCCGCCGAGGACTACGTCCAGGCCGTCGCGGACGGACGCGCCGAGGACGCTCTCGAACTGCTCGACGGCTCCCACTCCGGCCGGCTGCTGACCCGGGCCGCGCTGGCCGGACAGCGGAAGGCCGCCCCGCTGACCGACGTGAACGTCGAGAAGGTGGAGGAGTCCGATACGACGGCCACCGCCGTCGTCACCTACTCGGTGGGCGGGAAGAAGCAGGAGACCTCGCTGCGACTGGTCGTCGACGAGGGGGACGAGCACCTCGGCCTGTGGCGGAGCTGGAAGGTCTCGGACGGCCTGGCGCAGGTCTACGTGACGGCGTCCCCGCTGCTGCGCGAGGCCAAGGTGAATGGTGTGCCGGTGCCGTTGAAGGACGGCGCCGCCGAACTCGCCGTCTTTCCCGGCACGGTGACCGTCGCGGCCGTGGACTCCGGCCATTTCGCCGGAAGCGGTGGCGGTTCGGTCGTGGTGGAACCGGGCGGCAGCGAAAACCCCGACCGCCTCGAAGCGACCCTCACCGCCGAGGGCGGGCGCGTCGCGCAGCAGGCCGTGATCGCCGAGCTGGCGCAGTGCGCGGAGCGGAGCACGACCCTCGAACCCGAGGACTGCCCGCTGAGCCCGGACGGCTACCACAGCTCGTCCGACGAGGTCGAGGACGTCCACTGGACCCAGCGGTCGGAGCCGGAACTGGAGCTGGAGGCAGAGCCGGCCGAGGACGGGACCGTGACGGCCGTCGGCGGCCTGGACTTCGAGGTGAGCTGGGTCAGCTTCGGCTACTGGGACGACGAGAAGGAGAAGGAGAAGGACACCTGCACGAAGTCCTTCTCGGCGTCCGTCGACCTCTCCGGAGCCTCGCCCGTCGTGACCTTCGACTCCGACTCCGGCTACGACTACGGATGGTGACCGGCTCCGGCCGTAGTCCGCTCCGCCGTGACCGGCTCCGGCGGTGAATCACCCCGGCCGTGAATCACCCCGGCCGTGACCGGCTCCGGTCACGACCGGCACTGGACGGCCGGCCGGTTTCCCGGTCGGCCGTTCCGACCGGTTTTCTCCACACCCCCTGATGTCCCGCCCTTTCGAGGAGTGATCCCATGGACCTGAACAAGACCTCCGAAGCCCCGGCTCCGGCCCCGGGCTTCGGCCCCGCCCCGGCCATGCCGCCCGCCGGTCACACCGCGCCCGTCGTCCCCGTCCAGGGGCCGGGCTACGCCGTGTACGTCGCACAGACCGTGCCGAAGGAACTGCGCGCGGGCGCGGGCGTGCGGCTCCTCGCCTACCTGCTGAACCTCCTGCTGATGGTCGTCACCCTGGGCATCGGCTGGCTGGTCTGGGCCATGGTCACCTGGTCGACCGACGCGGCGAACCCGGGCCAGAAGCTCATGGGCCTGAGCATCGTGAAGAAGGACACCGGAGCCCGGCTGACCTGGGGCGACATGTTCGTCCGCAACTTCCTGCTGGCCGGCATCGTGATGGGCTTCCTCAGCGCGATCACGCTGACCATCGCCGCCTGGGTCAACCTGTTCAAGATCTTCGGCAGTGAGAAGCAGAACCTGGTGGACTCCATGGCGGGCTCGGTCGTCGTCAGGCGCACCGCCTGAGCACCGGCCCCCGCCGTCCGGCCAGGACGCCGGCGGACCCGCGCCGGGCTCCCCGACGGGTGCCCGGCGCCGGACGACTCCCCACGGCCTCCCGCCGAGCCCGGAGAACGCTCTTCACGGAGGTCATGGGGAGTTCTCGGTTTCCCGGACGGTGACCGGGCGGCGTGTCGCGGGCCGTACGACCCGGCGGGACGCGCGGCGCGGTGGCTCAGCCGTCCGGCCACCAGGTGCGCGCGATGTCCTTCCGGACCTCCGGGCGCTCGGCGGGGCGCTCGTCGGCCTCGTCCCGTACGCGGCGGGAGTCCGACTTCCTCAGGGGCTTCTGCACGGTCACACGGCGCATGGCTGCCTCCTCGCGTCTACCGGATTCCGCGGTTGTACGGAGGTAGACCGTTGCGGGGAGGGTTCCTCATCGGTCGCCATCTGTCTGTGGCGCCCGTCACCCCCCGGCCCGTCCACTCCGGTGAAGACCGGTTGTCAGTGGCGGGTGACATCGTGGAACGCATGGTGAGCGACGGTGGTACGAATCCGGGGGCGGGCGTCGACTGGGACGCGGAGTCCGCCACGTTCGACGACGAGCCCGACCACGGGCTGAGCGCCCCCGAGGTCCGCGGTGCCTGGGCCGCGCGGCTGCGGGACTGGCTGCCGGAGAGACCCGCCGACCTGCTCGACGTGGGCTGCGGCACCGGCAGCCTGTCGCTCCTCGCGTCCGAGCAGGGCCACCGGGTCACCGGGATCGACCTCGCCCCGCGCATGATCGGCCGGGCCCGCGCCAAGCTGGCGGGGCGCGACGCGGCCTTCCTGGTCGGCGACGCGGCGGCACCGCCCGTCGGCGAGCGGCGCTTCGACGTCCTGCTCGGCCGCCATGTGCTGTGGACACTGCCCGACCCCGGACGCGTGCTGCGGCACTGGGCCGGGCTGCTGCGCCCGGGAGGGCGGCTGGTGCTCGTCGAAGGCGTGTGGGGGACCCTGAGCCCGGTCGGTATATCCGCCGAGCGGATGGTCTCCCTGCTCCGGCCCCTGCTGTCCGACCCCGCCGGTCTGCTCGTGGAGCCGTTGTCGGCAGACGCGCGGCTGTGGGGCCGTGACGTCGAGGACGAGCGGTACGCGGTGGTGGCCCGCTTCTGAACGGAGCCGTCGGCGGAGCGGGCAGCGACCGGGGCGTCACTTGGTGCCGTCGGCGGAGCGGGGCAGCGGCCGGGAGCGTCATTCGACGGCGTCGCCGACCGGCGTCACCGACCGGTGTGGTCCGGTGGCGCGTCCGGTGGTCCTCCCGGCTACGCCAGCAGCGCCTCGAAGCCGCCCTCGCGGGCCAGGCGTTCGAGGTCGTCCAGGGCCTTCTCGGCGGCGGCCGCGGCGGCCGGATCGGCGGCGGCGAGGCCGCTCTCCGCGAACTCGTCCTCGTCCAGGCGCAGTACGTCCGTGCCGTCGGCCGAGCGCCACAGGTCGAGGTCGAGGTCCTCGACGACCAGCCGGTCTCCGGAGACGGTGGCCGGACGGGTGATGTCGCAGTACCAGCCCTTGCGTCCGCCCGCGGCGTCCCGGACCTCCTTCACCGAGTACCAGCGGTCCCGCCAGTAGTACTCCGTGAAGACATCGCCCTCCTCGAACCGTACGAAGCCGAAGTCGCGCACGCCGTCTCCCGCCCAGGGGGCGCGCACGACCACCCGGGTACCGTCGTCGGCGAGCAGCTCGGCCGGGTAACTGATCTTCGTACGGCCTGCCTTGACGAGAACGATCTCCAGCGTGCCGGGCGTGTCAGCCGAGGTCGCGGACATGCTTCACCTCCGTTGCGCAGATCTTGTAACCGAACCATGTGTTGATCGCCAGCATCGACTCGTTGCCGGCGTCGTTGCCCGTGAACGCGTCCGTGAACCCGGCCGCGCGGGCCCGGTGCAGCGAGTGGTTCTTGGCGAGCTTGGCCAGACCCCGGCCCCGGAACTCCCGGCGGGTGCCCGTCATCACGGTGCCGTAGCGGGTGGCGCCGTCGGTGCGGGCCGCGCTGAACGCCGCCGGACGGCCGTCGACGAGCACGACGGACGTGAGTTCACGGCTCAGCAGAGGGTGGTGCCAGGTCTCCGTCAGCCAGGCGTCGTAGTCCGTGAACTCCCGCTCGATGTCGTCCGGTTCGTCGAGGGCGGTCTCCGCGTCCAGCCTGAACAGCGGCCGGGGGTCGTCCGCGAAGTCCGCCGCGGTGCGCAACTCCACACCGTCCGGCGGGGACTGGAGCGGGGGCAGGGTGCCGTTCGCCAGGTCGAGGTGGAGGAAGTGCGCCGAACGGACGGCGCGGTAGCCCCGCTTCTCGGCGAAGGCGCGGTCCCCGGGAGTGTCCAGTACCCAGGTGTGCAGCCGGGTCGCGCCCAGGGCGGTCAGCCGCTCCTCGGCGGCGCGGGCCAGCAGCGAACCCGCGCCGCGTCCCGTCCGCTCCGGGTGCACGTAGATGTTGAGGCTCCCCTGCCCGGGCTCCGGACTGTCGTGCACGAGGCCCGTTTGGGCGGTGCCGATCGGCTCCCCGTCCTCCTCGGCCAGCAGCAGCCGGCTGTGGGAGCCGGGAGGGGAGTGCTCCAGGCCGTAGGCGACGGACTCGGGGGTGAAGAGCATGAACGGAAGGGCCTGGTGACGAATGCGCGCGAAGCCCGCGGCGTCCACCGGGTCCCCGGGCCGCAGTTCGCGAACGATCACGGTCATGTGATCGCACGTTACGCGTGCGCCGCGTGCGGGCGCCTCTCATTTTCACGCCGGTACGGGACAATCGCCGGGTGACCCTGAAGATCCGCATCGCAGAGGGGGCCGCGCCGTACGAGCAGGTGCGCGCCCAGATTTCCGAGCAGGCCCGGTCCGGCGCGCTGCCGGTCGGCTACAAGCTGCCCACGGTACGGGGGCTGGCCGAGTCGCTCGGCCTCGCGGCCAACACCGTCGCCAAGGCGTACCGGGCCCTGGAGTCGGACGGGGTGATCGAGACGCGGGGCCGCAACGGCACGTTCGTGGCCGCCGCCGGGGACGCCGCGTCCCGCGAGGCGGCGTCGGCCGCGCAGGCCTACGCCGACCGCGCGCGCCGGCTCGGCCTGACCGAGGACGCCGCACTGGACGCCGTACGGGACGCCCTGCGCGCGGCTTTCGAGGACGCTTCCTAGCGGCGAGGCGGACGCCGCCTGCCGTGGTACCGGTCGTGGGCCGGTTCCGCGCGGTCCGGGGAACGGGCCGCGCCGGGGCGGCTAAAGGTACAGTCCCGCGTCCGCGCCCTCGCGCTGGTCCGGGACCGAGGTCGGGGTCGTCCCCCGGCGCAGCGCGTACAGCTCCGCGAGGGTCGCGCCCTCGCGCGAGACGCCTTCCTCGGTGCCCAGCCAGCCCACCGCCTCGCGGCGGGTGAGCGGTCCGACCTCGATCCGGGCCAGGCAGCGGCCGGGGCGGACGACGGCGGGGTGGAGGCGCTCCAGGTCCTCGTTGGTCGTGACGCCCACGAGGACGTTGCGGCCCTGGCCGAGGAGTCCGTCGGTGAGGTTGAGCAGCCGGGACAGGGCCTGGCCCGCGGTGTGCTTCGCCTCGCCGCGGATCAGTTCGTCGCAGTCCTCCAGGAGGAGGAGCCGCCAGCGGCCCTTGCCGGTGCCGTCGTCCTCGCCGATCGCGATGTCCATCAGATAGCCGACGTCGGAGAACAGGCGCTCGGGGTCCAGCACGCAGTCCACCTGGCACCAGTCGCGCCAGGAACGGGCCAGCGTGCGCAGGGCGGAGGTCTTGCCGGTGCCGGGCGGGCCGTGGAGCAGCAGCAGCCGGCCCGCGATGTCCTCGGGGGTCGTCTTCATCAGGCGGTCCATGGCGTCCGCCACCGGCGCCGTGTAGTTGGGGCGGACCTCCTCCCAGGTGCCCGCCGAGATCTGCCGGGTCGTGCGGTGCGGTCCCCGGCGCGGCGACACGTACCAGAAGCCCATCGTGACGTTCTCCGGCTGCGGCTCGGGTTCGTCCGCCGCGCCGTCCGTGGCCTGCTTCAGCACCTTCTCGGCGAGCTCGGCGCTGGTCGCGGTCACCGTCACGTCGGCGCCGCGGTTCCAGCGGGACACCAGCAGGGTCCAGCCGTCGCCCTCGGCGAGGGTGGCGCTGCGGTCGTCGTCGCGCGCGGAGCGCAGCACCCGGGCGCCCGGCGGGAGAAGAGTGGCCCCGGCCCGTACGCGGTCGATGTTCGCCGCGTGCGAGTGCGGCTGCTCGCCCGTCGCGAAGCGGCCGAGGAACAGCGCGTCGACGACGTCCGACGGCGAGTCGCTGTCGTCGACGTTGAGCCTGATCGGCAGAGCGTCGTGTGGGTTCGCAGACATGTCGCCATGATCTGTCACACGGGCGCCCCGTGCACCCGGTTTCCACGGTGCGTCGGGTGTGTCGCGCTCGGTGGGGGAGCACGGCTCCTCCGGCCCGACCCGTCGCCGTTCCCGGCCGCGCCCTCCAGGAGTTGACGCTTTGTCCCTTTCCGGCGCCCGGATGTCATCCAACCGTCGTGGACATGTAGCGAAATATGCGATGAACGGGGGCGGATCGACTGGTCGTCACATAAGAGTCTTGGCATGGACACTTCCTGTCAACACGCGTAGCTGCTACCAAAGTTGTGGCAGAGATCCTGCTAAAGGGAGGTTCCATGAGACGTCCCAGATTTTCGGCATACATGACCTCACTCCTCCTGGCCGTCGGCCTCGCCCTCACCGGGGCGGCCGCGGCGCAGGCCCGAACCGCGGCGGCCACCGGCTACGTGGCGCTCGGTGACTCCTATTCCTCCGGCGTCGGCGCGGGCAGCTACATCAGCTCCAGCGGCTCCTGCAACCGCAGCACGAAGGCGTACCCCTACCTCTGGAACGCCGCCCATTCACCCTCGTCGTTCGACTTCACCGCTTGCTCGGGCGCTCGTACGGGTGATGTCACGGCGAATCAGCTCGGCCCGCTCAGCTCCTCCACGGGCCTCGTCTCGATCACCATCGGCGGCAACGACGCCGGATTCTCGGACGTCATGACGACCTGCGTCCTGCAGTCCGAGAGCAGCTGCCTGGCGCGCATCGCCACGGCGAAGGCGTACGTCGACTCCACGCTCCCCGGCAAGCTCGACTCGGTCTACTCGGCGATCAGCGCGAAAGCCCCGGCCGCCCACGTGGTCGTCATCGGCTACCCCCGCTTCTACAAGCTCAACGGAAGCTGCCTGACCGGGCTCTCGGAGGCCGAGCGGTCCGCCATCAACGGCGCGGCCGACTACCTGGACAGCGCGATCGCCGTTCGGGCCGCCGCCCACGGCTTCACCTTCGCCGACGTCAGGGGCAACTTCACCGGCCACGAGATCTGCTCCGGCAGCTCCTGGCTGCACAGCCTGAACTGGCTGGACATCGGCGTGTCGTACCACCCGACCGCGACCGGACAGTCCGGCGGCTACCTGCCGGCCCTCTCCGGAGCCGCCTGACCTCCGGGCCCCACCCCGGAACCCTTCGAGAGAACACCGCCCCGGCGGGGAGAACGCCCGCCCCGCCGAGGGACACCGCCCGCCCCGTCAGGGGGAGGCGGACACGGATGCGGAGGCCCCGTCCGTCGGGGTCTCCGTCACACAGGTGATGGTGAACGGAACGGAGTCCGAGGTCACGCGCACCGGGCTGCGCACCTCCACGCTGATCGAGTTGGCGAACTCCCCGCTCGTGTCGTACGTCGTCGCCACCACCGTCTTCTGCTGCGTCCTTCCGCCGCCCGCGGGGAACGAGAGCGTCTTCCAGCCCGGATCGGTCACCTCACCGGTCCTCGTCACCCAGCGGTACTCGACGTCCACCGGCACCCGGCCCACCGTGAACGTCGCCGTGAAGGAGGGGGCCTGGGCGCTCGGCGGCGGGCAGGTGCCCCGGTAGTCGGTGTGGTGCCCCGAGACCCTCACGTGGACGGACTGCGCGGGCGGGGCGCTGGTCGGGCTCCCGCTTCCGGGGGCACTGCTGGAGGGGCTCTCGCCGCCGGTCGCACCGGCGGTCGCGCTCTCGCTCTTCCTGCCGCCCGTGGTCCCGCCGCCGTCGGTGCCGCCGGTCCCCCCGCTGCTGCTGGTCCCCTGTCCGGTGTTCCGGCCGCCACCGTCGTCGTCCTGGTTCAGCAGGGCGTACGTCAGCCCGCCGAGGGCGAGCACCAGCGCGACCAGGCCCGCGACGATGGCGACGGCCGCCCGGCGGTCGCGGCCGGGCTCCGCGGCGGGGGAGGCCGACGCCACTGTCGCGGGAGGCGGACCGAATCCCTGGGACGGTGTCGCGGAGGACGCCGGCGGCGGTCCGAACACCCCGACCGTCGGCGCCTCGGACGAGGAGGGTGCGGCGCCCATGGGACGGGTGGGCGCCGTGCCGCCCGCGGCGACGACGCGCAGCTCGTCCTCGGCCGTGCCGGCGCTCGTCCGCTCGGCCGGGTCCTTGGCGAGCAGCCCCTCGATGACGGGGGCGAGCGGGCCCGCGCGACGGGGCGGCGGCAGCGGTTCGTCGACGATGGCCCGCAGGGTGCTCAGCGGAGTGGGCTGCCGGAAGGGCGAGTTGCCCTCGACCGCCGCGTAGAGCAGCACGCCGAGCGACCACAGATCCGACTCGGGCCCGGGGGTGCGTCCCAACGCCCGCTCCGGGGCGAGGAATTCGGGCGATCCGATGACCTCGCCCGTCATGGTCAGGGCGGAGCTGCCCTCGACCGTCGCGATGCCGAAGTCCGTCAGGACGACCCGTCCGTCGTTCGCCATCAGCACGTTGCCCGGTTTGACGTCCCGGTGCAGGACCCCCGCCTCGTGCGCGGCGCGCAGCGCGGCGAGCACCTCGGCGCCGATGCGGGCCGCGCGCCGCGGGTCCAGGGGGCCCTCGGCGTCGAGCAGGTCGGAGAGGGCGATGCCGCGGATCAGCTCCATCACGATCCAGGGCCGGCCGTCCTCCATGGCCACGTCGTACACCGTCACGACATTGCGGTGGGAGACACGGGCGGCCGCCCACGCCTCCCGCTCCAGGCGCGCGTACATCCGCTCGATGTCGGACGAGGGGAGCCCGGCCGGGGCGCGGACCTCCTTCACGGCGACCTCGCGTTGCAGGACCTCGTCGCGAGCGCGCCACACCGTGCCCATGCCGCCTTCGCCCAAGGGCGAGAGCAGTCGGTAGCGCCCCGCGATCACACGCTCACTGCCCGGGTCTTCGGACACGTACGTCCCCCATTCGCATCCGTGCGTTTTCTCCCCAAAAGTAGCTCAGCCGAGTACGGATGCCGCCCCCTTGAGCACCAATCCGGCCCCGAGGACCACGACGATCAGTGCCGAGCCGAGGGGCGCGGTCCTGCGGAGGAGGAGCACGAGGCGTCCCTCGGCCCACCGCCGGCGTCCGGCGAGGGCGCGGTTCACGCCGCTGCCGAGCTTGACGACGGCGAACCCGGCCGCCGTCAGCGTCAGGGCGAGTCCGACGCCGTACGCGAGCACGAGGAGCAGGCCGAACCATGCCTGTCCGAGCGCCGCGGCGCCCACGAGGACGACGACCGCCGACGGACTGGGCACCAGCCCACCGGCGAAGCCGAGCAGGATCGTTCCGCGGAAGGTCGGGGCGATCTCGTGGGTGTGGGTGAAGCCGCCGTGGGTGTGTTCGAGGGTGGGGGAGCGGTGGTCGTGGCTGTGGTCGTGGTCGTGGTCGTGCGAGTGGGGGTGCGGGTGGTCGTGGGCGTGGGGTCGGGGGGCCGTCGCTGTCGCCGTCGAGGTGGGTGCGACGGTCGCGACGGACGCGGTGGCACGTGCCAGGACCAGGGGCCGCGAGGGGTGACCGGAATGCCGGTGCGGAGAGTCCGCGTGGCTGTGGTCGTGGTCGTGCGTGTGGGCCGGGGTTCGGTCGTGGTCGTGCGTGTGCTGGTGATCGTGGTCGTGGGCCGACGCGTGGTCGTGGTCGTGCGGATGCCCGTGGTCGTGGTCGTGGCTGTGGGCGTGCCCGTCTCCGTGGGTGTGCCCGTGTTCGTGGGCGTGCCCGTGTTCGTGGGTGTGACCGTGCCCGTCTCCGTGGGCGTGCCCGTGTTCGTGGGCGTGACCGTCTCCGTGCCCGTGCCCGTGGGTGTGACCGTGTCCATGGGTGTGGCCGTGGGTGGACGGCCGGTTTCGCCAGGCGCGGCGCAGGAGGGTGGCACCCGCCGCCATGACGAGGACACCGCTGGACACGCCCAGCCAGGCGATCACGGAGGGGGCGGCAGCCGAGCCCGCCGTGACCAGCAGGCCGAGCGCGACGACCCCGAGGGTGTGGGTGACGGTCACCGAGGCGGCCAGGGGCAGGACGTCCTTGAACCGCGCCCGGCCCCCGCGCGCCGCCGCCGTCGCGGCCATCAGGGTCTTGCCGTGGCCGGGTGCGAGCGCGTGCATGGCGCCCAGGCCCACGGCGATGACCAGCGCCAGGGCGGCGAAGCCGAAGGTGAGGTCATGGCGGGCCACCAGGTCGTTCAGCGCCTGGGTCCAGCGGTCGGCGCCGCGCGGGAGCACGGAGGCGGCCGGAGCGTCGCGCCGCTCCTCGACGAGGGCGGGGCCGCCGGGGCGGATCCGCAGCGAGGCGGTGGCGGTGTCGGCGGGCGAGGAGAGCAGTGCCTCGGGGTACGCGGTCAGCTCCGCCGAGACGGACTCGCGCGGTACGTCCGAGGAGGTGAGCGTCATCCGGTCGCCGCGGGCGGTGACCTCGCGCCAGCCGGGGCCGTGCTCGGCGCCCGCGCCGTGGAAGCCCACGGTGAGCGTGCCGTCGCCGGACAGCGGCGCCGTCAGCCGGCACTCCACGCGCAGGGTGTCGAGTCCCGCCTGTCCCGGGCGCAGCCGGGCCAGGCTCGCGCCCGCGGTCAGCTTCACCGCCCGCCCGTTCACCGTGACCTCGCTGTCGCGCGCGGCGGTCTCGCACCGCTGCCGGGCCCACTCGGTCATGCCGAGCCTCTTGATGTCCGGCTCGGCCTGGGTGGCGGGGATCTCGGCCAGGTCCTCGACGTGATCGACGCGCAGTTTCCCGGGGGCGGCGACGATCCCGTCGTAGCGGTTGACGGTGAAGTTGCCGAGCGGGTGCGCGCTCGCCTGTCCGGAGGGGACCAGCACGAGCGCGCAGGCCGTGGTCAGGACCGTGCCGCAGAGGGCGAGGAACCGGTGCGCCCTCACTTCGCCGCCTCCAGTGCCTTGCGGGCCTCGCGGGCGCCCAGCGGAGAGAAGCCCGGGTTCAGGTCCAGGGCCGTCTCGAGCGCGGTACGGGCCTTGCCGGTGTGGCCGACGGCCCCCTCGATGACGCCGAGGTGGTAGAGGAAGGACGCGTTGCGGTATCCCGTGGCCGTGGCCCGGCGCGCGTACGGCAGGGCCTCCGCGTCGCGGCCCGACACGTGCAGGGCCCAGCCGAGCGCGTCCGCGGTGTGCACGGTGTGCCGGCGGTCCCACTCGGCGCGGGCCGCGGCGAGCGCCGCCTCGGGGGCGCCGTGGTCGGCGGCCGCCAGCGCGGTGTCGAGGTCGGCGTTGACGCCGTAGGAGTGGGCGAGCGAGATCCAGGCCTTCACCAGCGTGTACTGGTCGCGGGCCTTCTGCGCGTCACCCGCCGCGCCTCGGGCCTCGTACAACTCACCTAGTTCGACGAGGGGTTGAGGGAGCGGATAGCGCTGTACGACCAGTTCCATGCCTTTGATCGCCGCCGCGCGGTCGCCCAGTGAGGCCTGGGTGCGGGCCCGGCCCTGGAGGGCGGGCAGGTAGTTGTCGTCGGCGGCGAGCGCCCGCGCGTAGTAGGTGAGGGCGGACCTGTAGTCGCCCTGGTTCCAGTCGAGTTGACCGAGTGCGGACGCCACGTACGCGATGTCGCCGCGGCCGGTCGCCGTCGCGAGCGCCTGCTTCAGTACCCGGCGGGCGGTCTTCACGTCGCCGCGCAGCTCGTGGACGTAGGCGTACCGGGTGAAGACCGGGACGCCCGGGCGTCGCGAGTCCGCCAGGTCGGCCGCCTTCGACGCCTCGTCGTAGCGGCCGAGTTCGACGAGGGCGTCGATGCGGGAGGACAGGGCGCGTTCGCTGTAGGGGTTCTGCTCCAGCGTGAGGTCCGCGTACTTCAGGGCGCCGGTGAAGTCGTGCCGGGCGGCGGCGAGGGCGGCCCGTCCGGCGAGCGCGGGATCGTAGTCGGGGCGCAGCTTCAGGGACCGGTCGAGCGCCTTCTGCGCCTGGGGGTACCGCGAGGGGTCGCCCTTGGTGCGGGCCTGTTCGACATAGGCCAGGCCGAGCGTGGACCAGCCGCCGAAGTCCTTGGGCTGGGAGCGGAGATGGGCCTGGAGGGAGAGGACGCTCGCGTCGAGGTCGCCGCTCGCGAGCAACTGGGGTGACATGCCGTTGGACACGGACACGACGGCGGGTGCCGTCCCGCCGTCCCTCACCGCGCCCAGCGCCACCGCGCCGGCCGTCATGGCGATGGCCAACGAGGCTGCGCAGAAACCGAGTTGGGCGGCGCGCCAGCGACGCTGGGACCGCGACGGCCCCGCGTCCGCGACCTGTTCGGCAGGCTCCGCGTCCGCGGCCTGTTCGGCGGGTGCCGCGTCCGCGGTCTGCTCGGCCGACGTCGCGTCCGTGGCCTGCTCGGCAGGCTCTGCGTCCGCGACCTGTTCGGCCGGTGCCGTGTCCGTGGTCTTCCCGGCGGGCGTGACGTCCGCGGCGCTCTCGGCGGGCGTGGTCCCCACGGTGTTCTCGGCGGGCGTGGCCCTTTCGGTGTCCGGCGTCGCGCTGTCGTTCCTACGCGGGGACATGCCCTCTCCTCAAAGTCCTTGGCGAAACGGTCGTTGTGGGGGGTGGGGGTGGGGGGCGGCGCGGCCCGCACCGTGGGGGGTAGGTACTGCGTGCGGGCCGCGCCAGTCGGTGGGCCGGGTCAGTAGGCCCGGTTGTACATCCGGCGGCGCCACCACAGCAGACCGGAGCCGATGAGCAGGATGCCGGCGGCACCCGCCGCGGCGGAGCCCGCGATCAGCATGGTGTCGGTCCCGCCGCCGGATTCCGTGCCGGCCGGCTGCAGCGCGTCACCGAGCTGGCTGCGCACGTCGGTCCCGCTGGTCGTGCCCTTGGCGAGCGCGCCGCGCGAACCCGAGGTCGGCAGGGCGACGTACGGGAAGGACTTCTCGAACTTCTTGTCGTTCTTGTCGACCGCGTCGCCCAAGTCGTTCTTGGAGCCGACCAGTTCGCCCTCGACGACCTGGAGCGCGGCGTCGATCACGTCGTCCGTGAGCCGGCGTCCGTTCGGGAAGCCCGCGTTGTCGCCGTCGAGGACACCGAGCCGCTTGGGGTGCATGGTCGGCTTGATCGAGGTGTTCAGACGCAGTTCCTCCGCCGGACGCACGTGCGGCGGCTGGTTGAGGCCCTTGACGCCCTTCAGGAACACGTCGACCAGGTCGTTGCGGGGCTCGGCCGGGGCCTTGATCTTGTAGATGCCCTCGATGAGCTTCGGCAGTTCCGGGTTGGTCACGTTCTTCAGGAACTGGGCGTCGTCCCAGGGCGCGGACGCGTTGAACTTGTCCTTGTCCTTCTGCGGGTTGACGACCTCGTTGACCAGCGGCATGCCGAGGCGCGAGACCTGGGTGAAGCGGCCGCGGGCGTCCTTGCGCTGCGTCGTGGACCAGATGCCGACGACCGGCTGGCCCTCCGACTCACGGATCATGTCGTTCGGGACCTGCAGGGCTATGGAGTTGACGTTGTAGCCCTTGAGGGTGTCGCGTCCGACCTCGCTCAGGTTCCCGCCGTACAGCAGGTCGAAGACGCGCAGGTCCAGGAAGAACGGGTCGTCCGCCTGGCCGGCGAACGTCGTCGAGCCGCCGGCGAGCTTGGACACCGCCTGGTAACGCAGCTTCGAGTAGTCCGGCATCGACGCCTTGCCGACGTTGGACGGGGCGACCGGAACGTCGTCCGCGACCTTGGTCCGCGACACCATGCGCTGGTTGCGCAGCCGCAGCAGCTCGATGTCGTACGTCTGCGTGATGTTGAGGTCGGGGTCGTCGAGGCTGGTGACCGGACCCGTGTTGTAGAGGAACGTGTTGCCGTTCTTGCGGTGCGTCTTGAAGGTGTAGCGGTAGATCAGCTCACCCTGCCCGTCACCGTTGTTGTCGATGTGGATGTCGTACTGGGCGTCGTCGGCGAACGTGAAGAAGTTCGGGCCGCCCGCGGGCTCCTCGAAGGGGATCCAGTTCGCCACGATCGTCGTCGTGTCCGGCTTGTCCGGGCTGACGAAGGCGTACACGTCCGTGTTGTCGTACTGGGGAGTGCCCGAGATCAGGGGGGCCTCCCGGTGGCTGGAGGCGGAGGCCGCCCCCGGGGCCAGCGCCGTCGCACCGGCGGCCGCGAGCCCCCCGGCAGCCAGCGCACCGCTTACGAGGGTCGCGAGAGTCCTGCGACCCGCGCCGCTCCTGGAGATAGGTGTCATGCCGTCCGTCCTCTGTCCAACTTGCCTGACGCACGCCATTCGGAGCGGTCGCCGGGGTGGATTGGTCGAATCCCAAACGTCTTTACGGCGGTTCTTGCGGCATGTTTCATCGACGGGGCGAAGTTCTTCCCCGAGGGGAGCGGACGGGCCGGTCACGGAGACCGGAACTGATCAGCGGCGGACACGCGTTTTCGGCTCGCTGATCCGTAACCCATCCAGAGACAGGTTCGCTGCGAAGACTCAAGGGAAAGGACGGTCCGTGCACAGCCGGAGAGGGGGACGGGTGGAGGCTGACGAGCTACTGGTGCTGGTGGCCGGAGGCGACCAGCGCGCGTTCGAGGAGCTGTACGGACTGGTGTCCGGGCCGGTGTTCGGACTGGTGCGTCGTGTGGTGCGGGACCCGGCGCAGTCGGAGGAGGTGTCGCAGGAGGTCCTGCTCGAACTCTGGCGCTCCGCACCGCGGTTCGACCCCGGACGCGGCAGCGCGCTGTCCTGGATCCTCACGCTCGCGCACCGCCGTGCCGTCGACCGGGTGCGCAGCGCCCGCGCGGCCACCGAACGCGAGCAGCGCGAGGGGCAGCGCAACCACCACCCCGCCTTCGACCAGGTGGCCGAGGAGGTGGAGGCCGGACTCGAACGCGAGTGGGTCCGCCGTTGCCTGGACCGGCTCACCGCCCTGCAGCGGCAGTCCGTCACGCTCGCCTACTACGACGGCTACACCTACCGTGAGGTCGCCGAACGGCTCTCCCTGCCGCTCGGCACCGTCAAGACCCGTATGCGCGACGGGCTCACCCGCCTGCGTGATTGCCTGGGAGGGGTCGCGTGAACGCCGCCGACCGCCTGCCGGGCCGTGATCCGAACGGAAGAGAGGGGGGTGACGCATGAGCGTCCTCGACCGACTGCTGGGCCGCGATCTGCACTCGCTCGCCGCCCCCTACGCCCTCGACGCGCTGGAGAGCGACGAGAAGCGCCGCTTCGAACGCCACCTCAGGGGCTGTGACGACTGCGCCGAGGAGGTGCGGGCGCTGACCGAGGACGCCGTGCGGCTCGCCTGGTCCGCGGCCGTGGCCCCGCCGGCCGCGCTGCGCGAACGGGTGCTGACCGCCGTACGGGCGATGCCGCAGGAACCGGCCGCGCGGGAGCTGCCCCGCGTACGGGCGTCCCGTCAGGCCGCCCGCGCGCGTGCCCCCCGTCTGCGCCCGCTGTTCGCCCCGCTCGCCACCGCCACGGCCGCCGCGGCCCTCGTCGTCGCCGCGCTCTTCGCGGTGCAGACGACCCAGGCGCGCGACGAACTGAACCAGGAGCGCGCCCAGGCGCGTGAGATCGCCCACGTTCTCGCGGCGCCCGACGCGCGGGCGACCGCCGGACGGGACGCGCGGGGCCGGGGAATCGGAGTAGTGGCCTCCGCGTCGGAGCGCCGTGCCGTCGTGACGCTGGCCGGACTCGGCGCGCCGTCGGACGGACGCGTTCACCAGCTGTGGCTCATGCGACCTGGCGAGAAACCGCGTTCCCTCGGCCTCTTCGACGGCGACACGCCCCTCGTCGCCGACGGGCTGAACACGAACGCGACGTCACTCGCAGTGACCGTCGAGCCCCGCGGTGGCTCGGAACAGCCCACTACCTCGCCTGTTGTCCAACTCGCCCTGGAAACGGTTGGATTCGGAGAGTAACCGTCAACCCCCTTATGGGGAAGGTGAATCCTTTGTCCGAGATACACGCATGCCACGAGGGGGCGATAGGGTTACTCTGCCCGGGCCGGGTGGACTTGTACGGGTGGGGAGTGACATGGAACAGATAACAGTGCGCAGCAGGGCGCGTGTCCCTGCGATCACGTGCGGGAGCAGCGCGACCAGCTCGCGCCTCGACCGACATCTCGCGGTGCTCGGCGGACCCGCCATACCGCAGCGCGAGACGCTCGAGGCGACGTCGCTGATGCGTGAGCTCACGACCCGTGACCACGCGCACGACAGCGGCTCCAGGGTCGCGCGCGTGCGGCGGGTCTCGCTGTTCGCGCCGCTCAGGCGGCTGCGCCGCTCGCTGTTCGGCAGCCGCTGACCGGCTGTCGGCACCGGCCTTCTCGACCCGCGCTCCGGCGACTCCACCGAACCGGCGCAACGCTGCCCCTCCGCGTCCGTCATCCCCACGGCGGGCAGCGGTGCCCGGCGACCACCACGTCCGGAGCGCGGGTCACCACCGTCACCGGGTCGTGAGGCTCAGCGCACCACCCCGTCCCGCCGCAGCTCGGCGACGTCCGCGTCCGTCATGCCCAGCGCCCGCAACACCGTCCCCGTGTGCTCGCCGAGCCGCGGGACGGACCCCATGCGCGCCTCCTCCCCGCCCGGCAGCGTGATCGGAGGCAGCAGCGCCCGCAACGGGCCGGCCGGCGATCCCACCTCCCGCCACCGGTTCCTGGCCGCGAACTGCGGATGCTCCGCCACCTCCGTCACGTCCCGCAGCCGCGCGCAGGCGATCCCCGCGGCCTCCAGGCGGGCCACCGCCTCGTCGGCGCCGAGCTCGCCCAGCGCCTCGGCGACCAGCGCGTCCACCCGCTCCCGGTTGGCCACCCGCGCCGCGTTCGTCGCGAAGCGCGGATCGTCCGCCGCTCCGGGCCGCCCCACCACCTGCTGGGCGAGCCGTCGCCACTCCCGGTCGTTCTGCACCGACAAGAGCACGCCCCCGCCGTCCGCCGTCGAATAGACGTCGTAGGGGACGATGACGGCGTGCGCGAGGCCCGTGCGGGCCGGCGGGGTCCCGCCGTGCATCGCGTGGTGCAGCGGATGCCCCATCCACTCCGCGAGCGCGTCCAGCATCGACACCTCGACCGGGCCCCCGCGGCCGGTCGTGCCGCGCCGCACCAGTGCCGCGAGGACCCCCGAGAACGCGTACATGGCCGCCGCGATGTCCGCGGCCGGGATGCCCGCCTTCACCGGCCGCCCGGGCGTCCCGGTCACCGACACGAGCCCCGCCTCGCACTGCACGAGCATGTCGTACGCCCGTTTGCCGGCGTACGGCCCGGAGGGCCCGTATCCGGAGATGTCCACGGCGATCAGCCGGGGGTGCTCGGCGCACAGGGTCGCCGCGTCCAGGCCGAGCCGTGCCGCCGCCCCCTGGGCGAGGTTCTGCACGAACACGTCCGCGTCCGCGACGAGCCGGCGTACGACGTCGAGCCCGCGCGGGTCCTTCAGGTCGAGGGCGACGGACTCCTTGCCCCGGTTGCACCACACGAAATGCGAGGCCAGGCCCTGGGCCGCGGTGTCGTAGCCGCGGGCGAAGTCCCCGCCGTCGATCCGCTCGACCTTGACGACCCGGGCGCCGAGATCGGCGAGCTGCCGGGTCGCGAAGGGCGCGGCGACGGCCTGTTCGACGGCGACGACGGTGATGCCTTCGAGGGGCAGGGGCTCTGGCTGCATGCGATGGATCATGGACCCTGGACATATTTTTGTCATGCACTGATTTCGCGGGGGCGGTCCGGCGCCGGTCCCCGGGCGCTTCCCGACGCCGGTCCTGACCGGGCGCCACGGCAGGACCGGGCGCCACGGCAGGACGAACGTCGCCCGCCACGGCCCTAGATCAGTGCGAACTGGCCTTCCGGGCCCTCCTCGTGGTGGTCGAGCACCGAGGCGGGGCGGCGTGCCGCGGCCGGGACGGGGAGCACCCCGGCCCTGCGCAGTTCCGCCGGGGTGATCGGGGAGCCCGGCTCCAACGCGGCCTGCTGGGGGCGCAGTTCCGCGAGGAGCGCGAGCACGGTGACGAGTTCGAGGAGTTCGGACGTCCACGCCTGCGGCCAGTCGGCGGGCCCGATCGCCTCCAGCGTGCCCGGCTCCCCGGCCCCCGTCCGCGCCGCGAACCACTGTTCCAGCACGCGCACGCCGCCGACCTCGAAGTCCCAGGCCGCGGGCGGCACGGGCGAGATCCTGCCCTCGCCGAGGTGCAGCGACTCCTCGGCGCGGTCGTAGTACGGGTCGGCGAGGAGGGGGCCCGCGGCCGGCCGGGAGCCCTGGGGGAGGGCGGACAGCGGTGCGCGCACGTAGGGGCGCCGGCCGCCGGGGAGTTTGGGGCGCTCGCCGTCGCGCCGCATCAGCCGCAGCATGCGCCGCCCCAACTCGACGCCGTACGACCACACTTCGGGGTCGGCGGTGAGCGGGACCGCGCAGCCGCCTCGGCCGTGCCGCGCGACCGCCGTCGTCCAGGCGAGGACGTCGGCGGGCGCGGGCACGTGGCCGAGGCGGGAGCCCAGGTGTTCCAACAGGCCCGGTGCCAGGTTCGGTTCACGGCCGCCGGGGCGCCGGTAGAGGGGACGCACCCGCCCGCCGCGGCCCGCGCTCAGCGGCAGCACGGAGACGGCCAGCAGGGCCGGACCGGAGGCTTCGGGCACCGGGGTCTGCTCGACGGCGAAGACCTGCTCCCCGTCCGCCACCCGCCACAGCTCGGGACGGGCCGAGTCGATCAGCCTGTGGTCGGGGATCAGCCACTGCTCGTCGAAGGGGGCGCTCAGCACCCGGACCGGCGCCGGGCAGGGGTCCGACGCCCGCGCGAGGCGGCCCGTCCCACTGGACTGGCCCGGGAGCTGGGCCACCGCGGAGTGCGTCGTGCGCGCCCGCGTCGGCCCGAACAGCGTCTCGCGGTCCTCCCCCTCGGCCCGGACAAGGGCGTCCCACCGGGCTTTCAGGGAAGCCGCGTCGGGGGCCGTCGGCCACCTCCGGCCCAGCCTCGGCGGTGCGACGGACCACGGCATGAGGTCCGCGAGCAGCGGAGCGGCGTCGGGCGTCACGCCCGGCATCGTACGACGCGGACGCCGCCCGCAGTCCCCGTACGCCGTCGTCAGTGCGCGTCGAGGGTGACCGTGAAGGAGAAGCGGTCGCCCCGGTAGTGGATGACCGCCACGTCCAGCGCCTGCCCGTCCGTGCCGTGGATGACGCCCGTGTAGCGCAGGATCGGGCTGAGCAGCGGCACCCGGAGCAGGCGTGCCGTCTCCGGGTCCGCGAGCGTGGCCTCCACCGTGTCGGTGATCCGGCTGATGCCGACCCCGAGCACGTCCCGCAGCACCTTGGTCATCGGCCAGCGGATCAGGTCCTCCCGGTCGATGCGGTCGGCCAGCTCCGGCCGGAGGAAGTTGCGCGCGTGGTTCGTCGGCTCGCCCGTCGTCTCGTCGCTGCGCAGCCGGTGGTACGTCGCGACCTCGTCCACGTCCGGGAAGAATTCCGCCAGTTCGCCCGGAACGGGCGCCTTCCCCTGGTCCAGCAGCTCGGTCGTCATGCCCGACTGCTGGGCCACGATCGTGTCCACCGAGCCGAGCAGCCGCACGGGCGCGCCCCGCCGGGCGCTCGGCTCGATGAACGTGCCCCGCCGCCGGTGCCGGGTGATGAGCCCCTCGGTCTCCAGCTCCTTGAGCGCCTGCCGCATGGTCAGCACGCTCACCCCGTAGTGCCCCGCGAGCTGCTCCTCGGTGGGCAGGCGCAGCGGGTCCTGGGGTGCGCGGCCGAGTATGGAGGCGCGCAGGGACTGCGACACCTGGTACCACAGCGGCAGCTTGCGGTTCAGGACGATCGAATCGGGAGCGAAGGAGGTCACGAGGGTATCCGTACCGGTCGCGGGCGTGGAAGGCAACGGTCGGTGCGACTCAGCCGGCCGGGCGGAAGTGCCGCCCGAGCCCCTTCCACACGTCGTCGTAGCCGCCCTGGAGGTGTTCCGCCCGCGCCGCCTGTGCCGTCGCGGTCACCGGCCAGCGGGTCTCGAACATGAAGGCCAGGCCGTCGTCGATCTTCTGCGGCTTCAGCTCGGCGGCGCTGGCGCGGTCGAAGGTCTCCTGGTCCGGTCCGTGCGCCGACATCATGTTGTGCAGCGAGCCGCCGCCCGGGACGAAGCCCTCCGCCTTCGCGTCGTACGCGCCCTCGATGAGCCCCATGTACTCGCTCATCACGTTCCGGTGGAAGTACGGCGGCCGGAACGTGTCCTCGCCCACCAGCCAGCGCGGCGCGAACACGACGAAGTCGACACCCGCCAGACCCGGGGTGTCGGACGGCGAGGTGAGCACCGTGAAGATCGAGGGGTCCGGGTGGTCGTAGCTGATGGAGCCGATCACATTGAAACGGCGCAGGTCGTAGACGTACGGGACGTGGTTGCCGTGCCAGGCTACGACGTCCAGCGGCGAGTGGTCGTACGTCGCCGTCCAGAGGTTGCCGCAGAACTTGTTCACCACCTCGACCGGGCCCTCGACGTCCTCGTACGCGGCGACCGGGGCGAGGAAGTCGCGGGCGTTGGCGAGGCCGTTGGCGCCGATCGGGCCGAGGTCGGGGAGCTGGAAGGGCGCGCCGTAGTTCTCGCACACGTAGCCGCGGGCGCCGGGTCCGCCCTCCGGCGCCGGGTCCAGCAGTTCCACCCGGAAGCGCACGCCCCGGGGGATCAGCGCCACATGGCCGGGCTCCACGCGCAGCAGGCCGAACTCGGTGCGCAGCAGCAGCCCGCCGCGCTCCGGGACGACGAGCAGCTCGCCGTCGGAGTCGCTGAACACCCGCTCCATCGAGGCGTTGGCGTGGTAGAGGTGCACCGCGATCCCGGTGCGCTGGCTCGCGTCGCCGTTGCCGCCGAGGGTCCACAGGCCCGCGAGGAAATCGGTACCGGGGGCGGGCTCGGGAAGCGGGTTCCAGCGCAGCCGGTTCGGGTCGGGCACCGTCTCCGTGAACGGCGCCGTCCGCAGCGTGCCGTTGTCGGCGCGGGTGAACGCGGGGTGCGCGGCCGACGGCCGGATCCGGTACAGCCACGAACGCCGGTTGGAGGCTCTCGGCTCGGTGAACGCCGAGCCGCTCAGCTGCTCCGCGTACAGGCCGAGCGGTGCGCGCTGCGGCGCGTTGCGGCCGTGGGGCAGGGCCCCCGGGACCGCCTCCGAGCCGTGTTCGTTGCCGAATCCGGAGAGGTAGGCCAGCCCCTCGGCCGTCTTCCTCGCGTCCCCGCTCATGATCGCTCCCTCGCGCCTGATTCCTATGCATCACCGTAGGATTCCGTCCGTCCCCGCGCAAGAGGCGGACCGGGTACCGATCACTGTTGGCCGGATGCGCCAGGGGACTAGTACTTGAGATGTCCCGCATGGTCCGAGAACCCGACTTCCGGGGGATCCGGCCGCAATGGGCCCTGTTCTACGCTCCCGGACATGCGATGGACGCGTGGACTGCTCACCGCGCTCGCGGTCTGCGCCCTGTCCGGCGGGGCCGCGGGCTGCGGCGCCGGTGAGGCGCGCGAGCGGGAGACCGTGATCTCCGCCTCGCCCGTGGGCACGTTGCTCGACGAGGCGGACGACGAGGGGCGGCTCTACCGCGAGGTGGGCGGGAAGGGGGCGCCCGAGGTCGCGATCGAGATCCAGCCGGACGCCGCGGAGGGCTGGAGCGTACGGCTGGCCGTCCGCAACTTCCGTTTCTCGCCCGCGGGTGCGCGCGCCGTTCCGGTCGCCGGGCGGGGCGTCGCCCACCTCTACGTCGACGGCCGGACCGTCGCCCTCGTGCGCACCGCCGAGTACTCCCTCGCCGGGCACCTCGTGCCGCGCGGCACCCACCACGTCACCGCGCGGCTGTACGCGGACGACGGCACCGTGTGGGCCGTCCGCGGCGAGCCCGTGGAGAGCACGGCCGACATCACGGCCTCGGGCCCCGCCGCCGACGGCGGCTCCGAAGGGTGATGGGTGGTCACGGCACGGAGATGCCCCGCGGGAAATGAGTGGCCAGGGCACGCAGGTGCGTACTGATGGGCGAGGTTCACCCGAACCCGGCGGAAAGGCATCATGAAGACCGTGCCCCATACGACCTCGCTCCGCAGAGCGCCCGTACAGCGGCGTAGCGCAGAACGACTGACCAGAATCCTCGACGCGTGCGCCGACCTCCTCGACGAGGTGGGCTACGACGGGCTGAGCACGCGCGCCGTGGCCCAGCGGGCCGGTGTGCCCATCGGCTCCGTCTACCGCTTCTTCGGCAACAAGCGGGCGATGGCCGACGCGCTCGCCCAGCGCAACCTGGAGCTCTACAGCGAGCGTGTCACGCAGCGCCTGCGCGACGCGGACGGCGGGGACTGGCGGGCCGCGATGGACGCGGTCCTGGACGAGTACCTCGCCATGAAGCGCACCGCGCCGGGCTTCTCCCTCGTCGACTTCGGCAACCAGATCCCCGTCGGCGCCCGCTACGCCGAGCCCAACACCCGGGTCGCCGACCGCCTCACCGACCTGCTCTCCGGCTACCTCGGCCGCACCCCGGACGAGGACCTGCGCCGCTGCTTCCTGGTCGCCGTGGAGAGTGCCGACACCCTGGTCCACCTCGCGTTCCGGGTCGACCCCGAGGGGGACGAACGGATCATCGAGGAGACGCGCGAGCTGCTGCGGGCGTATCTGGCCAGGGTCCTCGACTAGCGCCCCTTCCCGGGGACCACGGCCGGTCGGCCTTCCCGGGTGCCCGTGCGGTCCGCGCGGTCCGGGTACGGAATCCAGACGTGACCCGACGGACCCTCCCCGTCATGCGTACCGGTCGGTATGCTCGCTCGTGTTCCCGTCACCCGAGCCACCGCCCTCCGGGAGGACCCGTGTCCCGTACCTCCGGCACCACCCCCGACTCCCGAACCGCGCTGCGCGTCTGTCCCCTGTGCGAAGCCACCTGCGGGATGACGCTGACCATCGAGGGCACCCGGGTGACCGGCGCCCGGGGCGACCGCGACGACGTGTTCAGCAAGGGGTTCATCTGCCCCAAGGGCGCCTCCTTCGGCGCCGCCGACGGCGACCCCGACCGGCTGCGCACCCCCCTCGTCCGCGAGGACGGCGTCCTGCGCGAGGCCACCTGGGAGGAGGCCTTCGACGCCGTGGCCGCCGGACTGCGCCCGGTCGTCGAGCGTCACGGGCCGCACGCCCTCGGCGTCGTCCTCGGCAACCCGAACGTCCACACCATGGCCGGCGCCCTCTACCCGGCCGTGCTGCTCGGCGCCCTGCGCACGCACAGCGTCTTCTCCGCCTCCACCCTCGACCAGATGCCCAAGCACGTCTCGAGCGGTCTGCTGTTCGGGGACGCCAACGCGATCCCCGTGCCGGACCTGGACCGCACCGACCACCTGCTGCTCATCGGCGCCAACCCGCTGGAGTCCAACGGGAGTCTGTGCACCGCCCCCGACTTCCCCGGCAGGCTCCGTGCGCTGCGGGCGCGCGGCGGCACGCTGACCGTCGTCGACCCGCGCCGCACCCGCACCGCGAAACTCGCGGACCGGCACGTGGCCGTCCGCCCCGGCACCGACGCGATGCTCCTCGCGGCGATGGCGTACGTCCTGTTCGAGGAGAAGCTCGTCGACCTCGGCGCGCTCGCCCCGCACGTCCAGGGCGTCGACGAACTCCCGGACGCGCTGCGGGACTTCACTCCCGAGGCGGCGAGCGCCGCCTGCGACGTGGACGCCGGGACGATCCGGGAGCTGGCGCGCGAGCTGGCCGCCGCGCCCACCGCCGCCGTCTACGGCCGCATCGGAAGCTGCACGGTCCCCCACGGCACCCTGGCGAGCTGGCTGGTGGACGTCCTCAACATCCTCACCGGCAACCTCGACCGGCCCGGCGGCGCCCTCTTCCCGACGGCCGCCACCGACAAGGCACCCCGCCCGGCGGGCCCCGGCCGCGGCTTCGCCCTCGGCCGCTGGCACAGCCGGGTGAGCCGACACCCCGAGGCCAAGGGCGAACTGCCGATGGCCGCCCTGGCGGAGGAGATCGACACCCCGACCGAGGACGGCAGCCCCGTCCGCGCGGTCGTCACCGTCGCCGCCAACCCCGTCCTGTCCGCGCCCGACGGCCTCCGGCTCGACAAGGCCCTCGAATCGCTGGACTTCATGGTCAGCGTCGACCCCTACCTGAACGAGACCTCGCGCCACGCCCACGTCGTGCTGCCGCCGCCCCCGCCCTCCCGGAGCGCGCACCACGACTTCGCGTTCAACACCCTCGCCGTGCGCAACCAGGTCCGCTACAACCGCCCGGCCGTCCCCCTGGAGGAGGGCCGGATGGCGGAGACCGAGATCCTCGCCCGGCTCGTCCTCGCCGCGACCGGCATGCACGGCGCCGACCCGTCCGCCGTGGACACCATGGTCATCGAGGGCACCCTCGCCAAGGCGGTCGGGGACGCCGCGTCGCCGGTGCACGGGCGCGACCCGCGCGAACTCGCCACCGCCCTCACCGGTGAGAACGGCCCCGAGCGCCGGCTCGACATGATGCTGCGCCTCGGCCCGTACGGCGACGGGTTCGGCGCGCGCCCCGACGGCCTGACGCTGGAGAAGCTGCTGGCGCACCCGCACGGCATCGACCTCGGACCGCTCACCTCCTGTCTGCCGCGCCGGCTCAAGACCCGCAGCGGGAAGATCGAACTGCTCCCCGGACCGATCGCGGACGACCTGCCCCGGCTGCGGGACGCGCTGCGCGAACGCCCGGCGGCGATCGTCCTCGTCGGCCGCCGTCATCTGCGCTCCAACAACAGCTGGATGCACAACGTCCCCGCGCTCACCGGCGGTTCCAACCGCTGCACCCTGCACGTCCACCCCGACGACGCCGCCCGGCTGGGGCTCGCCGACGGGGCGGCCGTGCGCGTCAGGGGCGCCGGGGGAGAGGTGATCGCCCCGGCGGAGGTCACCGACACCGTACGGCGCGGGGTGGTGAGCCTTCCGCACGGCTGGGGGCACGACCGCCCCGGCACCCGGATGAGCCACGCCGCCCTGGACCCCGGCGTCAACGTCAACCAGCTCCTCGACGGCTCGCTGCTCGACCCGCTGTCCGGGACGGCGGTCCTCAACGGGGTGCCCGTGGAACTGGCGGCCTGCCCCTGACGCACCGGCACCAGGAACGTCACGACGCCCCTGGGCCGCCGCGGCCCAGGGGCGTCGTTGCGCCGGAAGAGCGGTCTCCGGCGGGGGACCGGGCGCAGTTGCGTCCCTTTGCGGATCTCATGTGAGAACTAGTCAGATGACCTGAAAGTCGTATGAAAGTCACCTGACTCGGAGGAACTTCGCATGTCCACCTCGTCCCACTCCGTGCCACGTCGCGGCGCCAGCACCCTCGCCGCCCTCACGGTCGCGGGCGCCGCCTTCCTCGGTGCCCCGGCCGCCGTCGCCGCCCCTGGTGACAACGGCGACGTCAAGGTCCACGACTCGAACACGTCGTTCGAAAACCAGCGGGACGATCCGAAGGTCTGCCGGTTCTACCTCGACGGCTTCGGCTTCGATGCCGGGCAGCAGATCTCCTGGTTCATCGCGCGTCAGCCCGGCGCCGAGGGCACCCCCGTCCTGGCGGGCACGCTGTCCGCGTCCCAGACCGGGCGGGCCGGGACCCGGATCTTCACGCTCCCCGACGGCCAGTACAAGTTGACCTGGAACTTCCAGGGCGAGAACGGCGCGGGCAAGAGCAAGGTCTTCCGGGTCGACTGCTCCGTCAGCACGTCGTCCCCGTCCCCGGGCCAGCAGAACGGTCCCGGCGGTATGGGCGGCAGCCCCAGCCCGAGCGGCAGCTCCAGCCCGAGCGGCAGCTCCAGCCCGAGCGGGAGCCCCAGCCCGAGTCGGCAGGGCGACGGACCCGGTGGCTGGCAGGGTGGATCCGGCGGCCAGCAGGGCGGCTCGGGCGTCCCCAACGGCGGAGCTCCGGCGGGCGGCGGCGGACTCGCCGACGCGCGGAACTTCTCCCCGGTGGCCGGTGCGGCGGCCGCGGGTCTCGTCGTGGCCGGGGGAGTCGTCTTCCTGCGGCTGCGCCGACGCGGCAATGGCGCCGCGTAGACGACGGAGGCCCCGGCACCGGACGCGCGCCTACCGCCTGACGAGGACCCTGGCGGTCCTCGTCGCGCTGGTGGCGGGCGGCGTCTGGTGGGCGGGGGACGACGACCCCGCCGGGACGGCGGCGTCCGGCGCCGTACGCGACGCCGGCGCCGCCTCCCGGGCCCCGGCCGGGAAGCCGGGCGCCCACCCGCCGGACACCCGCCCCGGCGGCGACGCGCGCGGCCCGCGGCGGCACCCGTCCCCCGCCGCCCGCCGCCCGGCCCGGCCCGCACCCCCGCCCGCACCGCTGCCGCGCTCCCGGGCCACCTCCCTGCGCATCCCCTCACTCGGCGTCGACGCCCCCGTCATCGGCCTCCGGCTGGACCACCGGCGACAGCTCACGGCGCCGCCCGTGGACGACCCGAAACCCGTCGGCTGGTACACGGACGGCCCCTCGCCGGGCGAACGCGGCACGGCCCTCGTCGTCGGCCATCGCGACACCCGGACGGGACCCGCCGTCTTCGCCCCGATCGAACGGATCCGCCCCGGCGCGCGCGTCGAGGCGCGGCGCGTGGACGGGCGGACCGCCGTCTATACGGTGGACGTCGTACGCACGTACGCGAAGGCACACTTCCCCGACCAGGAGGTGTACGGGGACCGGGGACGCCCGGAGCTGCGCCTGATCACCTGCGGCGGCGCCTACGACCGGAAGGACGGGTACGCCGCCAACGTCGTCGCCTTCGCCCACCTCACGCAGATCAGCGGGCGGGCCGGCGCCCGCTGAGACCGGCCGCGGGACGGCGGACCGCGGCCGGGGCGCAAGTCCCCGGTGCCCGGCCCGGCCCGACCGGTATCCGATCGTCCGTTTCCGCCCGTACCGAACCCGCCCGTCCGATACCGCCACGTGTCTTCCCCCGGACGCGTGCGGTCCGTTAGCTTCCGTGACCCAAGGTCCCGTACGACCCGTACGGGACGACCGGCCGCGGAGCACCAGCGCCTTGCACGCCCCCGGGGGCCCCTGTCATGACACGCGCCATCTCCCTGCACCACGTCAGCAAGTCGTACGCCCGCGGGCCCCGTGCGGTGGAACGGTTCTCGCTGGACATCCGGCCCGGCGAATTCCTCGTGCTGCTCGGTCCCTCGGGCTGCGGCAAGTCAACCGTGCTGCGGATGATCGCGGGACTCGAGGAGGTCACCGAGGGCGAGGTGCGCCTGGACGGGGAGTACGCCAACGACCTGCCGCCCTCCGAGCGGAACATGGCGATGGTGTTCCAGAACTTCGCCCTCTACCCGAGCATGACCAGCCGCGACAACATCGGCTTCCCGCTGCGGATCGAGACGCCCGGCGAGGACCCCCGGCCCAGGGTGGACGCCACCGCCCGGATGCTCGGCATCCAGGACCTCCTCGACCGCTTCCCCGGCCAGCTCTCCGGCGGCGAGCGGCAGCGCGTCGCGATGGGCCGGGCGATAGCGCGCCACCCCTCCGCCTTCCTGATGGACGAACCCCTGTCCAACCTCGACGCCAAACTCCGCAACCACCTGCGCGCCGAGATCTCCAAACTCACCAGGGACCTGGGTGCCACCACGGTGTACGTCACCCACGACCAGGCCGAGGCCATGTCGCTCGGCGACCGGGTCGCCGTGATGCGCGGCGGGGTCCTCCAGCAACTGGGCACGCCCCGCACGGTCTACGGACTGCCCGCGAACGTCTTCGTCGCCGCCTTCATCGGCACCCCGCGGATCAACCTGCTGCGCGGGGTCGTCCGGGCCCCGCTCGACGGCGCCATGACGATCAGCCTCGGCAAGCAGTACCTGCGCCTGCCCGAACCCCTGTGCCTCGACCACCAGTTGCTGCGGGTGCAGCAGGGCCGCGAGGTGATCGTCGGGCTGCGCTCGGAGGCCGTTCGGCTCGCCAGGGCGTCCGAGGCCCGGCCGGGCGAGGTGGCGATCACCGGCCTGGTCGAGCACGTGGAGTTCCAGGGCCACGAGGTCCTCGTCCACTTCGACACCGGTTCGCGGCCCGCCCTCGTGCCCGAGCTGGAGTCCCCGCGTCCGTCCCGCCCGAACCGCCGTCGGCGCCGGGACGGCACCGTCCTGGACCGGCTGCGGGAGCGCGCCGGGGCGCTGCGGGCCGGACCGGTCGTGGTCCTCGACCGTCCCGCGGACGACGAGGCCGACCACCCCGGGCAGACACCCCCCGAGGGACGGCTGCCCGGCGATCTCGTCGTGCGCACCACGCCCGACATCGAACTGCGCCACGGCATGCAGATCCCGCTCCTCGTGGACCTCGCCCACCTGTTCGTCTTCGACCGGAACGGCGAACGGATCTGTCCGGCACCGGAGCGGCTGCCCGACCTGGACGAGTGACTCCCCCGGCGGGCGCGGCGCGGACCGCCCGGGGCACGCCGGGACCTGCCGTGCGGCAGGTCACCCTGGCGCCGCAAAACTATCATCGCTAGTTTAGGTCCCGGACGACGCTGCCCGCCCGGGAGGAACACGATGAAGGCACATGACGGCATGTACATCGACGGGGCGTGGCGCCCCGCCGCCGGACGGGACACGATCGAGGTCGTGAACCCGGCCGACGAGCAGGTGATAGGTCATGTCCCGGCCGGCACGGCCGAGGACGTCGACGCGGCCGTGCGCGCCGCCCGTACCGCGTTCCCCGGCTGGGCCGCCACCCCGCCCGCCGAACGCGCCGCCCGCCTCACGGCCCTCAGGGACGCCCTGGCCGCGCGCAAGGACGAGATCGCCGAGACCGTCACCGCCGAGCTCGGGGCGCCCCTCGCGTTCTCGCAGGCGGTGCACGCGGGTGTCCCGGTACTGGTCGCCGGCTCCTACTCCGAACTGGCGGCGACGTACGCCTTCGAGGAGAAGGTCGGCAACTCGACCGTCTACCAGGAGCCCGTCGGCGTCGTCGGCGCGATCACGCCCTGGAACTACCCGCTGCACCAGATCGTCGCCAAGGTCGCCCCCGCGCTGGCCGCCGGGTGCACCGTGGTGCTGAAGCCCGCGGAGGACACCCCGCTCACCGCCCAGCTCTTCGCCGAGGCCGTGGCCGAGGCGGGCGTCCCGGCCGGTGTCTTCAACCTCGTCACCGGCCTCGGCCCGGTCGCCGGCCAGGCCCTCGCCGAGCACCCGGACGTCGACATGGTCTCCTTCACCGGCTCCACGGCCGTCGGCCGGCGGATCGGCGCGAGTGCGGGCGCCGCGGTCAAGCGCGTCGCCCTCGAACTCGGCGGCAAGTCCGCCAACGTCATCCTGCCGAGCGCCGACCTCGCCAAGGCCGTGAACGTCGGCGTCGCCAACGTGATGTCCAACTCCGGCCAGACGTGCAGCGCCTGGACCCGCATGCTGGTCCCCGCCGAGCGCTACGACGAGGCGGTCGAACTCGCCGCGGCCGCCGCCGCGAAGTACGGCGACCGCATCGGACCCGTCGTCAACGCCGGGCAGCGCGACCGGGTGCGCGGATACATCGAGAAGGGCCTCGCCGAGGGCGCGCGGCTCGTCGCGGGCGGGGCCGAACCGCCGCGCGAGCAGGGCTACTTCGTCAGCCCCACCGTCTTCGCCGACGTCACCGGGGAGATGGCGATCGCGCAGGAGGAGATCTTCGGTCCGGTCCTGTCGATCCTGCGCTACGAGGACGAGGAGGACGCCCTGCGCATCGCCAACGGCACCGTCTACGGGCTCGCGGGCGCGGTGTGGGCGGGCGAGGAGTCCGAGGCGGTCGCCTTCGCGCGAAGGCTCGACACCGGCCAGGTCGACATCAACGGGGGACGCTTCAACCCCCTCGCCCCCTTCGGGGGTTACAAGCAGTCGGGCGTGGGACGCGAACTCGGCGCCCACGGCCTGTCCGAGTACCTCCAGACCAAGTCCCTCCAGTTCTAGGAGCGTTCACGTGGTTCGCGCCGCCGTCCTGCCCGCCGTGGGTGCCCCGCTGGAGATCGCCGGGATCGAGCTCCCCGATCCCGGGCCGGGCCAGGTCCGGGTGAGGCTCGCCGCCTCCGGGGTCTGCCACTCCGACCTGTCCCTGTCCAACGGCACCATGCGGGTCCCGGTGCCCGCCGTGCTCGGCCACGAGGGCGCCGGCACCGTCGTCGCCGTCGGCGAGGGCGTCACCCGGTTCGTCCCGGGCTCTCCCGTCGTCCTCAACTGGGCCCCCTCCTGCGGGAGTTGTCACGCCTGTTCGCTGGGCGAGGTGTGGCTGTGCGCCGACGCGCTCACCGGCGCCGGGAACGTGTACGCCCGCCGCGCCTCCGACGGGAGCGACCTGTACCCCGGCCTGAACGTCGCCGCGTTCGCGGAGGAGACGGTGGTGCCGGTGTCCTGCGTCCTGCCCGCCCCCGACGGCATCCCGCTCACCGAGGCCGCCCTGCTCGGCTGCGCCGTCCTCACCGGCTACGGCGCCGTCCACCACTCCGCCCGGGTCCAGCCCGGCGAGACCGTCGCCGTGTTCGGGGCCGGCGGGGTCGGGCTCGCCGTCCTGCAGGCCGCCCGGATCGCGGGCGCCTCGAAGATCGTCGCGGTGGACGTCTCGCCCGGGAAGGAACCGCTCGCCCGGGAGGCCGGGGCCACCGACTACGTCATCGCCTCCGACACCACCGCCCGCGACATCCGCACCCTGACCGGCGGCCACGGCGTCGACGTCGCCGTCGAGTGCGTCGGCCGCGCCGTCACCATCCGCACCGCCTGGGAGTCGACCCGGCGCGGCGGCCGCACCACCGTCGTCGGCATCGGCGGCAAGGACCAGCAGGTCACCTTCAACGCCCTGGAGATCTTCCACTGGGGCAGGACCCTCGCGGGCTGCGTGTACGGCAACTCCGACCCGGCACGCGACCTCCCGGTGCTCGCGGAGCACGTACGCGCCGGCCGCCTCGACCTCGGCGGCCTGGTCACCGACCGCATCGCCCTGGACGGCATCCCGGCGGCCTTCGACAACATGATCGCGGGCAAGGGGGGCCGGGCGCTGGTGGTCTTCTAGGGGCGCCGGGCGGGCACTTCCCGGCCGTCTCTGCGGGCGCTCCAGGGCCGCCCCGGCGGGTGCTTCCGGGCCGTCCCGGTGGGCGCGAACACCCGCCGGGGCGGCCCGGTGCGACGTGATCCGGCGTCGAAGAACAGGCCGGACTCAGACCTGTTCGGCCCGGCTGCCGGTCTCCGCGGGCTCCGGGGCACCGGCGGGGGCCGTGGCCGTCGCGGGTGCCGCGTCGGAGGCCGCGGACGGGCCGGTGGCGGCACCCGGCACGGACGTCCCCGCCGACGCCGGCTCCCGGCGCGGCCGGGAGCGCGACACCGCGACGCCCGCCAGGCACAGCGCCCCGCCCGCCAGCGTCAGCAGCCCAGGGACCTCGCCGAGGAAGAGCCAGGACATCAGCACCACCAGGGCGGGCACCGCGTACGTCGTCGCGCCCATGCGGCTGGCGCTCGTCCGCGCGAGGGCGTACCCCCAGGTCGTGAAGGCCAGCGCGGTCGGGAAGACGCCCAGATAGACCATGTCGAGCGTGGCCGTGAGGGGAGCGGCGGCGGCGTCGTGGACGAGCTGCCCGGCGAACGGCAGGCACACCACGGCCCCGATCAGACAGCCGAACGTCGTCACCTGGAGCACACTCGCGTGCCCGAGCGCCGGCTTCTGCGCGACGACCCCCGCGGCGTACGCGACGGCGGCGAGCAGGCACAGGGCGACCCCGAGCACCGAGGAACCGCCGCCACCGGACATCGACAGCCCCACCGCGACCGCTCCCGCGAACGACACCGCCATTCCGGCCAGCAGCCTCGGCGGCATCGCGTCCCCCAGCAGCCGCGCGCCGAGCAGGGCGATCAGGATCGGGCCGATGTTCACCACCAGCGCCGCCGTGCCGGCGTCCACCTGCTGCTCGCCCCAGTTGAGGGCCACCATGTAGAGGCCGAACCACAGCACCCCGGATATCGCGATGCCGCGCCAGGCGCCGCGCGGCGGCAGCCCTTCGCGGCGCACGGCGCAGACGGCACCGAGCACCAGGGCTCCGGCCAGCAGCCGTCCGAGCGCGAGCGCTCCGGGTGAGTACGCGGCGCCCGCGCTGCGGATCGCGACGAACGCGGAGGCCCACAGTCCGACGGTGACGGCCGCCGCACCGGCGGCGAGCAACTGCCCGCGCCGACCGGGCGGCGCGATACGGGAGATGAAGGAGGCGTTCGTCATGCCCCGAGGCTAGGCGGCGCGGGGCCGCGGGTCTCGCGGATTTCGGACGCGTGGACCGCCCCGCGTCCGAGCCGGGGGCGCCGCGCCGGGGACCGCCCCGCCCGGCCCCCTTCCGGGCCGGGTCCGGCTCAGCCCTCCCGGACCAGCCCCGCGTACTGCACCGCGAGACCGTCCAGCAGCGCCCGGAGCCCCGTCTCGAAGGCCCGCTCGTCGATCTTCTCCTGCTGCTCGGAGAGGAGGTGCGCCTGTCCCAGGTGGGGGTAGTCGTCCGGGTCGTAGGCGCTCTCGTCGTCCACGAAGCCCCCGGCGAAGGACCCCAGCGCGGACCCCATGACGAAGTACCGCATCAGCGCCCCGATCGAGGTGGCCTGGGCCGGCGGCCAGCCGGCTCTGACCATGGCGCCGAAGACGGCGTCGGCGAGCCGGAGCCCGGCCGGTCTGCGGCCCGGCCCGCGGGCGAGGACCGGGACGATGTTCGGGTGGTCGCGCAGGGCCGTGCGGTAGGAGACGGCCCAGTCGTGCAGCGCGGTCCGCCAGTCGCGGCCGTCCTCGAACATCGACAGCTCGACCTGCGCGCTCACCGAGTCCGCGACCGCCTCCAGGATCTGGTCCTTGGTGCGGAAGTGGTTGTAGAGGGAGGGCCCGCTCACCCCCAGTTCCGCCGCGAGCCGGCGCGTCGAGACGGCCGCCAGGCCCTCGGCGTCCACCAGCGCCCGTGCCGTCTCGACGATGCGGTCGGTGCTGAGAAGGGGCTTGCGCGGTCGGGCCATGGCGCACATAGTAGGGCTGCACCATGAAACTAGCAGTGCTAATTTAAATGTACGGCTTTCAAAGTCCGTTGTCCGCAGTCCGTTATCCGTAGGCCGCTGTCAGCGGGCCGCTATCTGTGGGGTGACCCGGCATGAACCTCGGGCTCAGCGATGAGCAGACCGCCGTCCGGCAGCTCGCCAAGGACTTCGTGCACCGCGAGATCGCCCCGCATGTCGTCGCGTGGGACCGTGCCGAGGACGTCGACCGGTCCATCGTGAAGAAGCTCGGCGAGGTCGGCTTCCTCGGCCTCACCGTCGACGAGGAGTACGGCGGCAGCGGCGGCGACCACCTCGCGTACTGCCTGGTCACCGAGGAGCTCGGGCGCGGCGACTCCTCCGTGCGCGGGATCGTCTCCGTCTCGCTCGGACTCGTCGCCAAGACGATCGCCGCCTGGGGGAGCGAGGAGCAGAAGCGGCGCTGGCTTCCGGGGCTGACCGCGGGCGAGTACGTCGGCTGCTTCGGGCTCACCGAACCGGGCACCGGCTCCGACGCGGGACAGCTCTCGACCCGCGCCGTGCGCGACGGCGACGACTACGTGATCAACGGCAGCAAGATGTTCATCACGAACGGCACCTGGGCCGACGTCGTGCTGCTCTTCGCCCGCTCCACCGACGCCCCGGGCCACAAGGGCGTCTCCGCCTTCCTGGTGCCCACCGACACCCCCGGTCTGACCCGCCGCGCCATCCACGGCAAGCTCGGACTGCGCGGCCAGGCCACGGCCGAACTCGCCTTCGAGGACGTGCGCGTGCCGGCGAGCGCCATGCTGGCGCCCGAGGGCAAGGGCTTCTCGGTGGCCATGTCCGCGCTCGCCAAGGGCCGGATGTCGGTGGCCGCGGGGTGCGTCGGCATCGCCCAGGCCGCGCTGGACGCGGCGGTGAGGTACGCGACCGAGCGCGAGCAGTTCGGGAAGACGATCGCGCACCACCAGCTCGTCCAGGAACTGATCAGCGACATCGCCGTCGACGTGGACGCGGCACGGCTGCTGACCTGGCGGGTCGCCGATCTCGTGGACCGCGGGCTGCCGTTCGCGACCGAGTCCTCGAAGGCCAAGCTCTTCGCCTCCGAGGCCGCCGTGCGCGCGGCGAACAACGCCCTCCAGGTGTACGGCGGTTACGGCTACATCGACGAGTACCCGGTCGGCAAACTCCTGCGCGACGCCCGCGTGATGACCCTCTACGAAGGCACCAGCCAGATACAGAAGCTGGTCATCGGACGCGCCCTGACGGGTGTCTCGGCGTTCTGACTCTGAGTACGTGACTGAGTACGAGGGCGGATGTGGCGGCGGCCACATCCGCCGATCCTTGTCCCCATGAGCGAGACACCCGTCAAGCAGCAGAGCACGGCCGCCTTCTACGGTCAGGCCGTCGCCTCCTTCGCCATCGCCATGGCGGCCACGTCCATCGGCATCTACCGGCTGGACACCGATGCCTGGGTCCGGGCCTTCCTGGCCATCGCGGTCCTGTACCTCGTCACCTCCGCCTTCACCCTGGCCAAGGTGATCAGGGACCGGCAGGAGGCCGGTCAGATAGTGAGCCGGGTCGACCAGGCGCGACTGGAGAAGCTCCTCGCCGAGCACGACCCCTTCGAGAAGATCTGAGCAGGCGCGCTAAGCGACCGCTCACCTTCGGCGGTATGGTGTAGCTCCTGTCACCGAGAAGGGCGAGTGAGCGATGAGCACGGCGCAGGAGACGTCCGGCGGCGAGATGCAGCCGTGGGGCGAGGTGACCCCGGACGCGGCGCGGCGGCTGCTGATCGCCGCGGTGGAGGCCTTCGCCGAGCGCGGGTACCACGCGACGACGACCCGGGACATCGCGGGCCGCGCGGGCATGAGCCCGGCCGCGCTGTACATCCACTACAAGACCAAGGAAGAACTGCTCCACCGGATCAGCCGGATCGGCCACGACAAGGCGCTCGACATCGTGCGCACCGCGGCGGCGGGCGAGGGCACCCCCGCCGAGCGGCTCTCCGACGCCGTCCGGTCCTTCGTGCGGTGGCACGCGGGCCAGCACACCACCGCGCGCGTGGTCCAGTACGAGCTGGAGGCCCTCGGTCCCGACGCGCGCGCGGAGATCATCGGGCTGCGCCGCCAGGTCGACGCGGAGGTCCGCAGCATCATCCAGGACGGTGTCGCGACCGGCGAGTTCGACGTCCCGGACGTTCCCGGCACCACCGTCGCCGTGCTGTCCCTGTGCATCGACGTGGCCCGCTGGTTCAACGTCGAGGGCCCCCGCACACCGGACGAGGTCGGCGCGCTCTACGCCGACCTGGTCCGGCGGATGGTGGGCTTCAAGGGGTGACCCCGGCCGGGGCCGGACGCGCGGGTGCCGGACCCGGACCCGGACGCGACGGTCCCGGGGCGCCGGGCGTGCGGCGCCCGCCCCGGGCGTCGGTCAGAGGTAGTAGCGCGAGACCGACTCCGCGACGCACACGGGCTTGTCGCCGCCCTCGCGTTCCACGGTGAAGGCCAGGGAGACCTGCACGCCGCCGGGCACGTCCTCCACCGCGGTGATCGTTCCGGTGGCGCGCAGCCGCGAGCCGACCGGGACGGGCGCGGGGAAGCGGACCTTGTTCGTCCCGTAGTTGACGCCCATCTTCACGCCTTCGACGTTGATGAGCTGCGGGCCGAAGAGCGGCAGCAGCGACAGGGTGAGGTAGCCGTGCGCGATCGTGGTGCCGAACGGGCCCGTCGCGGCCATCTCGGGGTCGACGTGGATCCACTGGTGGTCGCCGGTGGCCTCCGCGAAGAGGTCGATGCGCTTCTGCTCGATCTCGACCCAGTCCGTGTGTCCCAGCTGCTCGCCCACGGCGCCCCGCAGTTCCTCGACCGTCGCGAACGTCCTCGGCTCCGCCATGTCCCTGGCCTCCCGCATCTCATAGACTAAGCGACTGCTTAGCATGGTCGGCCGGGCGGCACATGTCAACGGACCGGACGGGTGGCGCGGTAGGTAGGTTGGACGGGTGCCCCAGATCCCCGAGACGGTCCACGAGCTGACCGTCGGACAGTTGTCGGCCCGCAGCGGCGCGGCTGTTTCCGCCCTGCACTTCTACGAGTCGAAGGGACTGATCAGCAGCCGCCGCACCTCGGGCAACCAGCGCCGCTACCACCGTGACGCGCTGCGCCGGGTCGCCTTCGTCCGGGCCGCCCAGCGCGTCGGCATCCCGCTCGCCACCATCCGCGAGGCGCTCGCCGAACTCCCCGAGGAGCGCACCCCGACGCGGGAGGACTGGGCCCGGCTGTCCCGGGCCTGGCGCTCCGAGCTCGACGAGCGCATCAAGCAGCTCGGCCGGCTGCGCGACCACCTCACGGACTGCATCGGCTGCGGCTGCCTGTCCCTGGAGACCTGTGTGCTCTCCAACCCCGACGACGTCCTCGGCGAACGCCGGGCCGGCTCCCGGCTCATGGTGGAGCGGCCGGGTACACGGCCGGCGTCCGCACCGCAGGAAGGGCAGCCGGCGCCCGCGCCCCGGGAGGAGCGGCCGGCGGCTGCCTGCGAACCCGGGGCGCGCCGGGAACCGGCGGCGGGAGACTGCCGCTGACGTGCTCCGCGCCTACTCGTACTCCGTGCCGCCCTTGCGGGTCAGGTAGGCCGGGCTGACCGCCTTCGCCAGGGCCCGTCCGCCCGTCACCGGGCTGTACCGCTCGGCGGCGACGAAGGTTCCCTCGGGCCCGCCGGGGGCGGGGGCGCCGGGGCGGATCACGACACCCTCGCGCAGGTGCAGCCCGCGGCCGGACACGGTCTCGCGGCCGGAGGCGGCCTCGAGGACGCGCCCGACGTCGTACGGCCCCTCGTACAGCCGTGGTACGAGCGGGAGTTCACCGGTCAGCAGCTCGTGCGGGTCCAGCCAGCGGACCTCGCCGTCGATCTCCGCGGACACGTCGAAGACGGCGTAACCGATCGTCTCGCTACGGCCGTCGGCGCCGTACGACAGGTCCTGTACGCCTGCCCCGTACACCTCGCCGAAGATGCCGACCCGGCGCGCGCCGAGGCGTCCGGCGAGCCGGGCGGCGGCCTGCGCGACACCGTGCCCGCGCACCGCGCGCCAGTACAGGTTGCGCGGATCCTCCTTCAGCACGAGGGACTTGGCACCGAAGCCCTTGGAGGACACGAGGGTGCGGTCCTCGTCGGCGAGGTAGGTCAGCAGACACGCCGAACCGTGCAGCTTCTCCGTCACGACGACCGGCTCGCCCGGCGTGAAGATGTCCGGGTAGCGCTGGATGTTCTCGATGTCGACCCAGGGCAGCAGGTCCGGTGCCGCCTCGACGTCGCCGCTCATCGTGGGCGGGATCGGCGGCACCCATTTCACGATGCCGAGCAACTCCGCGAAGTCCGTGCCCTCTTCGGCGGCCCGCGCCAGGTCCACGTCCGCCAGTGCCTTCGGCCGGCACACGATGCCCTGCGACAGCTCGCCGCGCAGCCGCACCGCCCTGACCCGGTCCGCCGAGCTGCCCGCCAGACGCCCCGTCAGCCCCAGCTCCTCGATCAGCGGGGCCGGCAGCACGGACTGCTCCGGGATGTAGAGGGCCCGGTCGCCGGTGCGGTAGGCCCCCTTGGCGACCACGGCGCGGTACAGGCCCACCTGGGCCAGTTCGAGCGCGTCGGCGTTCGGGTGCTCGTGAACGGTCAGTACTTCGGCGGTGACGCGCAGCGTCGACATCAAGGACTCCTCGGATTGCTCAGCCGTGTTTCATCACCCCCGACTGTCCGCGGGAGAAACGGCTGGAACCAGTGGATTTCCTGCTGCTACCGTCACCGCGGCGCGGCTTTGGCGTGCACCCGGCCGCGCGGGCGGGCCGCTCGGCCGGGCAGGGGGCTCATGCGGACACGAGCAGCCGGCCGCGCCTGGCGCCGGCCAGGGCCTCCGGGGTCAGGACGGGCCGCGGCACCACGATTCCGCAGCTCGTGCAGACGGGGCCCGACGACGGTTCGTGGGCCAGTTCGTACATCCAGACGAGGCGCTCACCGGCGCACACGGGGCAGACGGTGCCCGGTTCGCGCTCCAGTGCCGCGATCAGCCGGCGCAGCACCTCGGCCAGTGGTCCGTCGGGGTGGACACGGGGGTCGTCGCACCAGGCGACACCGAAGCCGCCCCAGGTCAGCCGGTGCCAGTCGTCGACACTGCCCGGTCTGCGCAGCCCGTCGTGCTTCTCCTTCTTGCGGCGCTCGGCGAACTCGGCCTCGTAGGCGAGCCAGACGGAGCGGGCCTCCTCCAGTTCGTCCAGTGCGGCCACGAGCCGCGCCGGATCGGGGGAGCGGTCCTCGGGGTCGAATCCCGCCCGGGAACACAGATGGTCCCAGGTCGCCCGGTGCCCGTAAGGGGCGAACCGCTCCAGGCACTTGCGCAGTGAGTACCGCCGCAGCGCCAGATCACACCTCGGATCTCGCGCCTGTCTCGCCAGACTCCGGAAACCGGCCATCGTCCTGCACCTCCGTCACACCTGCACCTGTACTCCGGTCACTTCGGCGCCGTCCGTACGGACGTCGTCGAGTAGACGTATCGACAAGCGATTCGGCTCCATCCATTTTTTCGACGACCCCCGCGAGCCACCCGCCGAGCGTCCCGAGCGCCCTCCCGTCACCGTCCGCCGGACCCCCGGCGCTCCCTGACGCGCGGTGAATCCAGAAAACTGACGCATGTTCATCTTCCAACTCGGGGATACCGGCGGTAACGTCCGGCCACCCCCATCGGTAGGAGCCGCCATGTCACCGAGCACCCCACGTATCACCTCGGACAGACTGAGAACTCCCCGCAGATTCCCCAAGTTCCTCAAGACGGCATCCCTATGCGCGCTCATTGCCGGTCTTTTGTCGCCGCTTTCCCCGGCGGCCGCGGCGGAGACCTCGGCGGCGGCCGCCGCCAACGACTACTGCGGAGGCCAGTGTTCCGACATCCTGCCGCCCGGTGAGAACGGCAACGCCACCCTCGCCCAGATCCTGCTCAACCAGGCGTTCGGCACCCAGCCCAGCCACGCCGAGGACCAGCTCGGCCGCTACGGCAACCTGCCCTCCGGCTACTCCGCCCTCACCGACGCCAAGATCAACGACTTCTTCAACGACGCCTCCTTCGGCGTCGCCTCCGGTCAGGTCGAGTCGACCACCAAGCCCGGCGGCCGCACGGACGTGACCATCGTCCGCGACAAGAAGACGGGCGTCCCGCACATCACCGGCACCACCCGCTACGGCACCGAGTACGGCGCCGGGTACGCCGCGGCCCAGGACCGGCTGTGGCTCATGGACGTCTTCCGGCACGTCGGGCGCGGCCAGCTCACCAGCTTCGCCGGCGGCGCCGCCTCCAACCAGGGCCTGGAGCAGGAGTTCTGGCGCAGCGCGCCCTACACCGAGGCCGACCTGCAGGCCCAGATCGACAGCGCGACCGCCAAGGCCGGAGCCCGCGGGACCCAGGCCCTCGCCGACGCCAACGCCTACGTCGACGGCATCAACGCCTACATCGACGCCTCCGACAGCGGCCGTTACTTCCCCGGCGAGTACGTCCTGACCGGCCACAAGGACTCCATCACCAACGCCGGCACCATCGACCACTTCAAGCTCACCGACCTGGTCGCGCTGGCCTCCGTCATCGGCTCGCTCTTCGGCTCCGGAGGCGGCGGCGAGGTCAACAACGCCATCTCCCTGCTCGCCGCCCAGTCCAGGTACGGCGTCACCGAGGGCACCAAGGTCTGGGAGTCCTTCCGCGAGCGCAACGACCCGGAAGCCGCGCTCACCGTGCACGGCGGCGAGAGCTTCCCGTACGCCTCCAGGCCCGACAGCGCGCAGGGCCAGGCCCTGCCCGACGCCGGCTCGGTGACCCGGGAGCCGCTCGTCTACGACCGCACCGGCAGCGCGGCCGGCGCGAGCGCCGCCACCGCCTCGGCCGCCGCGGCCAAGGCCTCGGTCACCTCCGCCAGGCGCGGGATGTCCAACGCCCTCGTGGTCAGCGGCAAGCACACCGCCAGCGGCCACCCGATCGCCGTCTTCGGCCCGCAGACCGGCTATTTCGCGCCACAGCTCCTCATGCTCCAGGAGATCCAGGGACCCGGGCTCAGCGCCCGCGGCGCCTCCTTCGCGGGCCTGAGCATGTACGTCGAACTCGGCCGCGGCCAGGACTACTCCTGGAGCGCGACGACCTCCGGCCAGGACATCATCGACACGTACGCCGTCGAACTGTGCCAGGACGACTACCACTACCTGTACCGCGGCACCTGCACGGCGATGGACAAGGTCGAGCGGACCAACTCCTGGAAGCCGACCACCGCCGACGGCACCGCCGCCGGTTCGTACCGGATGCAGGTCTACCGCACCAAGTACGGGCCCGTGGAGTACCGCGCGACGGTGGGCGGCAAGAAGGTCGCGTACACCACGCTGCGCAGCTCCTTCATGCACGAGGCCGACTCGATCATCGGCTTCCAGATGCTCAACGACCCCGACTTCGTGAAGAGTCCGGCGACCTTCCAGAGCGCGGTGCAGAACATCAACTACACCTTCAACTGGTTCTACGCGGACTCCGCGCACACCGCCTACTACAACAGCGGTGACAACCCGGTCCGGGCGAACGGGGTCGACGCGGAGTTCCCGGTGTGGGCGCAGTCCGCGTACGAGTGGCGGAACTGGGACGCGGGCACGAACACCGCCTCCTACACCCCGGCGTCCGCGCACCCCAACTCGGTGGACCAGGACTACTACATCTCCTGGAACAACAAGCAGGCGAAGGACTACACCACGGCCTCCTGGGGCAACGGCTCGGTGCACCGCGGGGACCTGCTGGAGGACCGGGTCTCCAAACTGGTCGCGGCGGGCGGGGTGACCAGGTCCGCGCTGGTGAAGGCGATGGCCGACGCGGCCCTGGCCGACCTGCGGGCCGAGGACGTGCTCCCGGACCTGCTCAAGGTCGTCAACAGCTCCCCGGTCACGGACTCCACGGCGGCCGCGGCCGTGAGCAAGCTGTCCGCGTGGGTGGCGGCGGGCGCCAGGCGCACGGAGACCTCGGCGGGTTCGCACGCCTACGCGAACGCCGATGCGATCCGCATCCTGGACGCCTGGTGGCCGCTGCTGGTGAAGGCGGAGTTCCAGCCGGGGCTCGGCGGTGACCTGTACACCGCGTTCGGCAACAACCTCCCCGTCGACGAGGCGCCCTCCGCCGGACACGGACCGACCGGCTCGCACGCCGGAAGCTCCTTCCAGTACGGCTGGTGGAGCTATGTCGACAAGGACATCCGGGCGGTGCTCGGGGAGCCCGTGCAGGGCGGCCTGGCGCAGACGTACTGCGGCGGCGGCAGCCTCAGCGCCTGCCGGGACCTCCTGATCGGCTCGCTGAAGGAGGCGGCCGGCAAGACCGCGGCCACCGTCTACCCCGGCGACGACCAGTGCTCGGCGGGCGACCAGTGGTGCGCCGACTCGATCGTCCAGCGGACGCTCGGCGGCATCAAGCACGGCAAGACCACCTGGCAGAACAGGCCGACCTTCCAGCAGGTCGTCGAGTACACCTCGCACCGATGAGCACGAAGCGGCGCCGCCGGAACCGTCCCTAGGGACGGTCGGCGCCGAAGCGGCGGCGGGTCACCCGACGCGGCCCGCCGCCAGCACCAGCCGGGCCAGTTCGTGATGGCAGATGTCGCTGTGCGCGCCCGCCGGGGCGCCGCCCCGGCGCACCACCGAGGCGGTGTCGACGTTCACGCACCCCGAGACCGGGAGGCGGGTGCGCAACGCCTCGGCGAGCGTGTACGACTTCGTGCCCGGCACCGCCTGCACCCCGTCGTGGCCCATCGCCCCCCACTGCGCGCCGAGCGCACGGCCGATGCCGAAGTCCGCCACGACGGAGCGGTCGTCCCCCGCCATCCGCGAGGCCAGCGGGTAGACCGTGCCGAGCGCCGAGTCGAAGCGCGAGTAGCAGCACACCAGCGGCCCGTCGATCCGGTGGTACTGGCCGTCGAGCACCCCGCTCGCGCGCGGATCGTGGGGCAGCCGAGAGGCGAACGCGTAGTGAGAGAAGGCGCCTTGGAGCAGCGTCACCGACTTCACGGTGCGCACCCCCGGAGGCAGCCCGCGCAGCGCGAAGGAGACCAGCCGGCCGCCGAAGCTGTGCCCGACCAGATGCACGCGCACGCCCGGCGCCGCCGCCGCGAGCCTGCCGACCGCGGGCCCGAGCCCGCGCTCGCCGACCGTGCCCGCGCGTCTCTTCATGGCGTAGTAGGTCGCCTGGCGCAGCAGTTCGAGCGCCCCGTCCCACAGCCGGGGCAGCGCGAACGTCTCGGCGCCGGGGGTCCCGGTCCCGGCGAGCGCCCGCGCGAACGCGGAGCACACCGTCGCGGTGTCCCCGAAGAGCATCTCGGGATCGCTCTCCGGTACGCCCTCCGCGAGGGTGTCCGCCGCGAAGGACGCCTGCGGACCCTGCGGCCGGACCTCGACGAGCAGCCGTACGAGACGGCCGAACTCCTCCAGCGAGGCCCCGTCGTCCGGCTGCTGGTCGAGCAGCCGGGCGATCTGCTCGACCACGGTGGCGCGGCCGGGGAACACCTCGAGGAGGGCGTGCCGGGTGTTCTTGCCGAGCGGTGAACCTTCGTCCGGGGCGGCGGTGGCGGCCACCGGCCGGGGGAAGTCGGGGATCGGCTCGTCCGAGAACCGCATCGAGGGCCAGACCACCCCCGCGTATCCGAGACGGGCGGCCGGCGCGAGACCGGGGACGGGCGCGAGGAACTGGCTGAAGAGGCGGGTGGCCGTGGAACGGTCGCTGTTCCAGCCGTGCGCGAAGACGATCAGGTCGCGGACCTTCCGCCGCGTCACCTCCCGGATCCACCGGTCCCGTTCGCGGCCGTCCACGTCACCGTCCGCGTCGAACGTCAGCTCCCAGTAGGGAGAAACACTCACTGCCGGTTCCGTCATGTCAGGCCCCCTGACCCCGCGGGCGGTGCGATATGGGCGCATCGTCCACCCGGCGGGGAGAGTTGGCCATACATGACGACCTATCAGTCACGCATATGTCACTCGTTCGTGGGAGAGGGCCCCGGACTACTTGTAGATGAGGTAGTGCTTCCGGACCGCGCGGAAGGCCTCCAGGTCGTCCTGCCAGGCCGCCACGACCTCGTCGGTGCCGGCGCCCGCGTCGACCATCGTGCGCACCAGCGCCGAGCCCGTCAGCTTGTCGATCCAGTTGTCGGAACGCCAGGCGAAGCCGCTCCAGACCCTCTTCGCGGTCACCAGCAGGGCGATCCCGGTGCGGACGGGCTCGTACGCCGCCCGGTCGTGCACATGGATCTGGACGCCCCCGACGGTCTTTCCCTGGAACTTGGAGAAGGCGGGGGCGAAGTAGGCCTCTCTGAAGTGCACGCCGGGCAGGCCCAGTTCACCGGCCGCCGCGGCCCAGCGCCCGTCGACGCCCTCCGCGCCGAGCAGTTCGAAGGGACGTGTCGTGCCCCGTCCCTCCGAGAGGTTCGTCCCCTCGAAGAGACAGGTCCCGGAGTACACCAGCGCGGTGTCCGCCGTCGGCATGTTCGGGCTCGGCGGCACCCAGGGCAGCCCCGAGGCGTCGTGGAAGTCCCCGCGCCTCCAGCCCGACATGAGCACGGTGTCCAGTTCCACGGGCCGCTCCAGGAACTCCCCGTTGAAGAGCCGGGCCAGCTCCGCCACCGTCATCCCGTGCGCCTGCGCGATCGGCTGCCGGCCGACGAACGTCGCGAACTCCTTGTGCAGGACCGGGCCTTGGGCCGAACGGCCGGTGACCGGGTTGGGCCGGTCGAGCACCACGAACCGCTTGCCCGCGAGCCGCGCCGCCTCCATGCAGTCGTACAGCGTCCAGATGTACGTGTAGAAGCGCGCCCCCACGTCCTGGATGTCGAAGACGACGGTGTCCACGCCGGACGCGGTGAAGACGTCCGCGAGCGCCTGGCCGCTCTTCAGGTAGGTGTCGTAGACGGGGAGTCCGGTCGCCGGATCGTCGTGGCGCCCCTCGGACCCGCCGGCCTGCGCGGTGCCCCGGAAACCGTGCTCGGGACCGAAGACCGCCGTCAGGTCCACCCGGGTGTCGGCGTGCATGACGTCCACGATGTGCCGGACGTCGCGGGTGACGCCCGTGGGGTTGGTGACCACGCCGACGCGCCGTCCGGCGAGCAGGGCGTACCCGTCCCCGGCCAGACGCTCGAAGCCGGTGCGCGGCCGGGTGCCGGAACGCGCGGTCCGCTCCGCCGCTCCGGCGGGCAGGGGGGTGAGGGCGGCCGCGGCGGTGCCGGCCGCGAGCAGGGACCGTCGGGACATGCGCATGATGGGACCTCCGTGATCGCGGAAGGCTGGCACAGGCACGCTAAGGGCTCCCGGGGCGCGTCGGCAGGGCCCGGGACCCGCCGGCCCGTCGTGGCTCGTCACGGGACCGTCCGCCCGTCCGCCCGGAGTCCTTCCCTTGCCACATACCGACTGGTTAGTCTGGTGCCGCAGCAGAGCCGTGTCACGTCGCGTCGAAGGAGACCCGTGGTGGAAGCCATGCAGGGTGCGGGAGTCGTCGTCACCGGAGCGGGGGGCGGGATCGGGGCCGCGCTGGCCCGCCGCTTCGCCGCGGAGGGAGCGCGGGTCGTGGTCAACGACCTCGACGCGGCCAAGGCGAAGGCCGTGGCCGACGAGATCGGCGGCATCGCCGTCGCGGGCGACGCCTCCCTGGTGGTCGCCGAGGCCCGCGACGCCCTCGACGGCACCGTCGACGTCTACTGCGCGAACGCGGGAGTCGCCTCCGGCGGCTCCGAGGCGGCCGGGGAAAACGTGTGGGCCCTGGCCTGGGACGTCAACGTGATGGCCCATGTGCGCGCCGCCCACGCCCTGCTCCCGGACTGGCTGGAGCGCGGCGGCGGCCGGTTCGTGTCGACCGTCTCGGCCGCCGGGCTGCTCACGATGATCGGCGCGGCGCCGTACAGCGTCACCAAGCACGGCGCCTACGCGTTCGCCGAGTGGCTGTCCCTGACGTACCGCCACCGCGGGGTGAAGGTGCACGCGATCTGCCCCCAGGGCGTGCGCACCGACATGCTGGAGGCCACCGGCAGCGCGGGCGACCTGGTGCTCCAGCCCACCGCCATCGAACCCGAGGCCGTCGCCGACGCGCTCATGAAGGGCATCGAGGAGGACCGCTTCCTGATCCTGCCGCACCCCGAGGTCGCCGGTTACTACCAGGCGCGGGCCGCCGACCCCGACCGCTGGATGACGAACATGAACCACCTCCAGCAGAAGTGGGAGACCACCGAGTGACCCGCTACGCCGGCAAACCCTGGGTGGCCCTGCTCAGCGAGGCGCAGCGCGGCCCGGTGAACCCCGCCGGCACCCTGGTGCACGCCCTCGCGAACACGGTCGCGCACACCCCCGACCGCACCGCCCTCGCCTACTTCGACGGGCGGCTGAGCTACCGCGAGCTCGACGAACTGAGCGACTCCGTGGCCGGGCACCTCGCCGCCCGGGGCGTGGAACGCGGCGACCGCGTGGCGATCGTGCTCCAGAACTCCCCGCACTTCGTGCTCGCCCTGCTCGGCGCCTGGAAGGCCGGCGCGACGGTCGTGCCCGTCAACCCCATGTACAAGTCCGGCGAGGTCCGGCACGTCCTGCACGACGCCGAGGTCGCCGCCCTCGTCTGCTCAGACCGCTCCTGGGACGCGTACCTGCGCGAGACCGCCGCCGACTCGCCCGTCCGCGTCGTCCTGACGGCCTGCGAGAAGGACCTCCAGACCCGGGACGACCCACGCGTGCTGGCCTTCGAGCGCCTGCCCCCGGACGAGACGGCCGACGACCTCCTCGCCGTCGCCCGGCAGGGCCACAAGGCGCCCGGCGACCGCTCCCTCGGCCCGTCCGACACCGCGCTGATCAGCTACACCTCAGGCACCAGCGGCACCCCCAAGGGAGCCACCAACACCCACGGCAACATCATGTACAACGCCGAACGGCAGCGGACCGGCCTCGCCCTGCCCGAGGCACCCGTGTACTTCGCGATGGCACCGCTGTTCCACATCACCGGGATGGTCTGCCAGCTCGCCGCCTGTCTGAACAGCGCGGGCACCCTGGTGCTCGCCTACCGCTTCGAGGCCGGGGTCGTCCTCGACGCCTTCGCCGAGCACCGGCCGCTCTACACCGTCGGCCCCTCGACCGCGTTCATGGCGCTGGCCGCCCACCCGGACGTCACACCGGACCACTTCTCCTCCTTCGTGAACATCTCCTCCGGCGGAGCCCCGCTGCCGCCCGCCCTCGTGGAGCGGTTCCGGGCCGGCTTCGGGCCGTACATCCGCAACGGCTACGGGCTCACCGAGTGCACCGCCCCCTGTGCCTCCGTGCCGCCGGGCCTGGAGGCACCGGTGGACCCGGCCTCCGGCACCCTGGCCGTGGGCGTGCCGGGCCCGGAGACGGTCGTACGCGTCGTCGACGACATGGGACAGGAGGTCCCCTTCGGGGAGCAGGGCGAGATCCTCGTCCGCGGTCCGCAGGTGGTGCCCGGCTACTGGCGGCGCCCCGAAGCGACCGCCGAGACCTTCCCGGACGGCGAACTGCGCACCGGCGACATCGGTTTCATGGACGAGGACGGCTGGCTCTACGTGGTCGACCGCAAGAAGGACATGATCAACGCGTCCGGTTTCAAGGTCTGGCCGCGCGAGGTCGAGGACGTCCTGCACACCCACCCGGCGGTCCGCGAGGCGGCCGTCGTCGGGATCCCCGACGGCTACCGCGGGGAGACCGTCATGGCGTACATCAGCCTGCGGCCCGGGGCCACCGAGGACCCCGGCGCGCTGGCCGCGTACTGCAGGGAGAGACTGGCGGCCTACAAGTATCCGCGGCGGGTGGAGATCCTGCCCGAGCTGCCGAAGACGGCGAGTGGGAAGATCCTTCGTCGGGAACTGCGTTCCCGGTCCCAGGACTCCCAGGACTCCCGGGACTCCCAGTAGTCTCCAGGACTCCCGCGGACTACGGACGCGGACGACGGACATCGATGTGAACGCACGGAAGGCAGGTGGCGGCAGTGCCCAGGACGACGGACGGTGACGGCACGCCCGTCCCGCAGCGGCTGCTCGCCGCCGCCACCCGGCTCTTCGCCGAGCAGGGCTACGACCGCACCTCGGTGCAGGAGATCGTCGAGGCGGCGGGCGTCACCAAGGGCGCGCTCTACCACTACTTCGGCTCCAAGGACGACCTCCTGCACGAGGTCTACGCCCGTGTGCTGCGGCTCCAGCAGGAGCGGCTGGACGCGTTCGCGGACGCGGACGCGCCGGTCGAGGAGCGGCTGCGGCGAGCGGCGGCCGACGTGGTCGTCACCACCATCGACAACCTCGACGACGCCTCGATCTTCTTCCGGTCGATGCACCACCTCGGGCCCGAGAAGCTCAAGCAGGTGCGTTCCGAGCGGCGCCGCTACCACGAACGGTTCCGCGCCCTGGTCGAGGAGGGCCAGAAGAAGGGCGTCTTCTCCACGGCCACTCCCGCGGACCTGGTCGTCGACTACCACTTCGGCTCGGTCCACCACCTGTCCACGTGGTACCGCCCCGACGGCCCCCTGGCCCCCCAGCAGGTCGCCGACCACCTGGCCGACCTGCTGCTGCGCGCACTGCGCCCGTAGCGGACCGTCGCACGCACGGTGATGCGGCCCCACCTCCTGGTGGGGCCGCATCACCGTGCCGGCACGTTCCCGGTCACACGTACTTCTTGATCTCCCGGTGGGCCAGCGACCGCTGGTGGACCTCGTCGGGACCGTCGGCGAGCTTCAGCGTCCGCGCGGAGGCCCACAGCTCGGCCAGCGGGAAGTCCTGGCTGACACCCCCCGCCCCGTGCAGCTGGACGGCCTTGTCCAGGATGTCCACGACCGCGCGCGGAGTCGCGATCTTGATGGCCTGGATCTCCGTGTGGGCGCCCTTGTTGCCCACCGTGTCCATCATCCAGGCGGTCTTCAGGACCAGCAGACGCAGCTGCTCGACGGTGACCCGGGCGTCGGCGATCCAGTTCTGCACGACACCCTGCTGGGCCAGCGGCTTGCCGAACGCCGTACGCGACACCGCCCGGCGGCACATCAGCTCGATGGCCCGCTCGGCCATGCCGATCAGCCGCATGCAGTGGTGGATCCGGCCCGGCCCGAGCCGCGCCTGCGCGATGGCGAAACCGCCGCCCTCCTCACCGATCAGGTTGCCCGCCGGGACCCGGACGCGGTCGAAGACGACCTCCGCGTGCCCGCCGTGGGAGTGGTCCTCGTACCCGTACACCTGCATGGCGCGCCGGACCTCGACACCCGGGGCGTCGCGCGGGACCAGGATCATCGACTGCTGGCGGCGGATGTCCGCGCCGTCCGGGTCCGTCTTGCCCATCACGATGAAGATCTTGCAGTCGGGGTTCATCGCCCCGGAGATGTACCACTTGCGGCCGGTGATGACGTAGTCGTCGCCGTCCCGCTCGATCAGCGTGGTGATGTTGGTGGCGTCGGAGGAGGCGACCTCGGGCTCCGTCATCGCGAACGCGGAGCGGATCTCCCCGGCGAGCAGCGGCTCCAGCCACTGCTTGCGCTGGCCCTCGTCACCGAACTGGGCTAGCACCTCCATGTTCCCGGTGTCCGGGGCGGCGCAGTTCAGCGCGGTGGGCGCCAGGTGCGGGCTGCGGCCGGTGATCTCGGCGAGCGGCGCGTACTGGAGGTTGGTCAGCCCGGCACCGTACTCGGAGTCCGGCAGGAAGAGGTTCCACAGGCCCTGCCTGCGTGCCTCGGCCTTCAGTTCGCCGACCACGGCGGGCGTGTCCCACGGCGAGGCCAGCAGCGCGCGCTGCTCCTCCGCGACGGCCTCCGCCGGATAGACGTGCTCGTCCATGAAGGCGAGCAGCTTCCCGCGCAGCTCTTCGGTGCGCGCGTCGAATGCGAAGTCCATGGCGTGTCAGCCTTCCTGGAGGGTGGTCAGGCCGTGCTCGATGAAGACGGGGACCAGCTCGCCGATGCGGTCGAAGCCCGCGCCGACCGTCTGGCCCTTGGTGTAGCGGTAGTGGATGCCCTCCAGGATCACGGCGAGCTTGAACCAGGCGAAGGCCGTGTACCAGGAGACCGCGGAGACGTCGCGCCCCGAGCGCGCGGCGTACCGCTCGACGATCTCGCTCGCCGGCGGATGTCCCGCGGCCGAGGCGGTCGTGCTGATGGGGGAGTTCGGCAGCTCCAGGGGCGTGCTGTACATGACGAGCAGCCCGAGGTCGGTGAGCGGGTCGCCGAGGGTGGACATCTCCCAGTCCAGGATCGCCCTGATCCGGTCGTCGGGCCCGATCAGGACGTTGTCGAGGCGGTAGTCGCCGTGCACGACGGTGGGCGCGGGGGAAGCGGGCAGTTCGCGGCCCAGGGCGGCGTGCAGTTCGTCGATGCCGGTGAGCTCGCGGTTGCGGGAGGCGTCCAGCTGCTTGCCCCAGCGCCGCAGCTGCCGGTCGAGGAAGCCCTCGGGGCGGCCGAAGTCGGCGAGACCGACCGCGGCGGGGTCCACCGCGTGCAGTTCGACCAGGGTGTCCACCAGGGCGAGCACGGCGTCGCGGGTGCGCTGCGGGCCGAGCGGCGCGAGCTGGTCCGCGGTGCGGTACGGGGTGCCCTCCACGAACTCCATGACGTAGAACGGGGCGCCGAGCACGAAGTCGTCCTCGCACAGCAGCACGGGGTCCGGGACCGGCACGGCCGTCGGGTGCAGCGCGCTGATCACCCGGTGCTCGCGCTTCATGTCGTGCGCCGTGGCCAGCACGTGGCCCAGCGGGGGCCGCCGCACGACCCAGCGGGAGGTGCCGTCGGAGACCGCGTAGGTGAGGTTCGACCGTCCGCCCTCGATCAGCCGGCCGGTCAGGGGGCCGGTCACCAGGCCGGGCCGCTCACGGTCGAGCAGGCCGCGCAGCCGGTCGAGATCGAGACCTGGCGGGTGGTCCGGGCTCATCTGTTGCTCCTCCGCACACGGGAAACGGGACACGACCATGATGCCGACCAGTCGGTATGTCGTCCAGCCGCTGAGCCGAACGTGATCGGTGTCTCGCCCGGGGAGCACCCTCGCGGGGAGCCGCCACGGACAGGACCTAGAACACCAGCACCACCGCGAACACGGCCAGCGCCACCGTGCACAGGGCCGCCGCCGTCGCGTGCCGGGGCGCGAGCGCGGCCGGACCCGTGGGCCCCGCGGCCGCCAGCGTCCGGATGCGGTGGTGGGCGAGGGCCAGGAACGCCAGCCAGAGCACGCAGCAGAACGCGAACGCCAGGATCCCGGCGGCCGAGCCCCGCTCCTGCGGGGCCGCCTTCGCGGCGAGCACGGCGACGACGGTGCAGGACAGGGTCGTACGGCGCCAGGCCAGCCGTGTGCGCTCCGGCTGGAGGCCCGGATCGCGTTCCTCCCCGTGGGGGGTGGTCATCCCGCCCAGCCGGCGAGGACGACGACGACCATCGCGACCGCGACGACCGCGACGACGATGCTCAGCAGCGCCGGGAAGCGCGACACCGGCAGGTCCTCGCCGCGCCGCATCGCCCGCTCGCAGCGCACCCAGTGATTGACGGCCCGCAGCGCGCAGAGCACGCCCGCCGCCAGCAGTGCCAGGGCGAGGCCCGCCCGCCAGGCCCAGCGCAGGTCCGGCAGGAACTGGTCCACGGCGAAGCCGCCGCCGATGAGCGCGAGCGCGGTGCGCAGCCAGGCCAGGAAGGTCCGCTCGTTGGCCAGTGAGAACCGGTAGTCCGGGGTCCCGCCCTCGTGCCGGATCTCCTGCGGCGCGAACCACAGCCGGACGTTGCGCACGAGTTCGATCACGTCCAGGACCCTACCGGGGAGTCCCGTACGAGGCTCCTCCGGTGCCGCTCCGACCGCGTCCGGAGGTGCCTTCCCGGCGGCGTCCGGCCGGGGGCCGGAGGGATCGGCCCGGCGCCCGGAAGGGATCAGGCCGTCGCCCGGAGGATCAGTCCATCGCCCGGTAGTCCGTGAGCCGCTCGTAGGCGGCCAGCCCGTCCGGCACCCACGTCCACTCCTCCAGTCGGCGCTCCACCTCGTCGTCGGTCAGGAAGTCGTGCCAGGCGACCTCTTCCACCTGCGGGTTCACCGGAAGCTCGCAGCGGACCTCGTACACGGCCGACCACCAGCTCGCGCCGGCCCCGTCGTCGTACAGGAACTTGAACAGGAGGGTCGGGCGGGGGAGCCCGGAGACGCCGAGCTCCTCCTCGGCCTCGCGCAGCGCCGCGTCGTCGTAGGACTCGCCGGCGCCCACGACCCCGCCCACGAACATGTCGTAGAACGAGGGGAACACCAGCTTGGTGGGGGTGCGCCGGTGGACGAAGAGCCGGCCCCGGGCGTCCCGCGCCTCGATGAACACGCACCGGTGACGCAGCCCGCGCGCGTACGCCTCCCCGCGCGGGGACTGCCCGATGATCTCGTCGTTCTCGTCCACGATGTCGAGGATCTCGTCAGCGGAGCTCATGGGATCCATCCAAGCAGCTCCCGGCCCCGCGCAGGGGCGCTCACGGCCGTCCGAGTGGTGCGGGGGGTGCCGGGGGCCGCTCAGTGCGGCTGGAGGTCCCGGGAGTGCTCCCGCTCCGCCGTGCCCGAGGGCATCGCCGGGTGCATGCCCAGCAGGACGATCCCCGTCACGATGCCCGCCAGCCCCGCGGCCTGCCAGGCGAGGGCGCCCGCGTCCGTGCGGAGCTGGTCCCCGAGGAAGCCCACCCCGCAGGCGATGCCCGCCAGCGGCTGGGCGGCGGTGAGGGCGGGCAGCGACATCCGCAGCGGTGCGGTCTCGAAGGCGCTCTGGACGAGGACCAGCCCGGTCACCCCGAGGGCGAGCACCGCGTAGGGCTGCCAGCCGGTGAGCAGTTCGGCCATCCCGCCGGCGCTGAACCGCTGGCCGCTGACCCGGGTGAGCGCGTCCTGCAGCCCGTACAGCAGGCCGGCGGCGGTGGCGAGCAGCACGGGTCCGGCGCTCAGCCGGGACCGTTTCGCGCAGGCGGTGAGCAGCACGGCGAGCCCGACCACGATCCCGATGATCAGCCAGTGCCGCAGCGGGTCGTCGACGGCCTCGCCGCCCTGGGGCTGCCCGGCGATGATGAAGGCCGAGACACCGCCCGCGAGCAGCAGCAGCCCGGCCCAGCCCTGCCGGCCCAGCGGCTGTTTCGTCTGGTGGCGGGAGAGCGCGAGCGCGAAGAGCAGGTTGGTGGCGAGGAGTGGCTCCACCAGCGAGACCTCGCCGTTGCCGAGGGCGATCGCCCCGAGGGCCATGCCGCACACCATGAGCCCGATGCCGCCCAGCCAGCGGGGGACCCGGATGAGGTCGAGCAGGATGCGGGGGGAGAGGAAGTCGCTCAGCGGGGCGTGCGAGGCGGCGTTCTGCTGGAGCACGAACCCGAAGCCGAGGCAGCAGGCCGCGCTCAGGGCGAGGACCAGAACCAGTACCGACACGCTGGGTACCTCGATGCGTCAGAAGCCGGGGCGGGCCAGTGTTGCGTATCCCGCCGACTGTAGTGCCAGGGTCCGCGCGCCCGCCCCCGGAACAACCGGAACCAGGCGGTTGACTCGGTCACCTTTCGTGCCGAAGGATTCGGACCGATCAGTAACAAGTGCTGGTCGGCCGCACGGCCGCCCACCACCAATGTCTCACCAACCAGCGACGCCGCCGATCGGATCGTGACAGACGTCATCAGGCCGTCCCAGTGACGCCGGTCCGATCGGGCCCGTCGGAATGCCGAGAGGACGGGCCCATGGCCTACGACGCAGATGTGATCGTCATCGGAGCGGGCCTCGCGGGCCTCGCGGCGACCGCGGAGCTCGTCGACGCCGGCCGCAAGGTGATCCTCGTCGACCAGGAGCCCGAGCAGTCGATCGGCGGCCAGGCCCACTGGTCCTTCGGCGGGCTCTTCTTCGTCGACTCGCCCGAGCAGCGCCGCATGCGGATCAAGGACACGCACGAGCTGGCCCTCCAGGACTGGATGGGCACGGCCGCCTTCGACCGGCCCGAGGACCACTGGCCGCGCCAGTGGGCCGAGGCGTACGTCGACTTCGCGGCCGGCGAGAAGCGGTCCTGGCTGCACGCGCAGGGCGTGCGCTTCTTCCCGGTGGTCGGCTGGGCCGAGCGCGGCGGCTACGACGCCAACGGGCACGGCAACTCGGTGCCGCGCTTCCACATCACCTGGGGGACCGGGCCCGGCCTCGTCGCGCCCTTCGAGCGCCGGGTGCGGGAGGGCGTCGCCCGCGGACTGGTCGAGCTGCGCTTCCGGCACCGGGTCACCGGTCTGTCCCGCAGCGCGGGCTCCGTCGACACCGTCACCGGGGAGGTGCTGGAGCCGTCCGGCGTCGAGCGCGGCCAGGCCAGCAGCCGTACGGTCACCGGTGCCTTCGAGCTCAGGGCCCAGGCCGTGATCGTCACCTCCGGCGGCATCGGCGGCAACCACGACCTCGTGCGGGCCAACTGGCCCGAACGCCTCGGCACCCCGCCCGAGCGGATGATCTCCGGTGTCCCCGCGCACGTCGACGGAGCCATGCTCGGGATCACGGAGGAGGCCGGCGCCCGCCTCATCAACCGCGACCGCATGTGGCACTACACCGAGGGCATCCAGAACTGGAACCCCATCTGGGACAAGCACGGCATCCGCATCCTGCCGGGCCCCTCCTCCCTCTGGCTGGACGCGCGCGGCAACCGGCTGCCGGTACCGCTCTTCCCGGGCTTCGACACGCTCGGCACCCTCGAACACATCATGAAGACGGGCTACGACTACACCTGGTTCGTGCTCGACCAGAAGATCATCGGCAAGGAGTTCGCGCTCTCCGGTTCCGAGCAGAACCCCGACCTGACCGGCAAGTCGATCCGGGGCGTCCTCGGCCGGGCCCGCGCGGACGTGCCCGGACCGGTCAAGGCGTTCATGGACAACGGCGTCGACTTCGTCGTCGAGAAGGACCTCGGCGCGCTGGTGCGCGGGATGAACGCGCTCACCGAGAAGCCGCTCATCGACGAGGCGGCGCTGCGCCGCGAGATCGTCGCCCGCGACCGGGAGATCGCCAACCCCTTCACCAAGGACCTCCAGGTCATGTCGATCCGCGGGGCCCGCAACTACCTCGGCGACAAGCTGATCCGCACGGCGCCCCCGCACCGCATCCTCGACCCCGCGGCCGGCCCGCTGATCGCGGTGCGGCTCAACATCCTCACCCGCAAGACCCTCGGCGGGCTGGAGACGGACCTCTCCTCGCGGGTGCTGACCGAGGGCGGCGACCCGCTGGAAGGCGTGTACGCCGCCGGTGAGGCCGCCGGGTTCGGCGGCGGCGGGGTCCATGGATACCGGGCGCTGGAGGGCACCTTCCTCGGCGGCTGCCTCTTCTCCGGCCGCGCGGCGGGCCGGGCGGCGGCCGGGGCGGTGAGCTGAGCACGCCCGCCCTTCACGTCGTCCGCCCCGGGCGGCCGTTGTCATCAGGACAGCGGAGGCCGCCCGGGGCGCGTCGGCATGGCGGCCGGCCGAATCGGGTGTGCGGCACGCCTGTTCAGGACTCCGTGCGGAGCTGTTCAAGCAACTGTGGTGTACACAGAGCAAGTTGACACGTGTAGTGGCGTGGCCCGAGCTTGACGTGAAGCCGTGGCTCCGGGTTTGCTGTGGGTGATCACACTTTGACGAACCGCGCCTGTGAGGTTGAGCAGCGGTGTCACCACCCCCACCTCCTCTGGGCCGCGGCCGCAAGCGCGCGTCCCGGACCTTCGACGCCGCTCTCGACGACGCCGAACTCGTGACCGCACGTACCGCGTTGAACCAGGGGCGGTGGACCGAGGTCCGGGCGCTGCTCGCCGCCACCGGTGACGACTGGGACCGCCGGGGGCACCGCGTCACCGTCCTCGCGCAGGAGCCCGCGACGCTCGCCTGGGCCCGCGACTGGCAGCTCGCCGAACCGGAATCCGCCGACGCCGCCGTACTCATCGGCTGCGCCGCCGTGGAACGCGCCCTGCACGGCAAGGAACGCCCGGACGGCGCCCGCGAGTCCTGCCGCCGGGCGGCGGTCCTCGCCCCCGACGACCCCACTCCCTGGCTCGGACTCCTCCTGCTGGAGCGCTCGCTCGGAGCCGAGGACGAGGTGGTCCGGCTCTTCGACGAGGTGCGCCACCGGCACGCCGTCCATCACCACGCGCACCACCTGATGGTCGCCCGGCTCGCCGAGCGCCGCGCCGACGCGGGCCAGGACCCGCTGCACGAGGTGTACGACTTCGCCAACTGGTCGGCCGAACAGGCGCCCGCCGACTCGCCGCTCGCGATCCTTCCGGTCGTCGCGCACGCCGAGCGCTTCCGGGCGCTCGCCGCGGCCGGCGGCGAGTCCGCGGACCCGGTGGCCTCCGGGCACTGGGCCGGGCGCCGGGCCCGCCAGGTGATGAAGGCCGCCTTCGACTGGTGGCTGGAGCGGGGGCACGGCGACCACCCGCGCCGCCTCGTCGACCTCAACTTCCTCGCCCACGCCAAGATCTGCGAGGGCCGGGACGGCGAGGCGGCCGCCCTCTTCCTGCGGATCGCGGAGCACCCGACCGCGGCCCCGTGGTCGTACCCGGACCGCGACGGGTACCAAGCCTTCCGTGCCGCGCGCGACCGCGTGCTCGGCACGGTGTGAACGCCCCCGAAGACCCGACATCCGAAAGGACGACCCCGCGATGACGACGGGCAGTTCGAGCACGGCGAGTACGTCGAGCACGGGAAGACCGGACGCCGACGGCGCCGGCATCAGCACGTTCAAGGGGCAGGACCGGGCCCTGCGCGCCGGCCGGCTGGGCACGGCGGGTCTGCTGCTGTCCGTCCTGGCGGCGACCGCCCCGCTCATGGTGGTAGCGGGTGTCATGCCCACTACATTCGCGGTGATGGGCATCGTCGGGCAACCGCTGCTCTTCGTCATCCTCGGCGTCGTCCTCGTGCTCTTCAGCATCGGGTACGCCGAGATGAGCCGGCACGTCCACAACGCGGGCGCCTTCTACGCGTACATCTCGCGCGGACTCGGCGGCACCCCCGGAGCGGGCGCCGCCGCGGTCGCCCTCGTCGCCTACAGCGCGCTCCAGGTCGGCATCTACGGCCTCTTCGGCTTCGAGGTCTCCGGACTGTTCGCCACCTACCTCGACATCGAGGTCGCCTGGTGGATACCGGCGCTGGCCGCCGTGCTCGTGGTGGGCACGCTCGCCTGGCTGAAGATCGACGTCAACGCCTGGGTGCTCGGCGTCCTGCTGGTCATCGAGGTGACGCTCGTCGTCGTCTTCGACGTCGCCGCCGTCGGCGATCCCGCGGGGCCGGGCCTGTCGCTGCACGCCTTCGACCCCGACACCCTCACCGGGGCGGGCGTCGGCACCGCGCTGTGCTTCTGCATCGCCGCCTTCACCGGCTTCGAACAGGCCCCGGTCTACGCCGAGGAGACCAGCCGCCCGCACATCCTCGTGCCCCGCGTGATGTTCCTCGCGATCGGTTTCGTCGCCGTCTTCTTCGCGGTCAGCTCCTGGGCGCTCACCGTCGCCACCGGACCCTCCGCGATCGTGGGCACCGCCCAGAAGCAGAGCGCGGGTCTGCTGTTCTTCCTCACCGAGTCCCGCCTCGGCACCACGTTCACCGACGTCCTGCACGTGCTCTTCGTGACCGGCATGTTCGCGGCACTGCTCAGCTTCCACAACGTCGTCGCGCGGTACGCCTTCGCCATGGGCCGCGAGGGCCTGCTGCCCGCCGCCTTCGGCCGCACCTCCCGGAGCAGCGGAGCCCCCGGGACCGGCTCGCTCCTGCACACCGTCGTCTCCCTGGTCGTGGTCGGCGGCTTCGCCCTGTCCGACGACAAGCCGGCCGGAGACCCGACCGCGCCCGTCCTCCGGCTCTTCACCTGGGCCGGCAACGTCGGAGCGCTCGGCGTCACCCTCCTGATGGCCGCCGCCTCGCTCTCGGTCATCGTGTTCTTCGTGCGCCGCGGCGCGGCCCGCGCCCAGTCCTGGCGTCTGGTCACCTCCGCGCTCGCGGGCCTCGCCCTGCTCGTCATCGCGGTCTACACGGTCAAGGACTTCGACGTCCTCGTCGGTTCGGGCCCCGACTCCGCCCTGAACGTGCTGCTGCCCGCCGTCATCGCGGTCGCGCTGGCCGCCGGACTCGTCCAGGGACTGCTGCTGCGCTCCCGCAAGCCCGAGGCGCACGCGCGGATCGGCCTCGGCAACGAGGCGTTCCAGTTGGACAAGGCGGCCGAGTCCGCCTCCTGAGGAGGCCCCGCCGTCCTGTCGGACGCCGACGGTCCCCGACCGTGGGTGAGAAGAGATGACGGAACGCTGACGAGCACCCGCCACCCCTGGCCTTCCGGGGGGCGCGGGTGCTCGAATCAAGGGGTGGACACTGAACGGCCCGGCGAGCACGACGAACATGACGAGCACGGGGAACACGACGAGTACGAGGCGTCCGGCGAGCACGGCAGGCCCGTCGGCCGCCGGGTCCTGCTCGGCACCCTCGGACTCGGCGCCCTCGGCGTCCTGACCGCGCCCACGCTCCAGCGCGCGACGGAGGCGTTCCTCGCCGGCGCCTCCCAGAAGGACCCCACCGGCCTGACCGGACTGCTGCCCAACGGCGGCGGATTCCGCTACTACTCGGTGACCGCCTCCGTCCCCCGCAAGAACGAGAAGAACTACCGCCTCACGGTCGACGGCCTGGTCGACCGTCCCACCGACTACACCCTCGCCGACCTGCGCGCCCTGCCCCAGACCCGTCTGGTGCGCGACGTCCAGTGCGTCACCGGCTGGCGGGTGCCGAGCACCCCCTTCGAGGGCGTACGCCTCTCGCACCTCCTCGACGCCGCCGGAGTGCGCCACTCGGCCGGGGCCGTCCGGTTCACCTGCTTCGACGGGGCGTACACGGAGAGCCTGACCCTGCGCCAGGCCTACCGCGCGGACGTCCTGGTGGCCCTGCGCATGCAGGACAAGCCCGTCAGCCACAGCCACGGCGGCCCCGCCCGTCTCTACGTGGCCCCCATGTACTTCTACAAATCCGCCAAGTGGCTCTCCGGCATCACCGTCACCGAGGACGTCCGTCCCGGGTACTGGGAGAAGCGGGGATACGACGTCGACGCCTGGGTCGGCCGGTCGAACGGACGCGACGATGAACCCACGAGCTGACGCGTCCCCGGCCGTGGCCGCGCACTCCTCCCGCGTACGGCGTTTCACCCGCGCCGAGCGCTGGGTGCACCGGGTCACCGCCGCGCTCATGGGCGTGTGCGTGGCCACCGCGGCCTGCCTCTACGTCCCGCAGTTCGCCGAACTCGTCGGCCGCCGCGAACTCGTCGTCCGGGTCCACGAGTGGGCCGGTCTGATGCTGCCGGTCCCGGTCCTCGCGGGCCTCGCCTCCCGGGCCTTCCGCCGGGACCTGGGCTTCCTGAACCGCTTCGGCCCGCACGACCGGGTGTGGCTGCGGGCGGTACTGCGCCGCGACAAGGACCCCGGGTCCCGCCCGGCGGGCAAGTTCAACGCCGGACAGAAGATCTACGCCGCCTGGATCGCGGGGGCGACGCTGGTGATGCTCGGCACCGGTCTGCTGATGTGGTTCACCCACCTCGCCCCGCTGGTGTGGCGCACCTCGGCGACCTTCGTCCACGACTGGCTGGCCCTCACGGTCGGGATCGTCCTCGCGGGGCACATCGGCATGGCGCTGGGCGACCCGGAGGCCAGGCGGGGCCTGCGCACGGGATCGGTGAGCCGCCCGTGGGCCGACCGCGAACATCCGCTGTGGCGGCCGTGAGCACCCGCCGGCACGGCGAACGGTCCGCCGGGGAGAACCGAGTGCGGTTCTCCCCGGCGGACCGGCTTTCTGGACGACGGCCGGCGGACCGGCCCTCTAGATGACGAGGGACAGCAGCAGCACCAGTCCTCCGGCCACCACCGAGATGATCGTCTCCATGACGGACCAGGTCTTGACGGTCTGGCCGACACTCAGGCCGAAGTACTCCTTCACCAGCCAGAAACCGGCGTCGTTGACATGGCTGAAGAAGAGCGAGCCCGCGCCGATCGCGAGGACGAGCAGCGACGCGTGGGTGGTCGACATGTCGGCCGCGAGGGGCGCGACCAGACCGGCCGCCGAGATGGTGGCGACGGTCGCCGAACCGGTCGCGAGCCGGATCGCCACCGCGATCAGCCAGGCCAGCAGCAGCGCGGGGATCGACCAGTCCTCGGAGATCTCCAGGATCATCCGGCCCACACCGGAGTCGATCAGCGTCTGCTTGAAGCCGCCGCCCGCGCCGACGATGAGCAGGATGCCGGCGATGGGCGCGAGGGAGGTCTCGACGGTCGTGGCGATGCGCTCCTTGGTGAAGCCCGCCGCCCGGCCCAGCGTGAACATGCCCACGATCACGGCCGCGAGCAGCGCGATCAGCGGCGCTCCGACGACGTCGAAGACGCGCTGCGTCATGTCCGTGGGGTCGTCGACGACGATGTCCACCAGGGCCTTGGCCAGCATCAGGAACACCGGCAGCAGCACGGTCGCGAGGGTCGCGCCGAAGCTCGGACGCTTCTCCAGGTCCTCCGAGGCGCGCGCCGGGACCATGCGGTCGGGGGCCTGGACGTCCACCCAGCGGGCCGCGTACCGCGAGAACACCGGACCGGCGATGATCACCGTCGGGACGGCGACCAGGATTCCGAGGGCGAGGGTGACGCCCAGGTTCGCCTGGACCGCGTCGATCGCGACCAGCGGACCGGGGTGCGGCGGAACCAGACCGTGCATCACCGACAGGCCCGCGAGTGCCGGGATCCCGATGCGCATCAGCGAGTAGTTGCCGCGCTTGGCGACCATCAGCACCACCGGGATCAGCAGCACGATGCCGACCTCGAAGAACAGCGGCAGACCGACGACCGAGGCGATCAGCACCATCGCCCACGGCATGGCGCGCCCGCCCGCCCTGGCGAGGATCGTGTCGACGATCTGGTCGGCGCCGCCCGAGTCGGCGAGCAGTTTGCCGAGGATCGCGCCGAGGGCGATCAGGACGCCGACGCCGGCCACGGTCGTGCCGAGGCCGGTGGTGAAGCTGACGATGGCCTTGTCGAGCGGGGCGCCGGCGAACGCCCCGAGGGCCAGCGAGCCGATGGTCAGGGCCAGAAAGGCGTGCAGCCTGAACCTGGTGATGAGCAGGACGATGACGGCGATGCCCGCCAGCACGGCTATGCCCAGTCGAGCGTGGCCCGCCGAGGTGATCGGTTCGACGGTGTCCGCTGCCAGCATCTCGACACTGAGTCTGGTCACGGTTGTTCCCTTGCTTGAGAGAAGGACGCGGGGAGGGTGGGTGCGGGGGGAGCGCCTTCCGTCCGGAAGGGCGCGGGAGAGGCGCCTTCCGGACGGAAGACACGGATGGTGCGGGTGAACAGGTGATGCGGGTGGTGTGCCGGGGCACGACGGGACAGCCGCTGCCACTGCGGGGGGACAGCGTTGTCACGAAAGGGCGTGGTGGTACGGCGGTACGCCGTTACCGCCGGGGCGGTTCGAGAGCGCCGAGCGCGGCCACGGCCCGCTCGGTGATCCCGGCGGGATCACCGGACACGTCCACCTCGACGCCCGCCTCGTCCGCCGCCAGCGGCTGGAGCGTGGCGAACTGCGAGTCCAGCAGCGCCGTGGGCATGAAGTGCCCCGTGCGGTGCGACATCCGGTCCTCGATGAGCTCGCGGTCGCCGGTCAGATGCACGAAGACGATCCCGGGCGCGGCGGCGCGCAGCCGGTCCCGGTAGACGCGCTTGAGCGCCGAGCTGCTGACCACACCGCCGAGCCCGGCCCGGTCGTGCGCCCAGTGCCCGATGGCGTCCAGCCACGGCCACCGGTCGTCGTCCGTCAGCGGCGTCCCGGCCGTCATCTTGGCGATGTTGGCCTGCGGGTGGAAGTCGTCGCCCTCGGCGTACGGCACGCCGAGCCGGGCCGCGAGCAACGGGCCGACGGTGGTCTTCCCGGTGCCCGCGACGCCCATGACCACGACGACACGGGGGGTGGGACTGTGCTGCATCGCGTTCTCGCCGTCTGTCGTCGACATCTGATGTCGACGACACTGAAGCGCATTAGGTACGACGAATTCAAGACCCCGTGACATATAAGTCTGACTTTTTGTTCGTGACCTCGGCCTCGTACCCTGACCCCATGACCACACGGGGCCGGGGGCTGCACGGACACGTACTGGAAACCCTCGGGCCGGCGATCACCGCGGGCGAGTACCCGCCGGGCAGCGTGCTGCGCACCGACGAACTCGCCCAGAGCTTCGAGGTGTCCCGCTCCGTGATGCGCGAGGCGGTCCGGGTGCTCGAGTCCATGTACCTGGTCGAGTCCCGCCGCCGCGTGGGCGTGACGGTCCGCCCCAAGTCCGAGTGGAACGTCTACGACCCCCAGGTCATCCGCTGGCGGCTGGCCGGCGCCGACCGCCCCCACCAGCTCCGTTCCCTCACCGTCCTGCGCTCGGCGATCGAGCCCGTCGCCGCGGGCCTTGCCGCACGGCACGCCACCGCGGAGCAGTGCGCGGAGCTCACCGAGTGCGCGCTCGGCATGGTCGCCACCTCACGCGGGCACCAGCTGGAGGGGTACCTCGTCCACGACGTCGCCTTCCACCGGGTGATCCTCAAGGCGTCCGGCAACGAGATGTTCGCCCGCCTCGGAGACGTCGTCGCGGAGGTCCTGTCCGGCCGCACCCACCACGACGTCATGTTCGAGGACCCCGACCCCGCCGCCGTCACCCTGCACGTCCAGCTCGCCGAGGCCGTCCGCGAGGGCGACGCCCCGCGCGCCGAACGGCTCACCCGGGAGATCACCGCCGGCGCGCTCCAGGAACTGGACGTCCTCGCCCCCTGACGGCCCGCCCCGGGGCCGGGTCCGCACCCCGGCCGTCAGTCCAGGAACTCCCCGTCCACGTACACCCAGGCCCCGTCCACCCGCTCGAACCGGCTCCGCTCGTGCAGCGAACCGCCCCGCCAGGAGGCCCGGAAGGTCACGGTCCCCGTGGTGTGGAACGCCGAGCCCTGACCCGTGTCCAGGATCTCCAGACCGGTCCACCGCATCCCCGGGTCGAACTCCACCCGGGCAGGCCGCGTCCGCGGATGCCAGGTCCGCAGCAGGTACCCCTCGTCCTCCTTCACGAAGGCGCAGTAACGCGAACGCATCAACGCCTCGGCACTCGGCGCCGAGGCCTCGCCGCGATGGAAGCGCCCGCAGCAGAGCGCGTACGGTCCGGAGAGCCCACAAGGGCAGGAACGGCTGGTCATCACGTCATTCTCCCCGGACCCGGGCCGGGTCCGCGTGCGCGGGCGGGTGAGCGGGCCGGGCCGGCGGCTGCACGGCGGCCTCCGGCAGCGGCGGCAGCGCCGTCTCGTACAGCCACGCCGTGAGGAGCTCGTCCAGCGGCTCGGCCGCGTAGCGCGAGACGTGCGAGGTGAAGACCGACGTGGTGACCGTGCCGCCACGGTGCAGAGTCGCCCAGCCGCGCAGCATCCGGAAGAACGCCTCGTCGCCCAGCGCGCACCGGATCGCGTGCACCGCCAGCCCGCCGCGCTGGTAGAGCCGGTCGTCGAACATCAGCTTGCGGCCCGGGTCCGCCAGCAGCAGGTCCTGCGGCAGCGCCGCCAGCTTCCGGTGCGCCACGGCGGCCAGCTGACGCGCCGGGCGCCCGCCCGAACGCTCCGACCACAGCCACTCGGCGTACTTCGCGAGCCCCTCGTTCAGCCAGATGTGCCGCCAGTCCGCGATGGTCACACTGTTGCCGAACCACTGGTGCGCCAGCTCGTGCGCGATCAGCCGCTCCGAACCCCGCGCCCCGTCCACGTGATTGGCGCCGAACAGCGACAGACCCTGCGCCTCGACCGGGACGTCGAGCTCCTCCTCGGTCACCACCACCGCGTACTCGCCGAACGGATACGGCCCGAAGAGGTCCTGGAACAGCTCCATCATCGCGGGCTGCCGCGCGAAGTCCCGGGAGAACTCGGGCAGGAACTGCGCGGGCAGATGCCCGGACTGCGGTACGCCCGCGAGACCCGGATCGCCCAGCAGCACCGTCTGGTACTTCCCGATCGACAGGCCCACCAGATAACTGGACGTCGGCGCGGGCTGCTCGTACACCCAGGTCGTCGTCGACGCCCTGGCCGTCCGCGTCAGCAGCCGGCCGCCGGCCACCACCGAGTACGCCGACGGCGTGGTGACCGAGATCTGGTACGCGGCCTTGTCGGCCGGCCGGTCGTTGCACGGATACCAGGACGGCGAACCGACGGGCTGGCTCGCCACCAGCGCCCCGTCCTCCAGTTCCTCCCAGCCGATCCCGCCCCAGGGACTGGCGACCGGCTTCGGGTTGCCCGACCAGTGCACCTCGACGGTGAACGCGGCGCCGGCCCGCACCGGCTTCGGCGGACGTATCCGCAGCCTGCCGCCCCGGTGCGTGTAGTGCGGAGCCTTGCCGTCGACACGGACCCGGCCGATCCGGAAGTCGGCGAGGTTGAGCTGGAACTCGGACAGCGCGGAACGGCCCGCTATGGCGTTGATCCGCGCGGTGCCGGACAGCCGGTTCGGGGCGGGGCGGTAGTCCAGCGCGAGTTCGTACCGGTGCACCCGGTAACGGGGATCTCCGTTGGCCGGGAAATAAGGGTCCGGTCCCGCTGTCTGCTGAACGCTCACTGCTGCGACTGCTCCCTGCCCTGTGCCCGACTCCGCCGTACCGCCCTTCGTGACCGATCAGGACAATTGTGCTACGAACGCCAGGCCTCGATCGGGTTGCCCAGCCAGCGGGTGTCGTCGGGAACGGACTCCGCCGCCATCACCAGCGACGCGGGACCCAGGGTGGAACGGGCCCCGACGGTGCTGCCGGGCAGGACGATTCCGCCCGGACCCAGAGTGGCGCCCTCACGGAGAACCACAGTATCCGTCCGCAAGATCCGGTCGTGGAAGAGGTGGGTCTGCAGTACACAGCCCCGGTTGACCGTGGCCGCGTCCCCGAGCGTCACGAGGTCCGTCTCCGGCAGCCAGTAGCTCTCGATCCAGGCACCCCTGCCGATCCGGGCACCGAGCCCCCGCAGCCACATCGTCATCAGCGGCGTGCCAGGCACGGACCCCGCCAGCCACGGCACCGCGACGACCTCCACGAAGGTGTCGGCCAGCTCGTTGCGCCACACGAAACCGCTCCACAGCGGATGCTCACCCGCACGGTGCCGCCCCACCAGCAGCCACTTCGCCACGACGGAGACCAGACACCCGAGCACACCCGCCGCGAGCAGCACCACACCCGGGAACACCCACGCCCACGGCCCCAGCGCGCACAGCGCGGCGACCGTCAGCAGGGCCAGCCCCGCCGAACAGAACACCGGCACCAGCCGGCACAGCTCCACCAGACCACGCCCCCACAGCAGCCGGGCGGGCGGCTCGTACGTACGGCTCTGATCACCGCCCTGCGTCGCACGTGGCAGCTTCACCGGCGGCAGCCCCAGATACGAACTGCCCTTCTTCGCCTTCTTCGGCGTCGCCGACAGCACCCCGACCAGACCGCCGTCCGGCACACTGCGGCCCGGAGCGGTCATCCCGGAATTGCCGAGGAAGGCCCGCCGCCCGATCTCGGCCCGCCCGATGCGCATCCAGCCGCCACCGAGCTCGTACGGCGCCGTCAGCGTGTCGTCCGCCAGGAACGCGCCGTCCCCGACCGTCGTCAGACTCGGCAGCGCGAGCACGGTCGACACCTCCGCGCCCCGGCCGACCCGCATGCCGAGCAGCCGCAGCCACACCGGCGTGATCAGCCCCGCGTACAACGGGAACAGCGTCTCCCGGGCACGGTCCATCAACTGCGTGACCGTCCACGCCTGCCAGCCCACCCGGCCGTGCGTCGGATGCGTGCCCTCGCGCAGCCCGAGACTCAGCAGCCGCACCGCCACCAGGAGCAGCAGCGCGTACGCGAGACCGAACGCGAGCGTCGCCGGGACCAGGGCGAGCGCCGCCCCGCGCAGCGCCTCGCCGAGCCCGGCGTCCGCGCCCACGAACACCCCGGCCACCAGCAGCGCCGCGACGGCGGCCGGCACCGGCAGCGCGCCGAGACCGACCCCGGTCGCGCCGTACAGCACCCGCCAGACGGTGCCGCGCCGCGGCCGTTCCCCGGGCCACGCGCGCTTCGCCTTGCCGAGCTTGACCGCGGGCGCCCCGCCCCAGCGCTGCCCGGTCGGAATCTGGCCCGCCACGGCGGAACCCGGGGCGACCTCGGCGCGCTTGCCCACCCGGGACCCCGGGAACAGGATGCTGCGCGTCCCGACCACGGCCCCGGCGCCCACCTTCACCGGACCGATCTCCAGCCGGTCGCCGTCCAGCCAGTACCCCGACAGGTCCACCTCGGACTCGACGGCGGCACCCCGGCCCATCCTGAGCATGCCGGTCACCGGCGGCAGCGAGTGCAGATCCACGTCCGGACCGATCCGGGCGCCCAGGGCACGCGCGTACCGCTCCAGCCAGGACCCGGTCAGCGAGGTCGCCCCGCTGAAGGCGGCGAGCCGCTCGGCCGACCAGAGCCGCAGATGGACACTGCCGCCGCGTGGATACCGGCCGGCCTTCACCCCGCGCAGCAGCAGCCGCGCACCGCCCGCCGCGACGGCGAGCCGCCCCGGCGGGCTGTAGAGGACGAGCGCACCGGCACCCACCAGCCACCACGAGGCGCCCGGCGCCCACGGGTACGGACCGAACCGGTGCAGCACGTTGCCGAGCGCGGCCAGTACCACCGTCCAGCGCAGCCCGAGCAGGGCGAACAGCGGGACCAGCACGAGCAGCTGGACCAGCTTGGCGCGCAGCGGGACGGGGGCGATGACCCGCTCGGCGCCGTCGTCCTGGCCGGACCGCTCCAGGTGCCGGGCCAGCTTGCGCAGCACCGGCTGCTGATAGATGTCGAGCACGGCGACGCTCGGATAACGGGCGCGCAGGCGCGTCGTGAGCTGGGCGGCCGCGAGACTGCTGCCGCCGATCGCGAAGAAGTCGTCCCCGGCGCCGCCGACGGGCATGCCGAGCACCTCGCCCCACTGCTCGGCGAGCCACGCCTCCGTGCCGTACAGCTCCTCCTCGCCGCCGCCGGTCTCCAGGCCCTCCAGCGGCCAGGGCAGCGCGTTCCGGTCGACCTTGCCGGACGTGCGGGTCGGCAGGTCCTCGACCGGCGCGATCAGCGGGACCAGCGCGGCGGGCAGCCCGGCGCGCAGCTTCTCCACGGCCGCCGCCCGGTCCCAGCCCTCCTGCGTCACCACATAGCCGACGAGGAGCTGATTGCCGCCGCGCGCGGTCCGCACGGCGGCGGCGGCCCCCGCGACACCGGGCAGCGCCTGGAGCGCCGCGTCCACCTCACCGAGCTCGATCCGGCGCCCGCCGAGCTTGATCTGCTCGTCGGCCCGCCCGAGGAAGACCAGCCCCTCGGGCTCCGCCCTGACCAGGTCACCGCTGCGGTACGCCCGCTCCCAGCCCAGCGAGTCGAGCGGCGCGTACTTCTCGGCGTCCTTCTCCGCGTCGAGGTAGCGGGCGAGCCCGACCCCGCCGATCACGAGCTGGCCGCTGCCGCCCATCGGCACCGGCTCGCCCGCCTCGTCGACGACCGCGAGCTCCCAGCCGTTCAGCGGCAGCCCGATGCGGACGGGTTCCTCGCCGGTCAGCAGCGAGGCACAGGCCACCACGGTCGCCTCGGTCGGCCCGTAGGTGTTCCACACCTCCCGGCCCTCGGTCACCAGCCGCTGCGTCAGCTCGTGCGGGCACGCCTCGCCGCCGAAGATCAGCAGCCGGACCTCGTTCAGGGTCTCCGGCTCCCACAGCGCGGCGAGGGTGGGCACGGTGGAGACGACGGTGATCTCCTGCTCGACCAGCCAGGGGCCGAGGTCGGCGCCGCTGCGCACCTGCGAGCGCGGCACCGGCACCAGACAGGCCCCGTAGCGCCAGGCCAGCCACATCTCCTCGCAGGAGGCGTCGAAGGCGACGGACAGGCCCGCCATGACCCGGTCCCCGGGGCCGATCGGCTCCTCGGTCAGGAACAGGCTCGCCTCCGCGTCCACGAACGCGGCGGCGCTGCGGTGGCTCACGGCCACGCCCTTGGGCTTTCCGGTGGAACCCGAGGTGAAGATGATCCACGCGTCGTGCTCGACACCGGGCCGCCCGGCGGGGACACCGGAGCGGCCGTTCACGGTCAGCTCGTGCGCCGCGCCGACGACCGCCCGCACGCCCGCCTCGCCGAAGACCAGCCCGGCCCGCTCCTCGGGGTCCTCGGCGTCCACCGGGACGTAGGCGGCCCCGGCCGCGAGGACGGCGAGCACCGCCACGTACAGCTCGTTCGTGCCGGACGGGACCCGCACGCCGACCCGGTCGCCGAGACCGACCCCGGCCTCCGCGAGCCGTGACCGCAGAACCTCCACCTCGGCGGCCAGGGCCCGGTAGGTGAGGGAGCGCCGGCCGTCGTCGAGGGCGGGCTCGTCCGGGTACGCCCGCACGGAGGCGTCGAGGATGTCGACGAGCGTACGGGGCGAGGCGGCCGGGGCGGCGGAGAAGCGGGCCCGGTCACCGAATTCCGCCCGTACCTCGTCGTCGGACAACGCGAGCGCGGGGCTTTGCTGGAGGGCTGCCATCGGGTCCTCACGTGTCGTCCCGGATGACTCCGGGGAGCCGGCGGGCCCGCAGGTACGCCTGGGGATATTCCGGTCCAGCTCCGAACAAGCCTGGAATTTTAGTACGACGCTATCCGCAGACCTGTGGATCAGCGATGCGAGGTGCCCCGAAAGGGGTCTTTCGTTCCCTTGCGCCGATGCTGTGACGTGGGGGTATCCCAGAGTGACGAGATCTGTCCCACATCTGTCCGTGACGTCACGGACACGGTGAGCGAGGGCCCGGTCCGGTGGCCGGGGCCCTCGCCCTGACAGGCGTGAAGGCCGGCGCGACGGCTCACGGCCGCCGCGCCGGACGCGCTGTTCCTCGATGCCGTGCGGCAGCCTCAGCCCGTGCTGCAGGAGACCGTGGGCCAGGTCCAGTTGCCGTTGGCCTGGATGGTGACGCCGAAGGTGTTGCCGTTGCCGTTGGGTTTGGCGGTCAGGACCTGGGCGCTGGGGTAGCTGGCGCTGGTGTTCCAGGTCGAGAGGGCCTTCGCGGGGGACGGCACGTTCATGGTCACGGTCCAGCTGTTCGATCCGGTGACCGCGACGTTCAGGTTGTAGCGGTCGCTCCACTGCTGACCCGCGGACAGCGTGGCGGTGCACGCGCCACCGCCGCCACCACCACCTGTGCCGCCGTCGGGAGCCACGGCACGGCCGGTCTGCGGGGAGATCATCCCGGCGCACAGGCCGCGGGAGGCCAGTCCCTGCGCGATGCGCGGGATCGCGGCGACCGTGTTGGCGGGCCAGTCGTGCATGAGGATGACCTGGCCGTTGGTGAGCCGGCCCGCCGCCTGCACGATCGCGTCGGTGCTCGCGCCGTTCCAGTCCTGGGAGTCCACGTCCCAGATGATCTCGGTCAGGCCGTACTTGGCCTCGACCGACCTCACCGTCGCGTTGGTCTCTCCGTACGGCGGGCGGAACAGTTTCGGCGTACCGCCCCCGGCGCCGACGACGGCCTGCTGGGTCCGGGAGATCTCCGAGTCGATCTGCGCCTGGCTCTGCTGGACGAGGTGCGGGTGGGTGTAGCTGTGGTTGCCCACCCACATCCCCGCGTCGACCTGGGCCCGTACCTGGGCGGGGTTGGAGGCCGCGTACTGGCCCTGGTTGAACATCGTGGCCCGCAGGCCGTTCTGCCTGAGGGCGGAGAGCAGGCTCGACGTGCTGCTCGACGGTCCGTCGTCGAAGGTGAGTCCGACGTACCCGTTGCAGGCGGCGGCGCGCGCGGGTCCGGCGTCGAGGGCGAGGGGGGCGGTGACGGCCGTCGCCACGACGGCCAGCCCCGTGATCAGCGAGCGTAACGGGCCGAGTCGTCCGGATCTCGTCCGGTGTCTCGTGCGGAATCTCATGCGAAGGGGTCCTTCCGCGTCAGGGGGCGGGGGTCAGCTCGTGCTGCAGGAGACCGTGGGCCAGGTCCAGTTGCCGTTGGCCTGGATGGTGACGCCGAAGGTGTTGCCGTTGCCGTTGGGTTTGGCGGTCAGGACCTGGGCGCTGGGGTAGCTGGCGCTGGTGTTCCAGGTCGAGAGGACCTTCGCGGGGGACGGCACGTTCATGGTCACGGTCCAGTTGCTCGATCCGGTGACCGCGACGTTCAGGTTGTAGCGGTCGCTCCACTGCTGACCCGCGGACAGGGCCGCGGCACACCCGCCACCGCCACCACCGCCGCCGCCCGAGCCCGTGCCGTCCACGGTGATGTTGGAGTTCCCGCTGCTCTGGTAACCCTCGGTGGCGAGGATCATGTAGTAGTTGAAGCTGCCGAGGTTCATTCCGGCGCGGGCCCAGGCGTCGAAGTGGTTGCCGGTGGTGATGGTCCCGCCCGTCCGCTTCGACTGCCGGACGCTCCAGTACTGGTCGAAGGTGCGTGTTCCCTCGACGGAGGGCGCGTTGGTCCGTGTCGTCCGGTAGATGTCGTACGTGCCGCCGTCGGTGGTGACGGTGCCCTTGAACGTTCCCGTGGGCCGGTAGGTGCCCCAGTTGTCGACGATGTAGTACTCGACGAGCGGGTTGGCCGTCCATCCGTAGAGGGCCAGGTAGGCGTTGCCGGACGGGTTGAAGGTGCCCGAGTAGGTCACGCTCCTGCGTCCGCCGTTGCTCCAGCCCTTGCCGGCGACGAAGTTCCCGGTGTTGCGCCACGAGGTGCTGTAGTTGCCGCCGGAGCCCAGGTTCATGGACACCGTCCCGCTGCTGTCGGTCCAGAACGAGTAGTAGTACCCGTTGTCGGTGCCGGTCTGGTTCGACGTGACGACCGTGTCGGCCCGGGCGGTCCCGGGCAGGGTCATGGCGGCCACGGCGACCAGCAGCATGGTGCAGACACCGCTGATGAGCAGCCTGAGGTGGCGGAACGTCCCTGAGCGGCCGCCGTGGTGGCCCGGCGGATGTGCGGATGCGTCGGTCATGTGCGTGTTTCCTCCTCGTTCTCGTGAGGTGACGCGCTGCGATCGCCCACAGTGTTGAACTGGCCCTGTCAAGTGTCAATACTTTCGACGTCCAAGTCGAAACATTCGTTTGTGTCGGTTGCGAGAGTGGAGGGAATTCTGCCTGTTCAGGCCAGCCGATTTACTCCCTACAGGGGAGGTCGTCGTCGGATGCACCTTTGGCGTGATCATCGGGTGGCGTCGAATCTTCGAAACATTTCGAAGATTTCGCCGATCGTCTGCTCGTCCGGTCCGACCACCCGGCAGGTCGGTCGCGAGTTCGCATATCGGTGGGCCGAACAGGGGTTGCGGAGGAGAATCCGTTGATCATGTGTACGGGACGTCGGGGGTGTCGATGAACGGCAGGGTGCTGGCAGAGCGGTACCGGTTGGGTGAGGAGCTGGGCCGGGGCGCGGCGGGGGTCCTGTGGCACGGCTGGGACGAGCGGGCCGGGTGCGCGGTGGCGGTCAGGGTGCTGCCGCCCGAGTACGGCGAGCCGGACGCGCAGGAGCGGCTGTCCGCCGCAGCACGGACGCTGGGGAAGGTGCAGGACCGGCGCGTGGCGCAGGTGCTGGACCAGGGCCAGGACCCGGACGGCACGGTGTTCGTGGTGATGGAGACGGCCGGCAGCGGCTGGACGCTGGCGCGGGCCGCCGCCGACGGCCCGGCCGAGGTGGCCGCGGCGCTGAGCTGGACGTGGCAGATGTGCCAGGTGCTCAAAGCCGTGCACGCGGCCGGCCTGGTCCACCGCGGCCTCGATCCGGCGAGCGTGGTGCTCGTCCACGGCCACGTGGTGAAACTGCTGGACGCCGAGATCGCCTGGACGGTCCGCGACATCGCCCGTCGGCCGCAGCCGGCCCCGGAGGAGGACGGGGGCACGGCCGACGACCAGGCGTACACGGCGCCGGAGCAGCTGACCACGCCCGCCACCGTGGACGGACGGGCGGACCTGTACGCGCTGGGCTGCATGCTCTACCGGCTGCTCACCGGTGCGCCGCCCGCCCACGGCACACCGGACGGCCGGGTGCCGCCGCCCTCCACCCTGCGGGCCGGCCTGCCCGACGAACTCGACGGCCTGGTCCTGTACCTGATGAGCCCCGATCCCGCCCACCGGCCGGCCGACGCCACCGCCGCGGCGGACCGGGCGAACTCGGCGTGGCAGGCGTGGAACCGTGCCTGCGCCCTCGCGACACCGCCCCGGAGCGACACCGCGCGAGCACCCGTCCCGGCGGACCTGCGGGAGATGGATCGCCTGGGCGAGCTGACCGGCGAGCTCCGGTACCACGAGTACGACGACCCGCGTCTGCCGCGGATCCGCGAACTGCGTCAACTCGTCGAAGACCTGGCCCGGTTCCCCGGCGGCCCCCTCCGGCACGCGGATCTCCACAGGCTTCCCCTGAGCGGCGCGCGACTCGGCCAGGCGGACCTCGCCGACGCGGACCTGACCGAAACGTGTCTGGACCGCGTCGACCTCACCGGTGCGAAACTGCTCCGCGCGACGCTGCACGGTGCGTCCCTGTCGCAGTCGGGTCTGCGCGGGGCGGACCTGGCCGACGCGGACCTGACCGGCGCGTGCCTGCACGGGGCGGACCTTGTCCACGCGAGCCTGCGCGACGCGGACCTGGCCGACGCGAGCCTGACGCGCGCGGACCTCCAGCACGCGGACCTGACCGAGGCGGGCCTGGTCGGCGCCTGCCTGACCGGTGCGAACCTGAGCCGTGCCGACCTGACCTCCGCATACGCGAGCGGATCGCGCCTGAGCCGCGCGGACCTGACCGAGGCGAACCTGACCGGCGCACACCTGACCGAAGCGGACCTGACCGGCGCGGACCTGAGCCGTGCCGACCTGACCTCCGCGAACGCGAGCGGATCGCGCATGAACCGCGTGACGCTGACCGACGCCAACCTGACCGGCACACACCTGGAGCGCGCGAACCTGGCCGACGCGGACCTGACCCGTGTGACGCTGACCGGCGCGGACCTGACCCGTGTGACGCTGACCGGCGCGAGGCTGGAGCAGGCAGATCTGACCGGCGCGAGGCTGGAGCACGCGAACCTCACCGGCGCGGACCTGACCCGTGCGACGCTGACCGGCGCGAGGCTGGAGCACGCGAACCTCACCGGCGCGGACCTGACCCGTGTGACGCTGACCGGCGCGAGGCTGGAGCAGGCGGACCTGACCGGCGCGGAGCTGGAGCACGCGAACCTCACCGGCGCGAAACTGGCATCCGCGACCCTCTCCGGCGCCGGCCTGCGCGAAGCGACCCTGACCAACACGGACCTGGCCGGCGCGGACCTCCAGCGCGTGGACCTGAGCACGACGCGCCTGCGCCACGTGGACCTGACCGGCGCGAACCTGACCGACGCGGACCTGCGCAAATCCGTCCTGGCCAACTCGTTCCTCGGCAAGGCGACGCTGACCGAAGCGGACCTGACCGGCGCCGAGCTGACCAACACGGACCTGACCGGCGCCACCCTGCCCCGGGCACGCCTGCGCCACACGGTCCTGACCCGCGCGAACCTGATCGACGCGGACCTGAATTCCGCGGACCTGGAACACGCGAACCTGTTCGGCGCGGACCTGACCCGCGCGGACCTGGCCTTCGCGGACCTGACCCGCGCTGAGCTGAGCTGCGCGACCCTGAGCTGCGCGACCCTGATCAACGCGACCCTGATCAACGCGAAACTGGGCAACGCCAAGCTGGAGAACGCGAAGCTGGAGAACGCGACCCTGGTCGAGGCGGACCTGGCCCGCGCGAATCTGGCCTTCGCGGACCTGGCCCGCGCGAACCTGGCCCGCGCGAACCTGACCGGCGCGAACCTGGCCCGAGCGCAGCTGTACGGCACCTACCTGACCCACGCGAAGCTGGAGCAGGCGGATTTGACCGGCGCGAAGCTGGAGCACGCGAACCTGAGCGGCGCGAACCTGCGCGGAGCCGACCTCACCGGCGCGAACCTGACCTACGCGGACCTGAGCGGCGCGGACCTGCGCGGAGCCGACCTCACCGACGCGGACCTGGCCGACGCGCGGTGGTCGCCCCACACGCAGTGGCCCGCCGCCGAGCCCGGCACGGCTCGTTCCGAACTGGATTCGTGACCGGTGCGACCAGAAGGAGCGTGACCAAGAGGAGCGGGTGCGGCCCCGCGATGTGTCACCCGGTACGCCGATCCGCATCGGCGTGCCGGGGATCCGCCCGGCTGCCGGTCACGTGGCCGGTCACGCCGTGTACCGAATACGCCTACCGAATGCGCCGAGAAACAGAAAGACCCCAGATCGACTGGGGTCTTCGCTGGTGTCCGAGGGGGGACTTGAACCCCCACGCCCGATAAAGGGCACTAGCACCTCAAGCTAGCGCGTCTGCCATTCCGCCACCCGGACAAGGTGTCTGCCGCCTGGCCGGGGGTGTTCCCCGCGGCGACATGGACAACAATACCAAGGTTTCGGAGTGCCTTTCACCTGCGTATCCGGGCTCCCGGAGCGGGTCCGTGGAGCGAGGTCGGGGTGCGCCTACAGTCTCACCATGGGTGACTGGATGACTGCCGGCGGTCTGCGGGAAGGGCGACGGCCCAGGGCTCTGTCGCCGTTGCGGGAGCATCTGCGGGACACGTTCTGGTTCGCGCCCACCGCGGCCATGGTGCTGGTCTTCGTGGTGTGGGCGGTGGCGACGGAGATCGACACCGCGATCGTCGACTCGCTGCGCGAGGCACGCGACTACGACACCATCGACGACCTCCTGCGTCTGGCGGACGACGCGAAGGCCGTGGTGACCGTGGTGAGCTCGGCGATGATGACCTTCATCGGCGTGGTCTTCAGCATCTCGCTGGTCGCCGTGCAGATGGCGAGCGGGCAGTTCACCCCGCGCGTGGTGCGGATCTTCGTGCGCAGCCGGATCACCAAGGCCACCTTCGCCGTCTTCCTCGCCACGTTCCTGCTGTCGCTCCTCGTGCTGACCTCGTACGAGGGACAGGCCGAGGCGATGTACGTGACCTCGGTCCCCCTGGTCCAGTCGGTGCTGACGCTCACGATGCTGGGGCTGAGCCTGCTGCTCTTCGTCCTGTACGTGAACCAGACCCTACGGCTCATGCGCATCAGCCATGTCATCGACCGCATCACCCGCGAGGCGTTCAAGGTCGTCGCGCGCATGCCCGCGGCCCGCTCGACCGGCGAGGAGGAGACGCTCGGGCCCGAGACCGCCCGCCTCGCCCATCACGGGCGGGCCGGCGTGCTGCGGGACGTGAACATCGCCCGGCTGGTGGGGGCGGCCCGGCGGGAAGGTGTCGTACTGAGGCTGATCCCGCGGATCGGGGACTTCGTCGTACCGGGCACACCGCTGTTCGCCGTGCACGAGGGCCCCGCCCCGGCGGGACGGTCACTGGGTCACACCGTGTCCGTCGGGGTGGACCGCACCTTCCACCAGGACTTCGCGTTCGGGCTGCGCCAGCTCGCCGACATCGGGCTGCGGGCGCTGTCGGCCGCGGTGAACGACCCGACCACGGCCGTGCAGGCGGTCGACCGCATCGTGCAGTTCCTGGCCGCCGTCGCCGGCCGGCCCCTCGACACGGTCCTGCACCGCGACCGGCACGGCACCGTGCGGCTGGTGCAGCCCGTGCCGGGCTGGACGGAGCTGGTCGATCTGGGGTTCGCGGAGATCCGCGGCTGCGCGGTGGGCACCCCTCAGGTCACCCGGCGCCTCGTCGCAGGACTCGACGATCTCGCCGCGATCGCTCCCGCGGACCGCCTCGGTCCCCTGCTCCGCCACCGCGCCCTGCTCGTCGAGGCCGTGGAGCGCTCGGTCCCCGAGCCCTCCGACCGCGCCTTCGCACTGCACCCGGACCGGCAGGGCATCGGATAGCCGCGCGGGCCGCCGGGCCGCCGGGCTCACGGGCTTCGGGGCCGCCGGGCTCAAGGCATCAGGTGGTGGTCCGGGAAGTTCCCCGGCAGCCGCTCCCCCGCCGGGCCCCGGGTCACGGCTCGCACCAGGAGCTCCCCGCCCACGAACGCTCCGCGCCACGACGCCCCGAAGCCGCCGAACAGTTCGTCGCGGTCGCCGCGGGAGCGGGGCCTGCCGTGGCCGACCTTGAAGGCGCGGATCTGGGGGGCCAGCCGGGCGTACGTCGTCTCGTCGTCCGTGGACAGCGTGGCGACCAGCGCGCCGTTCGACGCGTTCATTGCGGCGAGCAGTTCGGCCTCGGTGTCGACCAGGACGATGGTGTCGACCGGGCCGAAGGGTTCCGCGTGGTGCAGCGGGGAGGAGGGGGGCGGGCCCAGGAGCGTGACGGGCTGGACGTACGCCGCCGTGTCCTGGCCGGGCAGGAAGCGGGCGTCGGACGGACTGCCGCGGTACAGCGGGACCGCGCCCCGGTCGATGGCCTCGGTGACCTGGTCGTTCAGCTCCTTGGCCTTGGCCGCGTTGATGACCGGGCCGAAGTCGAGCGACGGGTACGGGTCACCGGGCCGCTCGACGGCCAGCGGGTGACCGGTGCGCAGGGTGGCGACCGCCGGCAGGTACGCGGCGAGGAAGTCGTCGAACAGCGCGCGCTGGACGACGAAGCGCGGGTAGGCGGTGCAGCGCTGCTTTCCGTAGTCGAAGAGCTTCGGGACGACCGCCGTCAGCGCGTCCCAGTCGCTGAAGTTCCACACGCCCCAGGTGTTGAGCCCCTCCTGTTCGAGGACGTGGCGCTTGCCGAGGTCGGCGACGGCGGTGGCCACCGCGGCGCCGGTGTCCCGGCCGCCGACGAAGGACACGCAGCCGATCTCGGGCGCGCGCACGAGCGCCTCCGACAGCTCGCCCCCGCTGCCGCTGACCAGGGTGAGGGGGATGCCTTCGCGCACGGCGAGCGCGCAGGCCAGGGTGAGACAGGCGACACCGCCGTCGGTCGGGGTCTTGGCGACGACCGCGTTGCCCGCCAGGGCCTGCACCAGCATGGCGTGGACGAGCACGCTCATCGGGTAGTTCCAGCTCGCGATGTTGGAGACGGGCCCGTCGAGCGGGGTCCGGCCCTCCACCATGGGTTCGATGCCGTCGACGTACCAGCGCACGCCGTCGATCGCGCGGTCCACGTCGGCCCGGGCGAGCCGCCAGGGCTTGCCGATCTCCCAGACGAGCAGGAGGGCGAGCAGTTCCCGGTGTTCGGTGAGGGCGTCGAGGGCCGCCGCCACGCGGGCCCGGCGTTCGGTCAGGGGCACGTGGCGCCAGGCGCGGTGCTGGTCGAGCGAGGCGCGGACGGCCTCCCGGGCGGTGGCGCCGTCGAGCCGGGGCGGTCCCGCGACGGGGCCGCCGTCGACGGGGCTGGTGGCGGGCAGGACCCGGCCGTCGGTCCGCCAGCCGGAGTTCCAGAGGTTGAGCACCCGGTCGTCGCGGAACGCCTCGGGGGCGACGGCGAGGGACCGCCGCCAGGCGTCGGCCCAGGACGTGCCGGCCTTCAGGACGAGGGGGGCGGGAGCGTGGGGGCCGGGGCGGCGCGGCGCGGGAGGGGTGGGGTCGTGTGCTGTCACGGGTGTCTCCGCTCTCGGTGCACAGTCGGGGGCGGGGGCCCGGCCCTGCCGGACGGCAGTTCGTACGGGCCCTCGCGAACGGTCGTCGCGTACGTACGGGGAAGGCGGTGGGGCCGGGCGGACCCCGGCAGTCACCTCGGGTCAACCATGGGTGACATCGCTCGGGACCGCCCGCTCCGCCAGTCGCGCGAGGACCAGCCGTGCCGTCTCGGCCGGGGTCTCGCCGACCCGCACCCCGGCCGCCTCCAGGGCCTTCTTCTTGGCCTCCGCGGTGCCCGAGGAGCCGGAGACGATGGCGCCGGCGTGCCCCATGGTCCGGCCCTCGGGGGCGGTGAACCCGGCGATGTAGCCGACGACGGGCTTGGTGACGTGATCGCGCACGTACGCGGCCGCCCGTTCCTCGGCGTCGCCGCCGATCTCCCCGATGAGGACGATCAGCTCGGTGTCGGGGTCCTTCTCGAAGGCCGCCAGGCAGTCGATGTGGGAGGTGCCGACGACGGGGTCCCCGCCGATGCCCACACAGGTCGAGAAGCCGGCGTCCCTCAGTTCGTGCATGAGCTGGTAGGTGAGGGTGCCGGACTTCGAGACCAGGCCGATCGGTCCGGACCCGGTGATGTCGGCGGGGACGATGCCCGCGTTCGACCGTCCGGGGGAGACGATGCCGGGGCAGTTCGGCCCGATGACGCGGGTGCCCCGGGCGGCGGCGTACGAGCAGAAGGCGACCGAGTCGTGGACGGGGACGCCCTCGGTGATGACGACGACGAGTGCGATGCCGGCGTCGGCGGCCTCCAGCACGGCCGCGCGGGCGAAGGCGGGCGGCACGAACACGACGCTCACGTCGGCTCCCGTCGCCGCGGTCCCCTCGCGCACCGATCCGAAGACGGGGACGGACCGCGGTTCGACGCCCCCGCCCCCGGGGCCGGGGGCGTCGAACCCGACGGTCAGACCGGCCTTGCGCGGATTGACGCCGCCGACGACGTCCGTGCCGGCGGCGAGCATGCGCCGGGTGTGCCGCATGCCCTCGGCACCGGTCATGCCCTGGACGAGGACCTTGGAGTCCTCGGTGAGAAAGACGGCCATGTCCCGCTCCTTCAGCTGCTGTGGGCCAGTCGGGCGGCCAGGCGGGCGGCGGCGTCCATGGTGGCGGCCTGGTGCACCAGCGGGTGCGCCAGGGCGTCGAGGACGGCGCGGCCCCGGGCCGCGTTGTTGCCGTCGAGCCTGACCACGATCGGTTTGGTGGGCCGTACCTCGTCCAGGGCCCGCACGATGCCGTCGGCGACCGCGTCGCAGGCGGTGATGCCGCCGAAGACGTTGACGAGGACGGACTTCACACCGGGGTCGGACAGGACGACGGACAGTCCGTCGGACATGACCCGCGCGGAGGCCCCGCCGCCGATGTCGAGGAAGTCGGCGGGGCGGGCGCCGCTGGCGGCGACCACGTCGAGCGTCGACATGACGAGGCCCGCGCCGTTGCCGATGACACCGACCTCGCCGTCGAGCTTCACGTAGTTGAGGCCCTTGGCGGCGGCCTCGGCCTCCAGCGGGTCATCGTGCGAGGTCTCCTGGTCCGCCCAACGGGCTTGCCGGTAGCGGGCGTTGTCGTCGAGCGTGACCTTGCCGTCCAGGGCCACGAGCTGCCCCTGGACGGTGCGGACGAGGGGGTTCACCTCGACGAGGAGGGCGTCCTCGCGGGTGAGCACCTGCCAGAGCCTGACGAGGACGTCGGCGGTGCGCGGCGGCAGTCCGGCCGCCCGGGCGATCTCGGCGGCCTTCTCCGGGGTGACGCCCTCCGCGGGGTCCACGGGGACGCGCGCCACCGCCTCCGGCCGGGCCGCCGCGACCTCCTCGATCTCGGTGCCGCCCTCGGCGGAGGCGATCGCGAGGAAGCGTCCGGCGGCGCGGTCGAGGACGTACGAGACGTAGAACTCGCTCTCGATGTCGACGGGCCGGGCGAGCATGACGGTGCGGACCGGATGGCCCTTGATGGTCATGGAGAGGATCTCGCGTGCCGTGCGTTCGGCGGCGTCGGGGTCCTCGGCGAGCCGCACTCCGCCGGCCTTGCCGCGCCCGCCGGTCTTGACCTGGGCCTTGACGACGGCCCGGCCGCCGAGCCGGCGGGCGATGGCGCGCGCGGCGCCGGGCGAGTCGGCGACCTCGGCGCGCGGCACCAAGATGCCGTGTTCCTCGAAGAGTTGACGTGCCTGATGTTCGTACAGGTCCACGTTCCGGCTCCTGTCCTGAAAGTGGTGCACGACCCCTGGACATCACCCATCGGATGCGGGATAACCATCTTCATACAGTATTCGTCGACTGTATGCAATGTACCGAACCTGACCCACCCGCCGCCGCACCGGGGCGGATCGAGGCAACGGACAAGTGAGGTGACCTGTGACGACCAAGGCTCTCGAAGGCATCCGGGTCCTGGACATGACGCACGTTCAGTCCGGCCCGTCGGCGACCCAGTTGATGGCATGGCTCGGTGCCGACGTGGTCAAACTCGAGGCGCCGAGCGGTGACATCACCCGCACCCAGCTGCGGGACATCCCGGACGCCGACTCGCTCTACTTCACCATGCTCAACAGCAACAAGCGCAGCATCACCCTCAACACCAAGACCGAGCGCGGCAAACAGCTCCTGACCGAGCTGATCCGCCGCTCCGACGTCATGGTGGAGAACTTCGGCCCCGGGGCGGTCGACCGCATGGGCTTCACCTGGGACCGCATCCGCGAGATCAACCCGCGGATCGTCTACGCCTCCATCAAGGGCTTCGGGGACGGCCCCTACACCGACTTCAAGGCGTACGAGGTGGTCGCGCAGGCCATGGGCGGCTCCATGGCCACCACCGGGTTCGAGGACGGCCCGCCGATGGCGACAGGCGCCCAGATCGGCGACTCGGGAACCGGCGTCCACGCCGTCGCCGCCGTCCTCGCCGCGCTCCTCCAGCGCACCCGCACCGGACGCGGCCAGCGCGTCAACGTGGCCATGCAGCACGCCGTCCTCAACCTGTGCCGGGTCAAGCTGCGCGACCAGCAGCGCCTGGCCCACGGGCCGCTCGCCGAGTACCCCAACGACGACTTCGGCGACGAGGTCCCCCGCTCGGGCAACGCCTCCGGCGGCGGACAGCCCGGCTGGGCCGTCAAGTGCGCGCCCGGCGGCCCCAACGACTACGTCTACGTCATCGTCCAGCCCGCCGGCTGGAAACCGCTCACCCGGCTGATCGGCCGCCCCGAACTGGCCGACGACCCCGGCTGGTCCACCCCGGGGGCCCGGCTGCCGAGGCTCGCCAAGATGTTCCAGCTCATCGAGGAATGGACCACGACATTGCCCAAATGGCAGGTGCTGGAGAAGCTCAACGCCGAGAGCATCCCGTGCGGACCGATCCTGTCCACCAAGGAGATCATCGAGGACGCCTCGCTCGCCGCCAACGACATGGTCGTCGAGGTCGCGCACCCCGAGCGCGGCTCCTACGTCACCGTCGGCAGCCCGCTCAAGCTCTCCGACTCCCCCGTCGACATCACCGCCTCCCCGCTGCTCGGTGAGCACAACGAGGAGATCTACGTCGGCGAACTCGGCCTCGGCGACGAGGAACTGCGCCTTCTCAGGTCGGGCGGGGTGATCTGAGGTGGCGGACCTGGACCGGGTGGCGCGGGTACGGGCGCTCCTCGACGGCGTACGGCGCGAGGGGCGCACCGCGCTGACGGCGCCCGAGGGCAGGCAGGTCGCCGACGCCTACGGGATCGCCGTCCCGGGCGAGGAGTTCGCCCGGGACGAGGACGAGGCCGCGGCCCACGCGGAACGCTTCGGCAAGCCCGTGGTGATGAAGATCGTCTCCCCCGACATCCTGCACAAGACCGACGCGGGCGGGGTGCTGGTGGGTGTCGAGGGGGAAGCGGACGTACGGGCCGCCTTCCGGACGCTCCTCGACAACGCCCGCGCCTACGACCCCCGCGCCCGGATCGACGGCGTGCAGGTGCAGGAACTGGTCCCGCCGGGGCAGGAGGTCATCGTCGGCGCGGTGACCGACCCGACGTTCGGGAAGGTCGTCGCCTTCGGGCTCGGCGGTGTCCTCGTCGAAGTGCTGAAGGACGTCACCTTCCGGCTCGCGCCCGTCGGCACGGACGAGGCGCTGTCGATGCTCGACTCGATCCGCTCGGCCGAGGTCCTGCGCGGGGTGCGCGGCGGCCCGGCGGTGGACCGGACGGCCCTCGCCGAGCAGATCCGGCGGGTCTCCGAACTCGTCACGGACTTCCCCGAGATCGCCGAGGTGGACCTCAACCCGGTGATCGCGGCCCCGCGGGGCGCGCTCGCGGCGGACGTCCGCGTGATCCTCGGCGGGAGCGCCCCGCCCGCGCGGCGCCGGTACACCCGGGACGAGATCCTCGCGTCCATGGACCGGCTGATGCGGCCGCGGTCGATCGCCGTGATCGGCGCGTCCGACGTCCCCGGCAAGATCGGCCACGCGGTACTGCGCAACCTTCTCGACGGGGGCTTCGCGGGCGAGATCCACCCGGTGAACCCCAAGGCCGACGACATCCAGGGGCGCAAGGCCTACGCGAGCGTCACGGACATCCCCGGCGAGGTGGACGTCGCGGTGTTCGCCGTCCCCGCCCGGGCGGTGCCACGGGTCCTGGAGGAGGTGGGGCGCAAGAACGTCCCCAACGCCGTCCTGATCCCTTCCGGGTTCGCGGAGACCGGCGAACAGGCGCTCCAGGACGAGATCACCGCCATCGGGGAGCGGTACGGCATCCGGCTGCTCGGCCCGAACATCTACGGCTACTACTCGACCTGGCAGGACGTGTGCGCCACGTTCTGCACGCCGTACGACGTGAAGGGCGGTGTCGCGCTCTCCTCGCAGTCCGGCGGCATCGGCATGGCCGTCCTGGGGTTCGCCCGGGCCACGAACACGGGTGTCTCGGCGATCGTCGGGCTCGGCAACAAGGCGGACCTGGACGAGGACGACCTGCTCACCTGGTTCGGCGAGGACCCGCACACCCGGTGCGTGGCGATGCACCTGGAGGACCTGAAGGACGGGCGCGCCTTCGTGGAGGCGGCCCGCGCCACCGTCCCGAAGAAGCCCGTCGTCGTCCTGAAGGCGGGGCGGACCGCCGCCGGCGCGCGGGCCGCGGGCTCGCACACCGGGGCACTCGCGGGCGACGACGCCGTGTACGACGACGTCCTCCGGCAGGCCGGGGTCATCAGGGCTCCCGGGCTGAACGACATGCTGGAGTACGCGCGCGCCCTGCCGGTGCTGCCCGCCCCCCGGGGCGACAACGTCGTGATCATCACCGGCGCGGGCGGCAGCGGCGTCCTGCTGTCGGACGCGGTGACCGACAACGGGCTGTCCCTGATGGAGATCCCGCCGGATCTCGACGCCGCCTTCCGGGAGTTCATCCCGCCCTTCGGGGCGGCGGGCAACCCGGTGGACATCACGGGCGGCGAGCCGCCGTCGACGTACGAGGCGACGATCCGGCTCGGCCTGGAGGACCCGCGCGTCCACGCGCTCGTCCTCGGCTACTGGCACACGATCGTGACCCCTCCCATGGTCTTCGCCGAGCTCACCGCCCGCGTGGTGGCCGAGTTCCGCGAACGCGGCGTCGAGAAGCCCGTGGTGGCCTCGCTCGCGGGAGACGTCGAGGTCGAGGAGGCGTGCCGGTACCTGTACGAGCGGGGGGTCGTGGCCTACCCGTACACCACCGAGATGCCGGTGGCCGTCCTCGGCGCGAAGTACCGCTGGGCACGTGCGGCCGGCTTGTTGGGGGGTCGTCCATGACATGAGGACGCGCGGGGGCGGCCGAGGGTGCGCGTCGGCCGCCCCCGGGACCCGTGAGCGCACGAAAGGCATGTGGCAGGGGGCGCTGACCAGATCTTTCGACGCGAGGGGACCTCGATCGACATGACAACCACCGGCTACTCGACATCGGTGACTCACCAGGAGGTGAGGGACCGGAACGGACGCGTGTACCGCGTCGGCGAGACCGACATCGACATCATGGGCCGCGGACGGGCCTGGATGGTCTTCCTGCCCTGGGCGGGCATGCTGGGCATCAGTTCCGCCGAGTACGCGTTCACCTCGGCGGAGGACACGCTGCACGAGGCTCATCTGTGGAGCAGCGGACACATCTTCTGGCTGATGGGCGTCTGGGTGTTCTTCCAGGCGGCCGTGGCCTTCCCGGCCGGGCAACTGCGCGAGAGCGGCAGGCTCCCCGCCCGTACGGCGATGCTGCTGGGCGCGCTCGGCACCCTGCTCGGCTACGTGTCCCTGGCGTTCGCGCCGCACGTCGTGGTCGCCTATCTCGGCTTCGGCATGTGCAGCGGCATCGGAGCGGGTCTCGTCTACGCGACCTGCGTGAACATGGTCGGCAAGTGGTACCCGGAGCGCAAGGGCGGCAAGACGGGCTTCGTCAACGGCGGCTTCGCCTACGGGTCCGTGCCCTTCGTCTTCCTGTTCACCTCGTACATGGACCTCGGCAACTACCGGGGCGTCCTGGTGGGCGTCGGTCTGCTCTGCTGCGCCGTGGTCGCGGCGGCCGGCTGGTTCTTCAAGGACCCGCCGAAGGGCTGGTGGCCGCCGGACGTGGACCCGCTGAAGGTGTCGGACGACCCCAAGATCCGGCGGGCGCTGGAGAAGAACCCGCCGGCTGCGAAGCAGTACACCCCGAAGGAGGCCGCGCGTACCCCTGTTCTGTGGATGATGTGGTTCTGTCTGCTGTGCACCGCCGGGATCAACATCTTCGGCATCGCCTTCCAGGTCCCCTTCGGCAAGGACATGGGCTTCGCGGGCGGGATCGTGGCCACCGCGATGTCGCTGAAGGCCATCGTCAACGGCACCGGGCGCGGGGTCATCGGCTGGATCTCCGACCGCGTCGGGCGTCGCCACACGCTGATCATCGTGTGTCTGGTGCTGGGTACGGCCCAGTTCGGCGTGCTGGTCTCGGGCCAGATGGGCAGCATGCCGTTCTTCCTGTTCTGCTCCATGGTCTCCGGCTTCGGCGGCGGCGCGATCTTCCCGCTGTTCGCGGCCATGACCGCGGACTACTTCGGTGAGAACAACAACGCCTCCAACTACGGGATGGTCTACAGCTCGAAGCTGATCTCGGGCCTCGTGGGCTCCGGCATGGGCGCGGTCGTCGTCGGCGCGTGGGACTACGAGGGCGCCTTCGTGCTCGCCGGGTGCATCGGTCTGGCGTCCGCCGTACTGGCCCTGTTCCTCAGGTCGCCGGACCGGCCCGCGGCCCGTGGCGTCGTCCCCAATCCGCACCCGCTCGGCGAGGAGACGGCCTGATCCGGCCGGGGGACGACCTGATGCCGGCGGCCCTCCCCGTGGCCTGACGGGGAGGGCCGCCTGTCACCTTCTGCACCGGCTCCCGGGCACGGACGGCGTCAGTCCGCCGACGGGCCCTGACGCGGTCCGGGCCCGTCGGCGGGCCGCTTCGCGCGGTCGTGGTACATCTGCCGGGTGTGCTCCGTGTGCGCCCGCATGACCGCGGTGGCCCGCCGGCCGTCGCGCTCCGCTATCGCGGCGATCAGTTCGCGGTGCTCGGTCCAGGACTGCCGCCCGCGCTGCCGGGCCACCGGTGTGTAGTACCAGCGGACCCGGCGGTCGACCTGCGCGGCGAGCTCGGCGAGGACCTTGTTGCCGGCGAGTTCCATGACCTTGGCGTGCAGCCGCGCGTTGGTGGCGACCGCGGCGTCGACGTCGTCGGCGGCGACCGCCCGCTCGCCCTCGGCGCACAGCTCCTCGAGCGCGCTGACGGCGGCGGGACCCGCGTTGGCCGCGGCGAGCCGGGCCGCCTCGGCCTCCAGGAGCGTACGGACCGTGAGGAGCTGGTCGGCCTCCTCCTCGGTCGGCTCGTGCACGAACGCACCCTGGGCGGGCCGCAGATCGACCCAGCCCTCGGTGCTCAGCCGCTGCAGGGCCTCGCGCACCGGCTGCCGGGACACGCCGAGATGGCCGGCGAGTTCGCTCTCGACGAGGTGTTGGCCCGGCTGGAGGGCGCGGGTGGTGATGAGTTCGAGCAGCGCCTCGTAGACACGGTCACGGAGCGGGCCGGGCCGTTCGAGCCTGGGTACCGCTCCCTGGGGCAGGCCTGTCGACAACATCACGGTCCCTCCCTGGGCAGCGTCGCCGCCGCGATAGGAAAGTCGATTGTCAATTGTCTTTCGCCTACAGTCTACGGCGCGCAAAAGCTTCGCAGGCAAGGGAGTTGGGCTTGTCACACCGGGGGACGCGGGGGCCGGGCGGACGGCCCGGACCGTCTCACGGGCAGCGGACGACCTGCCCGGCGTAGGAGAGGTTGCCGCCGAAGCCGAACAGCAGGACGGGGTCGCCGGTGGAGATCTCCCCGCGCTCGACGAGCTTGGAGAAGGCGAGCGGGATGCTCGCGGCGGAGGTGTTCCCGGAGTCGACGACGTCGCGCGCGACGACGGCGTTCACCGCGCCGATCTTCAGGGCGAGCGGCTCGATGATGCGCAGGTTGGCCTGGTGCAGGACGACCCCGGCGAGGTCCTCGGGCGCGAGGCCGGCGCGCTCGCAGGCCTTCCGGGCGATCGGCGGGAGCTGCGTGGTGGCCCAGCGGTAGACGCTCTGCCCCTCCTGCGCGAACCGCGAGGGGGTGCCCTCGATGCGCACCGCGTGCCCCATCTCCGGCACCGAGCCCCACAGCACCGGCCCGATGCCGGGCTCCTCGCCGTCGGGGCAGGCCTCGACGACGGCGGCCCCCGCGCCGTCCCCGACCAGGACGCACGTGGTGCGGTCGGTCCAGTCCGTCACGTCGGTCATCTTGTCGGCGCCGATGACGAGCGCCCGGGTCGCGGCACCGGCGCGCACGGTGTGGTCGGCGGTGGCGAGGGCGTGGGTGAACCCGGCGCAGACGACGTTGACGTCCATCGCGGCCGGCGAGGGGATGCCGAGGCGGGCGGCGACCCGGGCGGCCATGTTCGGGGAGCGGTCGACGGCCGTGGAGGTGGCGACGAGGACGAGGTCGATGTCGCCGGGCGCCAGCCCCGCCGAGGCGAGCGCCTTGGCGGCGGCGTGCGCGGCCAGCTCGTCGACCGGTTCCCCGGGCCCGGCCATGTGGCGGGTCCGGATGCCCACGCGGCTCCGGATCCACTCGTCACTGGTGTCGACCATGCCCGCCAGGTCCTCGTTCGTGAGTACCTTGGCGGGCTGGTAATGGCCGACGGCGGCGATCCGTGTGCCGTTCATGGGTGGTTCCCCTCGTGCCTCGGGTGCGGGATCCACCAGTCTGATCAATGACTCACCAGTACGGCGGCAGGTGAAGGAACAGGATTACGGCGCCAGGCTTGTCGGCTTCTGTCAGACCTTGGGACGTCCGAACATCTAGCCCGAGAACAGCTGGGTCGCCTTCTGTACGAGTTCGTAGACGCCGTAGCCCAAGGGGGCTCCCACCCACAGCCAGGCGAAGGCGGTCAGCGCCCGCCGGTCCGGCGGAGCCGTGACGCCGTCGCCGTCGGGTGGGGCCGGGGGGCCGTCGGCGTCAGGCGGACTCGGGCTGCTGTCGTGCGACATCGGCGGCCTCCCTCGGCGCGGGGATGTGATGGCGGGCGTGCACGGGGCGTACGAGCTCGTTGGCGACGAAGCCGACGGCGAGCAGCCCGATCATGATCAGGAACGACAGTCCGTACAGGGACGAGCCGTGTCTGCCCGCCGCCTCCTGGTGGTCGGCGATCCGGTTCACGATCAGTGGTCCGAGGACGCCCGCGGTGGACCAGGCGGTGAGCAGCCTGCCGTGGATGGCGCCGACCTGGTAGGCGCCGAACAGGTCCTTCAGATACGCCGGGACCGTGGCGAAGCCTCCGCCGTAGAAGGAGAGGATCACCAGCGCGCCCAGGACGAACACCGGTTTGGAGGAGTCCCCGAGCCACGCGATGAGCGCGTACGTCAGGGCGCCGACCCCGAGGTAGACCCGGTAGACGTTCTTGCGCCCGATCAGGTCGGAGGTCGAGGACCAGCCGATCCGGCCGGCCATGTTGGCGGCGGAGAGCAGGGCGACGAACCCGGCGGCCGCGGAGGCCGTGACCGGGGTGGAGGTGTCCGCGAAGAAGTCCGTGATCATCGGGGCGGCCTTCTCCAGGATGCCGATGCCCGCCGTCACGTTCGTGCACAGGACGACCCACAGGCACCAGAACTGCGGGGTGCGGACGGCGTCGCGCGCGGAGACCTGGACGCCGTCGAGCGCGCTCGGGCCGGAACCGGCGGGCCTCTCGCCGCGCGGCACGCGCACCAGCAGCACGCCGAGCCCCATGAACACGGCGTACGCCAGCCCGTGGACGAGGAAGGCGGCCGCGATCCCGGAGGAGTCGGAGCCGAACGACTTCAGCATCCGGGCGGACCAGGGCGAGGCGATCAGCGCGCCGCCGCCGAAGCCCATGATCGCGATGCCGGTGGCCATTCCGGGCCGGTCCGGGAACCACTTGATCAGGGTGGAGACGGGTGAGATGTAGCCGATGCCGAGTCCCGTGCCGCCGACGAGGCCGTAGCCGAGGACGATCAGCCAGTACTGCTCGGTGGCCGCCCCGAGCGCGGAGACGAGGAAACCGGAGGAGAAGCAGACGAGGGCGACGGTCATGGCCCAGCGCGGGCCCTTGCGCTCGACGAGGGTGCCGCCGAACGCGGCCGACAGGCCGAGCATCACGATGGCGAGCTGGAAGGGCAGCGCGCTCTGGGTTCCGCTGAGACCGAGCGCGGATTCGAGCGGCGGCTTGAACACGCTCCAGGCGTAGGCCTGGCCGATGGAGAGGTGGACCGACAGGGCGGCCGGCGGGACGAGCCAGCGGCTCCAACCGGGCGGTGCGACAGGAGGGCTCATGATCCGGGACCATAGGAACCGGCCGCCCGGCTGTGAAGCGGTGCGACCGAACCCGGTCGACCGTATGGGATGAACGGTATCCCTGGCGCGACGAACGGTCGTCGCGCCGTCTCCCGAACGGTCGTCGCGCCGTCCCTTGCCCCCATTCATTCCATCCTGTAGACAATATTTCGTCGACAGAGTTCGGCAGTTCCTCGGTACCCTCGACCGAACGGAGCGCCCACAGTGAGAGTCGCAGTTCTCGGCGCCGGTGCGATCGGCGCCTACGTCGGCGCCGCCCTGCACCGCGCGGGCGCCGACGTGCACCTCGTCGCCCGTGGACCGCATCTCGCGGCCATGAGGCAGCACGGCGTCCAAGTCATCAGTCCGCGCGGGGACTTCACCGCGCACGCCCACGCCACCGACGACCCGGCCGAGATCGGTCCGGTCGACTACGTCTTCCTCGGCCTGAAGGCCAACTCGTACGCGTCGTGCGGGCCGCTGATCGAGCCCCTGCTGCACGGCACGACGGCGGTCGTCGCCGCCCAGAACGGCATTCCCTGGTGGTACTTCCACCGGCACGGCGGACCCCACGACGGCCACCGGGTGGAGAGCGTGGATCCGGGCGGCGCGGTCAGCGCGGTACTGGCCCCGGAACGGGCCGTCGGATGCGTCGTGTACGCCGCGACCGAACTGGCGGGACCGGGCGTCGTCCGTCACCTCGAAGGCACCCGGTTCTCCGTCGGGGAACCCGACCGGTCCGTCTCGGCGCGCTGCCGCGCGTTCAGCGACGCCATGCGGGAGGGCGGGCTGAAGTGCCCGGTCGAACCCGACCTGCGCAACGACATCTGGCTCAAGCTGCTCGGCAACATCTCCTTCAACCCGATCAGCGCGCTGGCCCGGGCCACGATGCGGCAGATGTGCCTGCACGGCGGGACGCGCAGGGTCATCGAGATCATGATGACCGAGACGCTGACCGTCGCCGAGGCACTCGGCTGCGAGGTCGGGGTGTCCATCGAGCGGCGCCTCGCGGGCGCCGAGCGGGTCGGCGACCACCGCACCTCCACGCTCCAGGACCTGGAGCGCGGCAAGCCGCTGGAACTCGACGTGCTGCTCGCGGCCGTCGTGGAGCTGGCGGAGATCACCGGGGTGCCGGTCCCGACGCTGCGCACCGTGCACGCCATCTCGGACCTGCTCGCGCTGCGGACGGCCGCGTGAGCGCGGATCGGGCGGCGCTCCGGGCGAGGCGCCCCGTGGCCCGCCCCGCGGGTGCAGGACAATGAGAGCGTGGAGGCCGCCTCCACCGCACGCCCCGGGCGACCCGGGTGTCAACCGGCGACCGCAAGGGCCGACCCGGCCGGCCGCACGTACGGAAGCGGGACTGATCAGGACATGGGACGAGTCACGGAACGACGCAAGGTGATCCGCGTCCGGAACGGGGCCGTGAGCTCCCGTCCGGACACGCTCGTCGCCGAGGAGCCCATGGAGATCCGGCTGAACGGCAAGCCGCTGGCGATCACCATGCGCACCCCGGGCGACGACTTCGCGCTGGCCGCGGGCTTCCTGGTGAGCGAAGGGGTGCTGGGGCGGGCCGACGAGCTGCAGAACATCGTGTACTGCGCGGGGGCCACGGCGGACGGCTCCAACACGTACAACGTCGTCGACGTGCGGACGGCGCCCGGTGTCGTCGTCCCCGACATCACGCTCGAACGCAATGTGTACACAACGTCCTCGTGCGGCCTGTGCGGCAAGGCGAGTCTGGACGCCGTCCGTACGACGGCCCGCTGGAGCGTCGACGACACGGCGGGCGGCACCACTCCCCCGGTGCGGCTGGAACCCGACCTGCTCGCGAGCCTCCCCGACCGGCTGCGCGCGGCCCAGCGGGTCTTCGACCGGACCGGGGGTCTGCACGCGGCGGCGCTGTTCACCGAGGAGGGGGAACTGGTCGACATACGCGAGGACGTGGGCCGGCACAACGCGGTCGACAAACTGGTCGGCCGCGCCCTGCAGAACGGCACGCTCCCGCTCTCCCGGACCGTCCTGCTGGTCTCCGGCCGGGCGTCCTTCGAGCTGGCGCAGAAGGCGGTGATGGCGGGCATCCCGGTGCTGGCGGCCGTCTCCGCCCCGTCGTCCCTGGCCGTCGACCTCGCGGCGGAGACCGGCCTGACCCTGGTCGGCTTCCTGCGCGGCGCCGACATGAACGTGTACGCGGGCGAGCACCGCATCACCCTGCGGGCCACGGCCGGCCAGGGCTGACACCGGCTCCCCGCGACACGGCGGCGGGGCCCCGGACGGCGGGGAGCGCCCCCTGCGCCGGAGGGGCCCCGCCTCGGCCCCGGGCCGGCGCGGCCGCCGCCGTGCGCGACGGGCTCCGCCCGCGGCCGGGCCTCAGCGGACCGAGAAGCGCACCTCACCCGCGGTCACGACCGTGCCGAGCCGCGGGAAGTCCAGACGGACGGAGGCGTCGTGCTCGGGGGCGGTGAACGCAGCCATCGCGTCCTCGACGAAGACGAGGTCGTAGCCGAGGTCACCGGCGGCGCGCGCGGTCGACTCGACCCCGAGGTTGGTGGCGATCCCGCCGAACACCAGGGTGGAGACGCCGTGTTCGCGCAGCCGCTCGTCGAGGCCGGTGCCCTGGAACCCGCCGATGGTCCGCTTCACGACCTCCAGGTCACCCTCCGCGACGAGTCCGGCGACCAGGCCGCTCCCGGGCGGCTGCTCGGCGACTCCGGGCCGCTCGACCCGGACGAGCACGACGAGCGCGCCCGCCTTCCGGAAGGATTCCGCCAACTCCTCCGAGGTGGCGAGGACTTCGGTCCCCTTGTACGGCTCCAGGGGCAGCGCCACGATGCGCTCCATCAGATCGACGAGCACAAGGGCCGTGCGCGCCGGGTCGAGGGCGAGGCGGGGTTCGGTTTCGGGTACGGTCATGACGGAACGTTAGCCCGCATCAGCCGTCCGTACCGGAAATCCGGGTCGACGAGCCCGTGAACCGCTCCCCGCCGGACGGACGCACGGGCGTGCGAATTCTGGCGTGAACACGACCGATGCATGCTCCTTGTGGGGTGCTTTGGAGCCCAAGTAGCCTCTGCGGCGCGAACGTTGGACGTGGGATGTCCCGAGAATCCGGATTGCCCAGCCGCCGTACGAAGGGCAGGTCGCTCCATGCCGTCACGCCTCGCCACCCGTCCGAGACCCGTCTTCGCCACCCGTCCGAGATCCGCCCCCGCCGTCCGGCCCGGCCCCCGCTCCTTCCGGGCCCGCCTCACGGCCGCCCTGACCACCGTCCTCGGCATCGCGGCGCTGGTCGCTTTCCCGGGCACGGCACGGGCCGAACCGACCCCGGTCGCACCCGAGTTCGAGCAACAGGTGCTGTTCAAGGCCTCCCAGGATCCGGGCTACGCCTGCTTCCGCATCCCCTCGGTCGTCCGGACGACCGAGGGGACACTGCTGGCGTTCGCCGAGGGACGGGTCCTCAACTGCGGTGACGCGGCCGACATCGACATCGTGGTGAAGCGCTCCGGCGACGGCGGCCGCACCTGGGGCCCGCTCCAGGTCGTCAACGAGGGGAACGGGGACACCCACGGCAACCCCACCCCGGTCGTGGACCGTGAGACCGGCCGGATCGTGCTGGCGGAGACCTACAACACGGGCCGTGCGGACAGTGCCGGCTGCTCGGTGCCCTGCGACCGCACCCCGCACCTGCAGTACAGCGACGACGACGGTCTGAGCTGGTCGCAGCCGCGCGACCTGAGCTCCGAGATCCTGCCCGCGGACTGGAACTCCTGGTACGCCACCGGTCCCGTGCACGGCATCCAGCTCACCCGCGGACGGCACGCGGGACGGCTCGTGTTCGCCGTCAACACCGAGACCTGGGACGGCGGCCGGGTCACCGCCAACCACGCCGCCCTCATCACCAGCGACGACGGCGGCGAGCACTGGGACATCGGGGCGAGCGACTCCTGGCCGATCGCGGCGGACGGCACCTTCCGGCAGAAGCCGTCCGAGATGACGCTCACCGAGCGCGCCGACGGATCGGTCCTGGTCAGCGGCCGCGAGCAGGACGGCACCGACCTGGGGCACCGCACCCAGGCGGTCAGCAGGGACGGCGGCGACAGCTTCGTGTCCCCCTTCCGTGACGTCCCGGACCTCTACACGCCCCAGGTGCAGGGCTCGACGCTGCGTGTCGGGAACCGGATCCTGCTGTCCTGCCCCGCCGACCCCGACCGCCGCCGGACCATGATGATCCGCTCCTCCTACGACGGCGGGCGCACCTGGGACAGCGTGGACCGCGGGACGGTCGTCACCACGGACTGGTCGGGCTACTCCGATCTGGTGGGCGTCGACGGCGGGACCGTGGGTCTGCTGTACGAGGGCGGCGCGGTCGACGCGCGCGACGAGATCCGCTTCGCCCGCTTCACCGAGGACTGGCTCGAGCCGCGCCGGGGCCCGGACCCGACGACGGCCGACCTCGCCCCGTTCACCCGGCGGGCGGCGGTCCTCGGCGGGCCGAACGGGACCGCCGGCGTCCTCGGCGGCGGGCTGGAGTTCGACGGCACCGACGACGCCGTACGGCTGCCGTACCAGGACAGGCTGGCGCTGGGGGCGAAGGACTTCACGGCGTCCCTGTGGTTCCGCTACACGGCCACCAGCGGTGAGCAGCCCCTGCTGTGGATGGGCGGGATCGGCACGAACCAGCCACAGGTGTGGCTGCGCGGGGAGCCCGCGTCCAACCGGATCACCGGGCTCATCACCACCAGGAACGGCGCGTCGCCCCCGGCCACGGCGTTCGCGCGCACCACGGGCGCCTTCAACGACGGCCGGTGGCACCATCTGGCGCTGCGCCGCGGCGGGGGACGGCTCACCCTGTTCGTCGACGGGACGACCGTCAGCGCGGCGGACGTGCCCGGAACTGTCAGCCGGAACTCGCCGTTCGGCGTGCACGTCGGCCAGCGGATGGACAGCCGGGCCTTCTTCACCGGGGCGATCGACGACGTACGGGTCCACGACCGCGCGTTGAGCGACGAGGAACTGTCGGCACCGCCCTCGCGGAAGCTCACCCCGGGCACCGTCCTGTGGCTGCCGATGGACCGGGTGAGCGGGGACGGTTAGCCTCCCGTCGTCACGGCCGGGGAGACCCGGGGCCTGGCGGAGCGGGCCGGGCCGGTGGTCCGGCCCGCTCCTTCCGCCGTACCTCCCGCGCCTTTCGCGCCGCCGGTGCCGGACCGTTCGTCCGGGCCCGGCCCGCCGCTCGCCTCCGGGTCACGCGCGCGGCGCCTGGCGATCACCGCGCACACCATGAGCTGCATCTGGTGGAAGAGCATCAGCGGGAGCACGGCGAGGGAGGCGTGCGCGCCGAACAGGACGCCGGCCATGGGAAGGCCCGAGGCCAGCGACTTCTTGGACCCGGCGAACTGGACGGCGATCCGGTCCTCCCTGCCGAAGCGCAGGGCCTTCGCGCCGTACCAGGTCAGCAGGAGCATCACACCGAGCAGCAGCGCCTCGACGAGGAGGAGCCCCGCCAGCCGCACGGCGCTCACCCGGCTCCAGACGCCCTGCACCATGCCCTCGCTGAACGCGGTGTACACGACGAGCAGGATGGAACCGCGGTCGACGAGGCCGAGGACCTTCTTGTGACGGGTGACGAAGGAACCGATCCAGGGGCGCAGCAACTGCCCGGCCGTGAACGGCACCAGCAGTTGCAGCACGATCCTGACCAGCGAGTCCGTGGAGAAGCCGCCGCCGCTGCCGCCGAGGAGGAGTGCGGCGAGCAGCGGGGTGACGACGATGCCCGCGAGCGAGGAGAAGGAGCCCGCGCAGATGGCGGCGGGCACGTTGCCGCGGGCGATGGAGGTGAAGGCGATCGACGACTGGACGGTCGAGGGGACGAGCGTGAGGAAGAGGAGGCCGGTGTAGAGGTCGTGCGTCAGGAACACCGGCTCCAGGCCGCGGGCGGCGAGGCCGAGCAGCGGGAACACCACGAAGGTGCAGATCAGGACCGCACCGTGCAGCCGCCAGTGTTTGAGGCCGTCCATCGCCTCGCGTGTGGACAGGCGTGCGCCGTACAGGAAGAAGAGGAGGGCGATGGCCGCCGTGGACGCGCCCGAGGCGACGTCCGCCGCCGTTCCGCTCGCCGGGAACAGTGCGGCGAGGCCGACGGTCCCGAGCAGCAGCAGGACGTAGGGGTCGACCGGCATCCAGCTCGGCCACTGCAGGCGTTTCACGGTGCTCCACTGCTCGGTTGCTCGGTGCGGTACGTCCGGTCCTCGTCGGCGGATCGTGCCCTCTCCATCGTCCTCTCCCGGGCCGCGATCGGGAATCCGTCATACCGCTCTGACTGTCATCACGTATCGCGATAACGTGGTGCCGTGTACGACCCGTCCCAGCTGCGTACGTTCCTGGCGGTGGCCCAGACGCTGAGCTTCACGCAGGCCGCCAGGCGGCTCGGGGTGCGCCAGTCCACGGTCAGCCAGCACGTGCGCCGGCTGGAGGACGCCGCCGGACGGCAGTTCTTCTCCCGCGACACCCACTCCGTCGAGCTCACCGAGGACGGCGAGGCGATGCTCGGGTTCGCGCGGCGGATCCTGGAGGTGCAGGAACAGGCGACGGCGTTCTTCACGGGGACCCGGCTGAGGGGCCGGCTGCGCTTCGGCGCGTCCGAGGACTTCGTGCTGACCCGGCTGCCGGAGATCCTGGAGGGGTTCCGCACCGACCATCCCGAGGTGGACCTGGAGCTGACGGTCGAGCTGTCCGGGACCCTCCACGAGCAGCTCGCCGCCGGGCACCTCGATCTGGTGCTGGCGAAGCGGCGGCCCGAGGACCCGCGCGGCGAGCTCGTGTGGCACGACCGGCTCGTGTGGATCGGCGCCGAGCGGCTGCGGCTCGACCCGGACCGGCCGGTCCCGCTGATCGTCTACCCGCCCCCGGGCATCACCCGCGCGCTCGCCCTCGAAGCTCTGGAGCGCCAGGGCCGGCCGTGGCGCATCGCCTGCACCAGCGGCAGTCTCAACGGCCTGATCGCGGCGGCCCGCGCGGGCCTCGGCGTGATGGCGCACTCGCGGGGCCTGGTGCCGCCCGGTCTGGTCCGGGTGCCGGAGCGGGCGGGGCTGCCGGAGCTCGGCGAGGTCGACTTCGTCCTGGTGCACGGCCGCCGGCGGCCGTCCGCGCAGGACGCCGCGGACGCGCTGGCGACGGCGATCCTGGCGGGCGGCGACCGGCTGCACCGGGGGCGGCGCGGCCAGGGCCGGCGGAACTAGGGCCGACAGCGGGCGAACCATCCGGAATCAGATATTCCGGAACAACCTCCGCGGCGTTCGGCCCCACGCGAGGTCGTAGCGATTCCGTGGAGATCAAGGGGACAAAACCTACGGAACCGTAAGGGATTCTGTCCGGCCCTTCCCGTTGTGCGGCATTTCCGTGGTTGACCTGTGCGGACGCCGCACCCCTCGGCGGTTCGGCCCCCCTCCCGTCCGCTCGCGTGGTGGGGTAGCTTTCACGGCGCTGTGCGGAGGCCACGAGGAGCGGTATTGCGCGAGTTCACCAACCCCCTGCCGGCGTCGGCGCCACCGGTGGGCGGCCTGGCCGACGCCGTGTTCGAGTACGCCAAGGTGGACCCGCTCCACGTCGCGCTCGGCCGCAAGGACGATCAGGGACGGTGGCGCGACGTCACCTCGGCCGAGTTCCGCGACGAGGTCCTGGCGCTCGCCAAGGGCATGCTGTCCCAGGGCGTCCGCTTCGGCGACCGGGTCGCCATCATGTGCCGCACCCGCTACGAGTGGACCCTCTTCGACTTCGCCCTGTGGACGATCGGCGCCCAGGTCGTGCCGATCTACCCCACCTCCTCCGCCGAGCAGGTCCACTGGATGCTGCACGACGCGCAGGTGTCGGCGGTCATGGTGGAGCACGAGGACCACGCGATGACCATCGCCACGGTCGTCGACAAGCTGCCCCAGCTGCACAAGCTGTGGCAGCTCGACGTGGGCGCGGTGCACGAGCTGTACGAGGCGGGCGCGCACATCGACGACGAGGTGGTCCACCGGCACCGCCGCGCGGTCACCCCCGAATCCGTCGCGACGATCATCTACACCTCGGGCACGACGGGACGCCCCAAGGGCTGCGTCCTCACGCACGCGAACTTCATGTTCGAGGCCGACACCGTCATCGCGCGCTGGGAACCCGTCTTCCACTCCAAGCGCGGCGACGAGGCGACCACGCTGCTGTTCCTGCCGCTCGCGCACGTCTTCGGGCGGATGGTGCAGATCGCCGCGTTCCGCGGGAGGGTCAAGTTCGGGCACCAGCCCCAGCTCAACGCGTCCGCGCTGCTGCCGGACCTCGCCGCCTTCCGGCCCACCTTCTTCCTGGCCGTGCCGTACATCTTCGAGAAGGTCTTCAACGCCGCACGCCGCAAGGCCGAGAAGGAGGGCAGGTCCGCCCCCTTCGAGAAGGCCGTGGACGTCGCCGTGCGCTACGCCGACGCCCTCGAGTCCAAGGCCTGGGGCACCGGTCCGGGCCCCTCGGCGGGCCTGCGCATGCAGCACCAGGTCTTCGACAAGCTCGTCTACTCCAAGGTGCGGGCCGCCATGGGCGGCCGGGTCAGGCACGCGATGTCGGGCGGCTCGGCGATGGACCGGCGGCTCGGGCTGTTCTTCGCGGGCGCGGGCGTCACCATCTACGAGGGGTACGGGCTCACCGAGTCCACCGCCGCCGCCACCGCCAACCCGCCCGAGCTCACCCGGTTCGGCACCGTCGGACAGGCGATCCCCGGCACCACCGTGCACATCGCGGAGGACGGCGAGGTCTGGCTGAAGGGCCGCAACGTGTTCCGGGGCTACCTGAACAACGACAAGGACACCGACGCCACGCTGCACGACGGCTGGCTGGCCACCGGCGACCTCGGGTCCCTCGACGAGGACGGCTACCTCACGATCACCGGCCGCAAGAAGGAGATCCTGGTGACCTCCGGCGGCAAGAGCGTCTCGCCGGGCGTGCTGGAGGAACGGGTCCGGGACCATCCGCTGGTCGCGCAGTGCATAGTGGTCGGCAACGACCGGCCGTACGTCGCGGCCCTCGTCACCCTCGACTCCGAGGCCGTCGAACACTGGCTCCACATGCGCGGCAAACCTCCGCTGCCCGCCGGCGACCTGGTGCGCGATCCCGATCTGGAGACCGAGGTGCGGCGTGCCGTGGTCGCCGCGAACACCATGGTCTCGCAGGCCGAGTCGATCCGCACGTTCCGGATACTGGCCAACCAGTTCACCGAGGAGCACGGCCTGCTGACGCCGTCGCTGAAGCTGAAGCGAAAGGCGATCGAGAAGGCGTACTCGGCCGAGGTCGAGGCCCTCTACCGGACGTAGTGCGGGTGGACCGCCCCACCGGACGCGGTGCGGGTGGACCGCGAGGAAGCGGAGCCCGGGCCGGGCTTTCGCCGAGCGGTGGTGTCCGGCGCGGCCATTTACTTGACCTCAAGGTCAAAAACCTTGCTACGGTGACGCCATGGGCAGGCCGAAGGAGTTCGATCCGGACGCGGCGGTGGAGCGCGCGATGGGCGTGTTCTGGCGCAAGGGGTACGCGGCGACGACGCCCCAGGACCTCGTGGACGAGATCGGCATCGGCAAGGGCAGCCTGTACAACACCTTCGGCAGCAAGCACGCGCTGTTCGAGCGGGCGCTGGCACGCTACCGGGACTCACAGGCGGCGTGGCTCACGGCACTCCTCGACCGTCCCGGTTCGGCGAAGGACCGCCTGCGGGGCGCGCTGGAGGCGCTGGTCGAGCTCGACCTGGGCGACCCGGACCGGCGCGGCTGCATGGCGGTCAACACCGCGGCCCAGTCGGCCCCCTGGGACCCCGGGACGGCCGACACCGTACGCAAGATGTTCGCGCGGACGGAGAGCGCGTTCCGGGCGACCGTCGAGGAAGGCCGGCGGGCGGGCGAGATCGACGGTGATCGCGACGCGGCGGCGGTGGCCGCCTGGCTGCTGGCGACGGTGATCGGCATGCGGGTACTGGCGAAGACCGCCGAGGACGCCACGCAGTTGAAGCGGGTCGTGGACGCGGCGATGGCGTCGCTGTAGCGCGGCACCGCCCACCGGCACCCCCCTTGCCACGGCCTTTTCGCGGCCTTTTCACGGCCTTGTTTTGTACCTGAAGTTCAAAAATCTACAGGGAGTCGAACATGGAGCTCGATCTCGCGGGGAAGACCGCCGTCGTCACCGGAGCCGGCCGGGGTATCGGCCTCGCGATCACCCGGCAGCTCGTCGCCGAGGGGGTCCGGGTGGTCGGGGCGGCCCGTACGGTCACCGCCGGACTGAAGGAGACCGGGGCCCGTCCGGTCGCGGTCGACCTGAGTACGCCGGAAGGCGCCGAGGAGCTGGGGGCGCGGGCGCTCGCGGAACTCGGCGGCGTGGACGTCCTGGTCAACAACCTGGGCGGTGGCGACACGTTCAACCCGGACGGGTTCCTCGCGACCGACGACGCCCTGTGGGCACAGAGCTTCGAGGTCAACCTGTTCGGCACGGTCCGGGTCACCCGCCGGCTGCTGCCGAGCATCCTGGAGCGCCGCGGTTCGGTGGTGAACATCTCGTCCATGAGCGCGCGCCTGCCGGGCACGGGCCCGATCGAGTACAGCGTCGCGAAGGCGGGTCTCAACGCGTTCGGCAAGGCACTGTCCGAGGAGTTCGGTCCCCGGGGCGTACGGGTGAACACCGTCTCCCCCGGCCCGACGCGTACCGGCGCGTGGGAGGACGACGACCGCTTCGGCGCCCGCCTCGCCGAGGCGAACGGCGTCGGACACCGCGACTTCGTGGCCGGGGTCCCCGCGGCGATGGGCATGACCACCGGCCGCATGGTCGAACCCGCCGAGGTCGCGGCCGTCGTCGCGTTCCTCGTCTCGGACCGCGCGGCGAGCACGACCGGCGCCGACTACGTCGTCGAGGGCGGCGGCATCAAGACGGTGTGAGGTGCGCGAGGGGGACGACGCGCCCGGAACCCGCGACCGGGAACTCCGCAAACTTCGGCGCGATTGATCGGACTATTTCAGCCAATCTTCGATTCCCCGCGCCCGGGGCCCGGTCAGGAATGCATCACGGCCCGTGATCGTTGACCATACGAAGACCACCCGACGACTGAAGGATCGAGAGCTCGTGAGCAAGGTCCCCCCGATCATCCTGAACAACGGCGTCGAGATGCCGCAGCTCGGCTTCGGCGTCTGGCAGGTGCCGGACGACGAGGCGGAGCGGGCGGTCGCCACCGCACTGGAGTCCGGGTACCGCAGCATCGACACAGCGGCGATCTACGACAACGAAGAGGGCACCGGCAAGGGCGTGCGCGCCTCCGGCATCGCCCGCGAGGAGCTCTTCGTCACCACCAAGCTCTGGAACAGCGACCAGGGGTACGACTCCACGCTGCGTGCCTTCGACACCTCGCTGGAGAAGCTCGGCCTGGACTACGTCGACCTGTATCTGATCCACTGGCCGACACCGTCCCGGGGTCGTTACGTCGACACGTTCAAGGCCTTCGAGAAGATCTACGCCGACGGCCGCGCCAAGGCCATCGGCACCTCGAACTTCCTTCCCGAGCACCTGGAGAAGCTGATCGAGGAGACGTCCGTGATCCCGGCCGTCAACCAGATCGAGCTGCACCCGCACCTCCAGCAGCGCGCGGCCCGCGAGTTCCACGCCGAGCAGGGCATCGCCACCGAGGCCTGGTCGCCGCTGGGCCAGGGCAAGGGCCTCCTGGAGGTCCCGGCGATCATCGCCGTCGCCCAGAAGCACGGCCGCACACCGGCCCAGATCGTCCTGCGCTGGCACCTCCAGGTCGGCAACGTCGTGATCCCGAAGTCCGTGACCCCGTCCCGGATCAAGGAGAACATCGACGTCTTCGACTTCTCCCTGGACACCGAGGACATCGCGGCGATCTCCGCGCTGAACGAGGACCGCCGCATCGGCCCGGACCCGGCCGTCTTCGACGTCGGCTGACCGGCCCGTCCGGCACCGAGGCCGCGGGCCCGGACGCGCGACGCGTCCGGGCCCGCGGCCTTGCGGGAGCGGCCCGAGGGGCGGGGCGTCCTCCCCCGGCGCGGGTCAGACGGGCTGGCCGACGGGGCGGACGACCACTGTGTTCACGTCGACGCCCGCCGGCTGCCCGACCGCCCAGACGATCGAGTCGGCGAGCTGGTCCGCCGTCAGGAGCCGCCCCGGCGGCAGGCTGCCGTAGCCGTCCCAGAACGGGGTCTCCACCCGGCCCGGCGAGATCAGTGTCACGCCCACGCCGTACTCGGTGACCTGGCGCCTGGTGTTCTCGGCGAGCCCGGTCACCGCCCACTTGGTCGCGCCGTAGATGTTGCCGGGCGTGTTCACGTGCCCGGCGACACTGCCGATGAGCACGACGCGGCCACGGGACTCCTTGAGCGCGTCGATGGACGCCCTGATGAGCAGCGCGGGCCCCAGCACGTTGGTCAGCACCATCTCCGGCCAGCCGGCCGGGTCCCCGTCCGCGACCGTGTCGTGGGTGGCGAAGCCGGCGTTGGCGACGACCGTGTCGAGCCGCCCGAACTCCTTGAGCGTCGCCTCGACCGCGGCCCTGACCTGGTCGTACTCCGCCGCGTGCCCGACGATCGTCAACAGCCCCTCGGGGCGGCCCAGTTCCTCGGCGAAGGCGTTCAGCCGCTCTTCTCCGCGACCGGTGACGGCCACCCGGTGCCCGGCGTCGAGCAGCCGGCGGGCGACCGCGGCTCCGATGCCGCTTCCGCCTCCGGTGATCAGTGCGACAGGAGATCCGGCCATTTTCTGCCCCCAGGGTTGTCCGGCCGGGCGTGGCCCGGCGGTACGGCGAACGGCGAACGGCGAACGGCGAACGGCGAACGGCGGGAGTCCATCACTTGGAGCGCGCTCGATGTCAAGGCCCGCCGCCCGCGTGCGCGGGGACTACTCCGGCTTGACCCCCACGTACACCGTCATCGCCGTCAGGACGAACACGTCCGGGCGGTGGTGCACGCTCGCCTTGTCGTCCGGGTCGAGGAGCCGGTCGAGCGTGGCGAGGTCCTCGGCGTCGAGCGCCTCGGCGAGGCCCTCGCGCCTGCGGGTGAGGGCGGTGACGACGAAGGAGCGGGCCTCGTCCGAGACCGGGGCGGGCAGGTCGAGCAGGAAGGTGCGGGTCGCCGTGTGGCGCAGTCCGACGGCGGTGAGCAGGGCGGGCCAGTCCTCCGTCTCCGCCACCGATCCGGGCAGCTCGGTCCGCATGCGGGTGAACCACTCGTCGTGCACCGCGTCGATGCGGGCCTCCAGGCCGGGCCTGCCGATGCCGGTGTCGCGCGGGAGGAAGCGCGTGGGCAGGCCACCCTCCAGCAGGGCGAGGGTGCCGCCGGGGGCCAGGCTCCGGGCGAAGCCGGTGAGCGCGGCCCGCTGGTCACCGACGTGGTGCAGCGACCTGCTGGCCCACAACAGGTCCGCGGGGTACTCCAGGTCTCCCACGCCCTCGGAGAGTTCGGCCTCGATCGTGCTGAACCGGTCGGCGAAGCCGAGCCGCCCGGCACGGGCGCGGGCCTCCGCGAGCAGGGGCTCCGCGCTGTCCACGGCGACGACCCGCGCGCCGGGGAACTTCTCGGCGAGCAGGCCGGAGATGACCCCGGGGCCGCTGCCCGCGTCCACGATCAGTCCGGGATCGGGCCGCCGCCCCCGCAGCCACTCGGCCGCCTGGACGTACGCCGGGGTGAACAGCTCGGCCTCCTGCACCAGCATGGGCAGCATCTGGGCGAAGTCCATGTGGGTGTGGCCGTCGCCGTGCCCGTGGCCCGGCGCGGAGCCCTGGTGGTGGCGGTGGTCGTGTGCCGCGCCCCGCTGGTGCGCCGGGCCGTGGCCGCTGCCGGAACAGCCGTCGTGGTGGTGGTCGTGGTCCTGTGCCATGGGACGGGCCTCTCTCTCGGTATGAGGACAGCGTGCTCCGCCCCTCCCGGAAACGGCCAGTCGTGTTGCTCTAACGGCAAAAAGCGGGCGCCCCCGGAAAGCCGGGGGCGCCCGCGGTGCCGGTGCGCGCGGTCAGCCGGTCACAGGGCGCGCGGCCGGCCGGTCACAGGGCGGGGTACGCGTTCTTCATGAGCTCCTGGAACTGGGCCGAGAACCAGTGCCCCGAGAGCGGGGCGTTCGGCAGCGCGCCGGAGAGGCTGTTCCCGTTGCGGGCGTTGCCCGTGTAGGTCGGGTCGCACATCCGGTCGAAGCCCTTGCCCTCGTCGTTCGCGATCGCCGAGCTGGAGCCGTCGGACTCGCCCGGAGGCTTCATCCACACGTAGGCGTCGATGCCGGTCGCCGGTGCCGCCTTCGGCCGCTCGCCGAGGCCCGCGCCCGACTGGTTGCACCAGTTGCCCATGTGGATGCGGCGGTCGTAGCGGCCGCCGTCGACGTAGGTGTCGACGCTGGTCGTCGCGCCGGGTCCGGTGGGCCGTGCGGTGCCGCCCCAGCCGTTCCTGGAGGTGTCGATCAGCATGCCGATGCCGGAGTCGAAGCCGACCGAGACGAGCTGGTTGCGGAAGGCCTGGGCGTAGGAGAGCTCGTCGACGTAGCGGTTCCAGTCCACCCACTTGGACTGGCGCACCGAGGTGCCGTTCACCGTGTCGTTGATGGTGAAGTTGTTCTCCTTCAGGGCACTGTAGTTCGCCGTGTTGGTGATGAACCCGTGCACGTCGCCGACCTTCGCGCCCTCACTGGTCGCGGCCTGCTTGAACAGGGTCGCGGAGGGGGCGAAGTTGTCGTCCCAGCCGAGCCAGCCGTGGTGGCCGGCGTCGATGTAGTTGTAGACGTTGGGGATCGCGCCGAGCTTGGCGAGCGCGTAGCCGACGCCCTTCACGTAGTTCCCGTTGGCGAGCATGGTGTCGCACGCGGGTGTGGCGGTGGCGCGGCTGCCGGTGTTGGTGACGAGGTTCGGCAGCGAGTCGATCTCGATGGTCGTGACGATGCGCAGCGAGGCGTACTTGCTGTCGGAGAGGATCGCCGCGATCGGGTCGATGAACTGCGTCTTGTACTTGTCGATCTCCGTCGGGCCGAGTTCGCCGTTGGAGGCGAGGGCCGCGCAGTCACGTCCGGGCAGGTCGTAGACGACGAGCTGGACGACCTCTTCGCCGCTGCCCTTCTGGGCGAGCGCCGCGTCGAGGTGGGCGCGCAGCCCCATGCTCGTGGACGAGCCGTTGATCGCGGCGATCCGGTCGAGCCAGACGCCGGTGGGCTGGTTGGAGATCCGGCTGCCGCCGGTCTCGGCGGCGGCCTTCGCCGACCACTCGGGGTTCACGTACACCTTGGCACCGGCGTACGGGTTGTCGACGCGGGTGCCGGTGCCGCCTCCGCCTCCCCCGCCTCCGCCGCTGCCCCCGTCGTCGACGTTGCAGGTGACACCGTCGAGGGTGAAGGACGTCGGGATCGCGTTGGTGCCGCTGTAGGAGCCGTTGAAGCCGAAGCTGACCGAACCACCGCTGGCCAGCGTGCCGTTGTAGCTCTCGTTGTTCGCGGTGACCGCGGTGCCGCTCTGGGTGATCTTGCTGTTCCAGTAGCTGGTGACCCTCTGGTTGCCGGCGTAGGCCCACTTCACCGACCAACTGGACTTGGCAGCACCGTTGTTGGTGACGGTGACGGCGGCGGTGAAGCCGCTGTCCCACTGGTTCTGCACCTTGTAGTCGACGGTGCAGGGGACGGCCGCGACGGCGGCGGTGCCGGGCTCGGCGGGGACGGCCGCGGCGGCTCCGCCCGTTCCCGCGGCGATCAGGGCGAGTGCCCCGAGGACGGCTGTTCTTGCACGGCTCATGTGCGGGTTCCTTATCCGTTGAGGGCGCGCAGGTGGTCGCGCAGCCCGATGCCGTAGGAGGTCGGAGTTCCGTCGTAGTTCGAGATCAGCGACGGGCCGGAGGAACAGTCCCAGGTGTTCCAGGTCCAGCCGAGGTAGGAGAGCCCCCGGTCGTCGAACCACTTCATGACGGTGTCGGTGAACGCGTGGGAGCAGGTGTTCTCCCCGATCTCCCCAGCCACCAGCGGTACTTGGGCGGCGACGGGAGCGAGGGTCGAGTTCCAGCAGCTTTCGCTCGCGCAGGTGTTGAAGTTGTAGACGTGGTACGCGGCGACGAGATTGCCCGCGGGATCGCTGGGCCTGTACGTCAGCCACTGGCTCAGGTCGTTGGAGTACGCGAGACCGCCGGCCAGGATCAGGTTCTTGGCGCCGGTGCCGCGTACCGCGTCGACCAGGTCCTGCATTCCGGCGACCTCGTAGGAGATGCCGGGGCAGCTGCCGCCGTCGCGCCAGCAGGTCCACGCCTGGGTGGCCGTGGAGGTCGCGCGGTCCGGGTAGGGCTCGTTGAACAGGTCGAAGGCGACGGCCTGGTCGTCCTTGAAGGTGTTCGCTACCGAGGTCCAGAAGGACGGTGTGTACTGCGCGTCGGACATCGGCTTCTGGCAGGTGGCGTGCACGTCGGAGCAGCCCGCCGAGTTGCCGGTGTACTGGCCGTAGCTCCAGTGCAGTTCGACGACCGGCGTCATGCCGTGCGCCTCGACCTTGGCCACCAGGTCCTTGACGGCGGCGATGTAGTTGGCGCCCGCGTACTCCGGCTTGATGTTGGAGAGTCCCAGCCAGCACTCCTCGTTCAGCGGGATGCGGACCGTGTTGGCCTTCCAGTCGGCGATGGCCTTGACGGAGGCGTCGTCGACGGGACCGTCGAAGAAGCCGTAGCCCTGGACGCACATGAACTCGCCGCCGGAGCGGTTGACGCCGAGCATCCTGCGGGTGGCTCCCGCGGAGTCGACCAGCTTGTTGCCCGAGACGTGCAGTTTCGGCGCCCCACCGCCGGTCGGCGGTGGATCGGTCGGGGTGGGCGTGGGCGTGGGCTGGGTGTCCACGTTGCAGGTGGTGCCGTTGAGCCGGAAGGCCGTCGGCACCGCGTTGCTGCCCGACCAGGACGCGAGGAAGCCGGCGCTGACGCTCGCGCCGCTCGCGAGCGAGCCGTTCCAGCTCTCGTTGGCCGCGGTCACCGTCGTACCGGACTGGGACCACTTGGCGTTCCAGCCCTGGGTGACCTTCTGGCCGTTCGGGAAGTCGAAGCCGAGGCTCCAACCGCTCAGCGCGGCCATGTTGTTGGTGATTCTCACGGCGCCCTGGAAGCCGGTGTCCCACTGGCCGGTGACCGAGTACTCCACCGTGCACGCGGGAGTTGCTCCCGAGGCCGTGACGACCGGCGCGACGGCCGTGCCCACGAGGGCGACCGCGGCACCGATCACTAAGAGAGACAGACGCGGGGGGTGACGCATGAAGCGACTCCTTGCAGCTCTGGCACGCCGTGACGGACGCGCCGACTGATGGAACCGCTCCCACTGGTGCGGATGAAGCTAGCGCCAAGTGCCCCCGTTGCACAGAGGGGTTGCACAGTCGATCAATCGAATCATTTCGACTCTTCAAGCACCTTGACCGCTCACACCCCCCTCTCCAATATGGGAGCGCTCCCACTGGTTCAAGGCTTGTTGCTCCTCCCCCCATTCTCCGAGCCGCAAGGAGGAACCAGCACCATGGATCCCAGCCCTCGATGGAGACGTCGTCGCAGATCACGGCGCCTGTGGACCGCCGTAGTGGCGGCTCTGGCCCTTCCGCTCGCGACACTGGCCACCGGTACGACTCCCGCACACGCGGCCGCCCTCCAGTGCAGCGTCGACTACAAGACCAACGACTGGGGCTCCGGCTTCACCGCGGATCTGACGATCACCAACCGGGGCACCGACGCCATCAACGGCTGGACCCTGAGTTACGCCTACACGGGCAACCAGACGCTCACCAACGGCTGGAACGGCACCTGGTCCCAGTCCGGCAAGGCGGTCACCGTCAAGAACGCCTCGTGGAACGGGACGATCGGCGCCGGGACCGCCGTGACCACCGGCGCGCAGTTCACCTACAGCGGCACCAACACCGCCCCCGCCTCCTACGCCGTCAACGGCACCACCTGCACCGGCGCGCACCAGCCGCCGATCACCGTGCTGACCAGCCCGGCGGCGGGCGCCGTCTACACCCAGGGCGACGCCGTCCCGATGGCCGCGACCGCGGCGGCGGCCGACGGCGCGACCATCTCCAAGGTCGAGTTCTACGACGACACGACCCTGCTCGGCACCGACACCAGCTCGCCGTACACGCTGGCGGCGTCGGGGCTCGCCGTCGGCGCCCACTCCGTCGTCGCGAAGGCGTACGACAGCCTGGGCGCGTCGGCGGCCTCCACCCCCGTCGGCATCACGGTCGCCTCGGGGCCGGCGATCGTCGCATCGCCGACCCAGCTCGGCGTCCAGCAGGGCAAGTCGGGGACGTTCACGGTCAAGCTCTCGACCCAGCCGAGCGCCAACGTGACGGTGGCGGTGGCCCGTACGGACGGCAACACCGGGCTGTCGGTGACCGGCGGTTCGAGTCTGACGTTCACCCCGTCCAACTGGAACACCGCCCAGACGGTGACCATCACCGCCGACGCCTCGGGCACCGGGTCCGCGACCTTCACGGCCTCGGCGACCGGTCAGGCCAAGGCGACCGTCACCGTGACGGAACTGGCCGCGACGAAGACGTACGACGCGCGCTTCCTGGACCTCTACGGCAAGATCACCAACCCGGCGAACGGCTACTTCTCCCCCGAGGGCATCCCCTACCACTCGGTGGAGACGCTGATCGTCGAGGCGCCCGACCAGGGACACGAGACGACGTCCGAGGCGTACAGCTATCTGATCTGGCTCCAGGCGATGTACGGGAAGGTCACCGGCGACTGGTCGAAGTTCAACGCCGCGTGGACGACCATGGAGACGTACATGATCCCCACGCACGCCGACCAGCCGACGAACTCCTTCTACACCGCGTCCAAACCGGCCACCTACGCGCCCGAGCTGGACACCCCGAACGAGTACCCGGCCAAGCTCGACACCGCGGTCTCCGTCGGTTCCGACCCGATCGCCTCCGAGCTGAAGAGCGCCTACGGCACGGACGACGTGTACGGCATGCACTGGCTCCAGGACGTGGACAACACCTACGGCTACGGCAACGAGCCCGGCAAGTGCGAGGCCGGTCCGACCGCCACGGGTCCCTCGTACATCAACACCTTCCAGCGCGGGGCGCAGGAGTCGGTGTGGGAGACGGTGCCGCAGCCGACCTGCGACGCCTTCAAGTACGGCGGCAAGAACGGCTACCTGGACCTCTTCACCGGGGACTCCTCGTACGCCAAACAGTGGAAGTACACGAACGCCCCGGACGCCGACGCGCGTGCGGTGCAGGCCGCGTACTGGGCCGACCTGTGGGCCAAGGCCCAGGGCAAGGGCGCCGACGTGTCCGCGACGGTCGGCAAGGCCGCGAAGATGGGCGACTACCTCCGCTACTCCATGTACGACAAGTACTTCAAGAAAATAGGCAACTGCGTCGGTCCGGCGGCCTGCGCCGCGGGTACCGGCAAGGACGCCTCGCACTACCTGCTCTCCTGGTACTACGCCTGGGGCGGCGCGACCGACACCTCGGCGGGCTGGGCCTGGCGCATCGGCTCCAGCCACACCCACGGCGGCTACCAGAACCCGCTGGCCGCCTACGCGCTCAGCACCAACGCCGACCTGAAGCCCAAGTCGGCGACGGGCGCCTCGGACTGGGCCACCTCGCTGACCCGCCAGCTGGAGTTCTACCGCTGGCTCCAGTCGAGCGAGGGCGCCATCGCGGGCGGCGCGACCAACAGCTGGGCGGGCCGTTACGCGACGCCTCCCACGGGGACGCCGACCTTCTACGGCATGTACTACGACCAGCAGCCGGTGTACCACGACCCGCCGTCCAACCAGTGGTTCGGCTTCCAGGCGTGGTCCATGGAGCGGGTCGCCGAGTACTACCAGCAGACGGGGAACGCGAGCGCCAAGGCGGTCCTCGACAAGTGGGTCGCGTGGGCGCTGTCCAAGACCACGATCAACCCGGACGGCACCTACCAGATCCCCTCCACCCTCCAGTGGTCCGGCGCCCCCGACACCTGGAACGCGTCGAGTCCCGGTTCCAACAGCGGACTCCACGTCACCGTCGCCGACTACACGAACGACGTGGGCGTGGCCGCCGCGTACGCCAAGACCCTGTCGTACTACGCCGCGAAGTCCGGAAACACCCAGGCGAAGACGACGGCCAAGGCGCTCCTGGACGGCATGTGGGGCAACTACCAGGACGCCCTCGGCATAGCCGTCCCGGAGACCCGCGCCGACTACAACCGCTTCGACGACGGCGTGTACGTGCCGAGCACCTTCACCGGCACGATGCCGAACGGCGACGCGGTCAACTCCTCCTCCACCTTCGCCTCGCTGCGGTCCTTCTACAAGGACGACCCTGCCTGGTCGAAGATCCAGAGCTATCTGGCGGGCGGCGCCGCGCCCGTCTTCACGTACCACCGGTTCTGGGCGCAGGCGGACATCGCCCTCGCCATGGGCTCGTACGCGGAGCTTCTCGAATAGTCCCCGCCGTGGCTCCGGGTACGCGGTCCTGTCCCTGACGGCAGGGCCACCGGCCGGGCGGTCCCTCACCGTGCTGAGGGCCGCCCGGCCATCACTTGCCCCCTTCCCCCCTCGTCCCGTGCACCGGAGAGGACTCCCCCCGTGCGAAGAACACGCATCCTCACGGCCGTACTCGCCCTCGCCGCCGGGCTGTTGGCCGGCACCCCGCCCGCGCTGGCCGCGAGCACCCCCACCACGACGCTCGCGGCGGACACGTACACCTGGAAGAACGCGCGCGTCGACGGCGGCGGCTTCGTCCCCGGCATCGTCTTCAACCGCTCCGAGAAGAACCTCGCCTACGCCCGCACCGACATCGGCGGCGCCTACCGCTGGGTCCAGGCGACGAAGAGCTGGACCCCGCTGCTGGACTCGGTCGGCTGGAACGAGTGGGGCCACACCGGCGTCGTCAGCCTCGCCTCCGACTCCGTCGACCCGGACAGGGTGTACGCGGCCGTCGGCACGTACACCAACGGCTGGGACCCGACGAACGGGGCCGTCCTGCGCTCCGCCGACCGCGGGGCGAGCTGGCAGAAGGCCGACCTGCCGTTCAAGCTGGGCGGCAACATGCCCGGACGGGGCATGGGCGAGCGGCTGGCCGTCGACCCCAACAAGAACAGCGTGCTCTACCTCGGCGCGCCCAGCGGCAAGGGCCTGTGGCGCTCCACGGACTCCGGCGCGAGCTGGTCGCAGGTCACGGCGTTCCCGAACGCGGGCAACTACGTCCAGGACCCCACCGACACCAGCGGCTACGCCTCCGACAACCAGGGCGTCGTCTGGGTCACCTTCGACGAGTCGACCGGCACCCGGGGAAGCGCCACCCAGACGGTCTACGTGGGGGTCGCCGACAAGGACAACGCGGTCTACCGCTCGACGGACGGCGGCGCGACCTGGTCCAGGCTCGCGGGACAGCCGACCGGCTACCTCGCCCACAAGGGCGTCCTCGACGCCGTGAACGGCTACCTCTACCTCGCCTACAGCGACAAGGGCGGCCCGTACGACGGCGGCAAGGGTCGGCTGTGGCGGTACGCGACGAAGACCGGGACGTGGACGGACATCAGCCCGGTGGCGGAGGCCGACACCTACTACGGCTTCGGCGGACTGACCGTCGACCGGCAGCACCCGGGGACCGTGATGGCGACGGCGTACAGCTCCTGGTGGCCGGACACCCAGATCTTCCGGTCCACCGACAGCGGCGGGACCTGGACGAAGGCGTGGGACTACACGTCGTACCCGAACCGCTCCAACCGCTACACGATGGACGTCTCGTCCGTGCCCTGGCTGACCTTCGGCGCGAACCCCTCGCCGCCCGAACAGACCCCCAAACTCGGCTGGATGACCGAGGCGCTGGAGATCGACCCGTTCGACTCGGCCCGGATGATGTACGGGACGGGCGCGACGGTCTACGGCACCGAGAACCTCACCGACTGGGACGCGGGCGGCCAGTTCACCGTCAAGCCCATGGTCCAGGGTCTGGAGGAGACGGCGGTCAACGACCTCGCTTCTCCCCCGTCGGGCGCTCCGCTGCTCAGCGCGCTCGGTGACATCGGCGGTTTCCGGCACACGGATCTGACCAAGGTCCCGTCGATGATGTACACCTCGCCGAACCTCACCAGCACGACCAGCCTCGACTACGCCGAGTCCAGCCCGAACACGGTGGTCCGGGTCGGCGACCTCGACTCCGGTCCGCACATCGGCTTCTCGACGGACAACGGCGCCAACTGGTTCGCGGGCAGCGACCCTTCGGGCGTCACCGGCGGCGGCACGGTCGCCACGGCCTCGGACGGCAGCCGCTTCGTGTGGAGCCCGGCGGGCACCGGCGTGCAGTACACCTCGGGTTTCGGTACGTCGTGGTCGGCGTCCGCCGGCATCCCCGCCGGCGCGGTCGTCGAGTCGGACCGGGTCGACCCCAAGACCTTCTACGGCTTCAAGTCGGGCAAGTTCTACGTCAGTTCGGACGGCGGGGCGACCTTCACGGCGTCCGCGGCCGGCAACCTGCCGACCGGGGACAGCGTGCGCTTCAAGGCGCTGCCCGGCACGAAGGGCGACGTGTGGCTCGCGGGCGGCGCGAGCGACGGCGCGTACGGGCTGTGGCACTCGGCCGACTCCGGCGCGACCTTCACCAAGCTGTCGGGCGTCGACCAGGCCGACACGATCGGCTTCGGCAAGGCGGCGACCGGATCCTCGTACCAGACGCTCTACACCAGCGCGAAGATCGGCGGCGTCCGCGGGATCTTCCGCTCGACGGACAAGGGCGCGAGCTGGACCCGTATCAACGACGACGCCCACCAGTGGGGCTGGACCGGCGCGGCCGTCACCGGGGACCCGCGGGTCTACGGGCGCGTGTACGTCGCGACGAACGGGCGCGGGATCGTCTACGGCGACACCTCGGACACCGGGGGCGGCGGTGGTACGGACCCGACGCCACCGCCGACCGGGGCCTGCTCGGTGACGTACAGGATCACGAACCAGTGGCCGGGCGGCTTCCAGGCCGACGTGTCCCTCACCAACACCGGCTCCTCGGCCTGGACCGGCTGGAACCTGGGCTGGTCCTTCGCCGACGGCCAGAAGATCACCCAGCTCTGGAACGCCGACCACACCCAGTCGGGCGCGGCGGTGACGGCCAGGAACGTCGGCTGGAACGCGAACGTGGCCCCGGGCTCGACGGCCGGCTTCGGCTTCACGGGAAGCTGGACGGGGTCGAACACGAAACCGACGGCGTTCAAGCTGGGGGACCAGACCTGCACGACGAGCTGATCCCCTCGCCCCACCCCCCTCGGGGCACGCGCCCGCCGGCTACCTGCCGGGCGCGTGCCCCGAGGGGCCGGGACATCCGAGATGATCACCGACGGGGACCACACCCCCGCTCCCCGGAGCCGCCGGTCCGGTGTGGAGGTCGGGGCGGCTGGTCGCGGGCAGCCGCAGGGCCTCCCGTGGGGAGCCGGGAGGGGCGGCGGGCCCCGGGAAGAGCGCAGCTCGGGCGGGGTCCGAAGGTGTGACGGTCCTGGCCCGGGGGCCGGGAAGGTCACCTGCACACCATGCATCAGGAACCGGCCACAGCAACAGAGGTCGGCCGAAAATCGATCGTGCGAGTCCCTGGCGGACCGGTGGCGGCTCCCGGCCGGGGCGCCTAGTGCCGCGGCAGGCAACGTCTGCCCGTCAAGGAGCGGCGTCCGGTGCGTGCTCTCGGTGTGCCGGCCGGAAGTCCTCGTACTGGATGTACTTGGGCTTTCGGCCGGTACAGCGAGAGTGCGTGCCGGGCGTCGTGACGGGGCAGACGTTGCCTGCCGCGGCACTAGTTTGTGCGTTCGTGACCGATGGACGGAAGGCGCGCACGGACCGGACCGGCCTCGGCCTGGTGTTCGACGAGGTTCCGGAGCTCTACGACCGGGTCCGGCCGGGGTACCCCGACGAGCTGTTCGCGGACCTCTCCGCCATCACCGGCCTGGGCGAGGGGTCGTCGGTGCTGGAGGTGGGCTGCGGCACCGGTCAGGCCACGCGCTCGCTGGCGGCGCTCGGCTGCTCGGTGACCGCCGTGGAGCCGGGACCCGGCATGGCGGCGCTCGCCCGTCGGCGCCTCGCGGCCCTCGGCGCCGACGTCGGGATCGAGACGTCGACGTTCGAGGAGTGGGACGACCGCGGGAGGCGCTTCGACGTCCTCGTGGCCGCGGCGTCGTGGCACTGGGTCGACCCGGCGATCGGCTGGCCGCGAGCGCACGGCGTCCTGCGTCCCGGAGGCTGGGCGGCGCTGCTCGGCCACGTCGTCGTCCGCAGGCCGGGAGAGGCGGAGGTCTACGCCGAGACCGCCGCCCTCCACGAGCGGTTCGCCCCCGGGAACCCCGACTGGGGTCGTCCGCCGCTGGAGGAGGACGTGCGCGCCACTACCGAGGGCTGGGGCCTCGTCGAGGATCCCGGAGGGTTGTTCGGCCCGACGACCGTGCGCTGGTACCCGGCCGTCCAGTGGTTCGACGGGAACGGCTTCGCCGACCTCCTCCGCTCGCAGTCGCCGTACAGGCGGCTCGACCCCGCCGTCCGTGAGCCGCTGCTCGACGCGGTCGCCGAGCACGTCCGGACCCGGATGGGCGACCGGGCGGCCCGCCGCTGCCTCGGTGTCCTGCGGGTCGGACAGCGCTCCGGGTGAGGCCCGCTACGCGTATCTGCGGGCCAGTTCCGTGACCGTCTCGGCGATGCGGGCCCGCAGTTCGGGCGGTTCCAGGACCTCGACGGCCGTTCCGAGGCGCAGGAAGTCGTCGTGGGCCCGGTCCAGGGACTCCACGGGGACGGTGGCCCGGGTCCAACCCCGCTCGTCCGTAGGTCCGTCGGCCGTCACCGCCCGGCCGGCGAGTCCGCTCAGGACGGCTCCGGGCGCGATCCGCACGACCGCCTCCGTCCGGTGCAGCCGCTCGTGGAAGTCCCGTTGGTACGCGGTCCAGTACTCCGCCAGATCGAAACCCTCGGGGCGGGTGAACCCGGTGCCGGGCGAGCTGAGTTCGAGGATCTGGTCCACGCGGTAGGTGCGCGGCCCCGGGCCCGCGACGACGTACCAGCGCCCCGCCTTGAGGACGAGTCCGTACGGTTCGAGGCGGCGCTCCACGTCGGTGGGCTCGCGCCAGCGGCGGTAACGGACGTCGAGGGCCCGGCCGTTCCAGACGGCGTCGGCGACCGCGGTGAGGTACGGGGTCTCGTCGGCGTCCGCGTACCAGCCCGGCGCGTCCAGGTGGAAGCGGCCGCTCACCCGGTCCGCGTGCTCGCGCAGTTCACGCGGGAGGGCGGCGCGCACCTTGAGCTGAGCGGCGGCGAGCACCGCGCCGAGTCCGAGTTCGGCGGCGGGACCCGGGACCCCGGCGAGGAAGAGGGCCTCGGCCTCCTCGGTGGTGAGGCCGGTGAGACGGGTGCGGTAGCCGTCGAGCAGCCGGTAGCCGCCCGCGTGCCCCGCGTCGCCGTACAGCGGGACGCCCGCCGCGCCCAGCGCCTCCACGTCCCGGTACACCGTCCGGACCGACACCTCCAGTTCCTCGGCGAGCTGGGCGGCGGTCAGTCTGCCGCGGGTCTGGAGCAGCAGCAGGATCGAGACGAGACGACTGGACTTCACTGACACATGGTGTCAGTGAAGTCGGCCTAGCGTCCTGCCATGACTTCAGCCACCTCCACGCCTCCCCCGGCCCGGGCGGGCTTCAAGGAGAAGTTCCTGACCGTGCCGCCGCCCGTCGAGCTCGCGGGACGGCGGATCAAGCGGTACCACGTGACCGCGGACCCCGCCGGTATCGAACCGGAGGTCGCGAGGGCGGCCTACGCGATCCTGCCGCGGCTGCTTCCCGAGCCGGACGGCACCCCGCCCGCCACGTTCGTCGTCCTGCACCGGGGAGGTGACGACGGCGCCTATCTCAACGCGTACAGCTGGGTCTGGGACAACGTCCTGCACTTCCGGGGCGCCGCCGCGGGCCAGCCGGTGCTGGGCTGCCCCGACCGGGACCCGGCGCACTTCGTCGTCACGGACCGCCCGTGGATCGGCTGCGTCTGGGAGCTGCCGCCGGTCCTGCACGAGCGGGACGCCTGGGTACGGCACCTGCTCGCCCCCGAGGTGCCCGACCTCGACGCCTATCTGGCCGACTCGCTGCCCGAGGGGACCACGGGAGACCGCGCGTGAGCGACGGCCCGCCGGGAACGGGCGTCCTCCGCGGGCGGGCGGGGGAGAACACCTGCCCGGCCGACCGGACCACGGACTTCACCCGGAGGAGGGCCGCCCGACGCGCCCCGGCGGGCGGGTCAGCTCGCCCCGTGCCCCGGGGCGAGTTCCTCCACCCGGCGGGCGAGGCCGAAGTCAAGCACGGTGACGGCGCCGCCGACGCTGTGGGTGTTCACGGTGAGGGCGACCGTGTTGTAGCCGAGGGTGAGGTCGGAGTGGTGGCCGAGCTCCTCCTGCACCTGGGCGATGTGCACGACCATCGCGGTCGCCGCGAAGTGGGTGCCGAGCCGGTAGGTGCGGGCGAGCCGGTCGCCTTCCAGCGACCAGCCGGGCAGTTCCGCCAGCCGTTCCGCGATCTCCCTGGGCTCCAGCGGTTCGACGGCCATGGACGTGATCCCTTCGTACGGCGGGTGGGGCGTGCGGGGCGGTGTCCCGAGCGGGGGCTGGGGCGGGGTCGGACCGGCGGCGAAGGGCGGCCGGAGCAGGCCCTTCGCCCAGCGTGCCACAGCCGCCACCTCTCGGCAGGGCGCGCGGAACGCGGCGCCCCACCGGCACCGGCCGTCCGCGGCACCTGACCGACGTCGGCCGTCCGGGGCGCCGACGGTGCCGGTACGGGGTCGGCCGGGTTCCCTGCGTCCTCGGTGAGCCGGGGACGGCGGCCCCGGCCGGTACGAAGACCGCGCCTCGGCGGGACGCCCCCCCGTGCTCCGGGGTTCCCGGGGCGCTCCTCGGTTACGGTCCTCACATGAGCATCGTGCCGTCCGGTCCCGCCGCCGTCCCGACCGCCCCAGCCGACGCCGGCGTCGGACCGCTGTTGCGCGGCTGGCGGGAGCAACGGCGGGTGAGCCAGCTCGAACTGGCCCTGCGGGCCGGCTCATCGGCCCGGCACATCAGTTTCATCGAGACGGGCCGCTCCCGCCCCAGCGAGGAGATGGTGCTGCGGCTCGCCGGACACCTCGACGTGCCGGTCCGCGAGCGCAACGAGCTGCTGCTGGCGGCGGGTTACGCCCCGCGCTACACGGAGACCCCGCTCGACGACCCCTCGATGGACGCGCTGCGCGAGGGCGTGGAGCGGCTGATCCAGGGCTACGAGCCGTATCCGGCGCTGGTGGTGAACGCGACGTACGACGTTCTGGCCGCGAACCGCGGCATCGCCCTGCTGCTGGACGGCGTCACGGACCGGCTCCTCGTGCCGCCGCTGAACGCGATACGGCTGACCCTGCACCCGGAGGGTCTGGCGCCGCGCATCCGCAATCTGCGCACGTGGCGGGACCATCTGCTCGCCCAGATGGACCGGCAGATCGCGCTGCGCCGGTCGGCGCCGCTGCGCGCGCTGTACGAGGAGGTCGCGGCGTTCCCGGTCCCGGACCGGGACGCCGGGGCGGACGACGACGAGCCGCCCGGCCCCACGCCCCTCTTCGCGCTCCCGATGCGGATCGAACACGAGGGCCGGGTTCTGTCGTTCATCTCGTCCATCTCGACGTTCAACACCCCGATGGACGTGACGGTCTCCGAGCTCGCCGTCGAGACGTTCCTCCCGGCGGACCCGGCGACGGGCAAGTACCTTCACACACTGCTTTCGTGATGTTCCGTCACCGTGCGGACGGGACGGCAGGGGACGGTGCGCGGGGAGAGCGCGACGGGGCTCACGATGCGTCATATCGCGCTGAACGCCGTCGTGTTGAGGCCAAGAGAGAACGGTTCGGCACGGGCATGGCACACTGCACGCATACTTCGGCGCGTGGGAAGGCGTGGGCGTGAGTGAGCGGCGGCCGGCACCCACGGTGGGGCAGGTGGTCCTGGGGCGACGGCTGCAGGAACTGCGCGAGGCCGCGGGCCTGAAGCGGGAGGAGGCGGCGCGTGTCCTGCGGGTCGCGCCGGCGACCGTACGGCGGATGGAGACGGCCGAGGTCGCCCTCAAGATCCCCTACGTCCAGGTCCTGCTGACCACGTACGGGGTCGGTGACGACGAGGCCGGGACCTTCGTGGCGCTGGCCGAGGAGGCCAACGAGCCGGGCTGGTGGCAGCGGTACCACGACGTGCTGCCGGACTGGTTCAGCATGCACGTCAGCCTGGAGGGCGCGGCCCGGCTGATCCGCAGCTACGAACCGCACTTCGTGCCGGGGCTGTTGCAGACCGAGGAGTACGCGCGGGCCGTCCTGGAGGCCGGGACGGTCGGGCAGACGGGCACCGAGGCCATCGACCGGCACGTGGCGCTGCGCATGAAGCGGCAGGCCCTGCTCACCCGTGAGAACCCTCCCCACCTGTGGGTCGTCATGGACGAGACGGCGTTGCTGCGTCCGGTGAGCATCCGGGGCGAGGTCATGCGCGACCAGATGGACCGGCTCCTGGAATGGGTCGAGCTCGACCACGTCACGCTCCAGGTCGCGGAGTTCGCCGCCGGCCCGCATCCGGGGACGTACACGTCCTTCGCCCTGTTCCGCTTCGCCGAGCGAGAGCTGCCGGACATCGTCTACAGCGAGTACGTGACCGGCGCCCTCTATCTCGACGCGCGCGAGGAGGTGGCCACGCACCTGGAGGTGCTGGACCACATGTCGGCCCACTCGGCCTCGGCCGAGCGCACCAAGGAGATCCTCCGGGAGTTCCGCGAACGCTACTGAGCGGTCCCCGGGGACCTGTCCCGGGTGCCTCCTCCGTCCCCTTCGCGGTCCTCGTCCACGATCTCGGCGTCCACCACGGTCTCGTCCTCGCCCGGGGCCTGCTCGGTGGGCGCCTGGTCCTGCGGGGCGGACTGCTGCCGGGCCTGGGCGTACATGGCCTGGCCCATCTGCTGGCTGACCCCGGCCAGTTCCTCGATGGCTGCGCGCAGGGCGGCGGTGTCGGTGGAGGAGTCCTCCAGGAGCCGCTTCAGCCCGTCGGCCGCCGAGGCGACGGCGTCCTTCGTCCCGGCGGGGATGCGTTCGTCGTTGTCGCGGACGAACTTCTCCGTCTGGTAGACGAGTTGCTCGCCCTGGTTGCGGGTCTCCGCGGCCTCCCGGTTGCGCCGGTCCTCCTCGGCGTACCGCTCGGCCTCGCGCACCATGCGGTCGATGTCGTCCTTGGGCAGCGCGGAGCCGCCGGTCACGGTCATCTTCTGCTCGCGTCCGGTGGCCAGGTCCTTCGCCGAGACATGGGTGATCCCGTCGGCGTCGATGTCGAAGGCGACCTCGATCTGCGGGACACCGCGCGGCGCGGGCGGCAGACCGGTGAGGTCGAAGACCCCGAGCTTCTTGTTGTACGCGGCGATCTCGCGTTCGCCCTGGTAGACCTGGATGCCGACCGAGGGCTGGTTGTCGGCGGCCGTCGTGAAGATCTCCGAACGCCGCGTGGGGATCGTGGTGTTGCGTTCGATGAGCGTGGTCATGATGCCGCCCTTGGTCTCGATGCCGAGGGACAGCGGGGTGACGTCGAGGAGCAGGACGTCCTTCACGTCGCCACGGATCACACCGGCCTGGAGTCCGGCGCCGAGCGCCACGACCTCGTCCGGGTTGACGCCCTTGTGCGGGTCCTTGCCCGTGAGTTCCTTCACCAGGTCGGTGACGGCGGGCATCCGGGTGGATCCGCCGACCAGGATGACGTGGTCGACGGCGGACAGTTTCACACCGGCGTCCTTGACGGCCTGGTGGAAGGGCGTCCTGCAGCGGTCGAGCAGGTCGGCCGTCAGCTCCTGGAACTGGGCGCGCGTCAGTTTCTCGTCGAGGTGCAGGGGGCCTTGGGCGGTGGCGGTGATGTAGGGCAGGTTGACGGTGGTCTCGGTGGACGAGGACAGCTCGATCTTGGCCTTCTCGGCGCCCTCGCGCAGCCGTTGCAGTGCCATCTTGTCGCGCCCGAGGTCGATGCCGTGCGCGGCCTTGAAGCGCTGGGCGAGGTGCTCGACGACCCGCTGGTCCCAGTCGTCGCCCCCCAGCCGGGTGTCACCGTTGGTCGCCTTGACCTCGATGACCCCGTCGCCGATCTCCAGGAGCGAGACGTCGAAGGTGCCGCCGCCCAGGTCGAAGACGAGGACGGTCTGCTCCTCCCCGCGGTCGAGCCCGTACGCGAGGGCCGCGGCGGTCGGCTCGTTGACGATCCGCAACACCTTCAGGCCCGCGATCTCGCCCGCCTCCTTGGTGGCCTGGCGCTGCGCGTCGTCGAAGTAGGCGGGCACGGTGATCACGGCGTCCGTGACGTCCTGGCCGAGATAGGCCTCGGCGTCGCGCTTCAGCTTCTGCAGCACCCGCGCGGACAGTTCCTGGGCGCGGTAGCGGGTCCCGTCGACGCTGCCCTTCTCGGGGAACCGCCAGTTCACGTCGCCCATGTAGCGTTTCGCGGACCGCGCGGTGCGCTCCACGTTCGTCACGGCCTGCCGTTTGGCGACCTCGCCGACCAGCACCTCGCCGTTCTTGGCGAAGGCCACCACCGAGGGCGTGGTGCGTGCTCCCTCGGCGTTGGCGACGACCGTCGCCTCACCGCCCTCCAGGACGGCCACCACCGAGTTCGTCGTACCGAGATCGATCCCGACCGCACGTGCCATGTCCGTCCCCTTCCGCCACGGCTCTGCCCGCCCTCAAGCACAAAACCTGTGTTCTCGCTTGTCAATGGCGCGGACGGCCGTACGGGGGCGGACACGACGGTGCCGCGCCCCCACGGGGAGGACGCGGCACCGTCGTACGTGCGTCAGGCGAGCTTCGCCGACAGGGTGATCGTCGTGCCGGTCAGGGCCTGGCTGACCGGGCAGTTCTTCTTGGCGTCCTCGGCTGCCGCGACGAACCCCTCCTCGTCGAGGCCCGGCACCGCGGCCTCGACCGTGAGGTGGATGCCGGTGATGCCCTCGCCGGGCTGGAAGGTGACGTCGGCGCTGGTGACGAGCTTGGTGGGCGGCGTCCCGGCACCCGCGAGGCCGTGCGACAGCGCCATGGAGAAGCAGCTGGAGTGGGCGGCCGCGATCAGTTCCTCGGGACTGGTCCTGCCGTTCGCGTCCTGGGCCCGCGACGCCCACGTCACCGGCTGCTGGCCGATGCCGGAGGAGTCGAAGGTGACGACGCCGTTGCCCTCGAGCAGGTTGCCTTCCCACACGGTGTGTGCGGTGCGCGTGGTTGCCACGGTGATTCCTTTCGGGTGGGGTCCCGTTGCCGGGGTCCGGTCCTCCCATCCGATCACACCTGGGCCCGGTGCACCCGGCGGTTCGGGCGGCGACCTGCCGGTGCGTGTCCGGGATTTCGTCGCCGGGGCCGCGGCGGACCCGCCGGTGCGGTGCGGTGCGGCGGGGACTCAGGTGACCCGGAAGACCGGCCCGCGCGCGGTGAACGGGAGCCGTGCGCCCTGCGGCACCAGATAGGCGTGCTCGCGCCGCACCCGCAGCACGTCGCAGTACCCGTCCGTGATCACCAGGACGGGCGCGCCCGGCGGGAAGTCGTCGGCGCGGTGCAGCAGGTCGACGCCCGGCTGCAGCACGGTGCCACCGCGCCCGCGCACCCGTACGCGTCCGGCGATCTCCGTGACGGGCAGATAGCCCGCGTCGTGCGGGGCGGCGTCGCAGAACACGACGCGGGCGGCCGGTACGTCACGGGCCTCCGCGTACGAGGCGATGGCGCCCAGTGCCTTGCCGAGCAGGGTGCGGTCCATGGAGGCGGAGGTGTCGAGCACGACGCCGAAGGTGCAGCGGGCGATCTCCTCGGGCGGGAACCAGCGGCCCGCGCGCGGGATGCCCGGGGTGGCCGCCTGCCGGCGGGAGGGACGCGCGTACGACCGCAGCGGCTCGGGCCGGGGCACGAACTCGTCGAACCAGCGGGCGAGCCGGGCGTCCCAGGGCAGCGGCGGATGGCTGAGCGCGCGGATCTCCTCGACCAGGCCCCCGGGCAGGAAGCCGCGCTCCTGCCGCTGGTGCAGATCGAGGCCCTGGGCCAGGCCGCGGCGGTAGAACTCGTCGAGGTCGACGTGGTCGCGCGGCGAACCGAGCGGTCCGCCCAGGATGTCGCCCGCTCCCTTGCCGCGCAGCGTGGCGAGGCGGCGCATCCTGCGCAGATCGCCGGCGATCCGGTCGTACACCTCCTCGGCGGACAGGTCCTTCAGCTCCGGGTCGTGCAGCAGCCCGTCGGGCATCGTGCCGACCCGCATCTCGCACAGCCAGCCGTTGATCACGTAGTCGGCGGCGACGTTGAAGAGGTAGGGGTCCCGGGCGCCGCAGCGGTCGCCGTGGCGCAGGGCGGCGTGCAGCATCTCGTGGGCGAGGATGAACCGCCATTCCTCGTCGTCGAACTCGCGCAGCGGGTTGACGTAGATCTCGGCCGCCCCGGTGTCCACGGCGGCGACCGAGATGCCGTGGGCGCGGGCGAGTTCGGCGTCGGCGACCAGGGTGATGCCCGCGGCGATGCCGCCGAGCAGCGGGTAGGAGGAGACGAACCAGCTCAGCGCCCGCTCCCAGGGCCGGAGCGGGGCGGGCCCGTCGGTCAGGAAGGCGCGTCGTCCGCCCGCCACGTCCATCGCGGCGGCCATGGTGCTGGTCAGCGCGTGGGCGAAGGCCACCTGCCAGTCGGCCGGAGCGTGCCAGGTGTTCCAGGGCACGAGGACCTGGTCCGGGTCGCCGCCCGCCGTGCCGCAGTGTTCGTACCGGGGCGGGATGCCGTCGCGGCGCCAGAGCGCGGCGAGCCGTTCCTCGTCGCCGTCGGGGTAGGAGTCCGGGAGGTCCTCGGGGGTCAGCCGCGCCGAGAAGGTGAGCAGGAAGCGGTTCACCACCGCGCAGCGGGCGGCGAGGTCGAAGCGGTCCGGCTGCTCGCGCGCGCCCGCCACGGCGGGCAGGTGGCCGAAGCCGAGGTGGATGACGGCGTGCGCCACGGCCCAGGCCCAGGCGACGGGTTCGGCGCGGCGGGACGCGTTGGCGTGCACGGTCCCGTTGGAGTCGACGACCGTCAGCCCGTCCCGGGGCGCCCTCTCGCAGGTCTCCTCCCGGCAGACGCGGAAGTCCACGGCGGCCAGCGCCGGGTTGGCCCGTACCAGCCGCATCCCCTCGGCGAACGCCTCGGCGGCGGGGTCGGGCCTGGACTTGGCCCCGGCCTTGCGGGTACGGCTCACCGGCGCGCCTCCACCAGGCGCGGCATGTCGCGGGCGGCCTCCACCAGGAACCACGCGGGCAGGACCGGATTGCCGTCGGCGTCCGGGGCGATGACGCTCTGGGCGACCTCGACGGATATCTCGGCGAGCTGGATGAGCAGGGACTTGGCCCGGTACGCGGTCTGGCGGGCGTTCGCCGGGATGTGGTCCCGGCCGGCCGGGAGTTCCTTGATCAGGCGGCCGCGGAAGGACTCGGCGAGGTAGTAGAGGAGATCGCGGTCCTCCGTGCGGGAGGGCCAGCGGGCGTCACCCTTGAGGATGGCCTCGATGCCGAAGCGGCTGCGCACGATCTTGACGTAACCGCAGAACGCGACCGCGTGCGCGGGCGTCAGCGTGCCGTGGGCGATCACCTTCAGGCTCTCCTCGTCGAGCGCGTCGCCGAAGGAGCGCAGCGCGTCGGAGAGCATGTGCCAGGAGCGCGGCGTGGAGAAGGGCTCCTCGGTCTTCGGCGGCTTGGACCACAGGTGGTCGGGGCGGTCGGTGACGTGGTCGAGCACCCAGGGGTGGATGTCGTTCGCGGCGGCCCAGACGAGCCAGTCCTTCGGGGAGGCCTCAAGATGGACGTGGGTGAGGCGGTTGACCAGCGCCGAGGCGATCGGGCGGGCCAGCGCGTTGTCCGTCGCGCGGTTGCCCGCGCCGATCACGATGGAGCCCTTCGGCAGCTCGTAGTCGCCGATGCGGCGGTCCAGGATCAGCGAGTAGAAGGCCTTCTGCACGTCGGGGGTCGCCGCGTTCAGCTCGTCCAGGAACAGGCAGTACGGCTCGTCGCGGGCGATGGCCTGCGGAGGGCAGAAGACGGAACGCCCGTCGCGGATCTGCGGCACGCCGATCAGGTCCTCGGGCGCGAGCTGCGTGCCCAGCAGGCTCACGCACTCCAGCCCGAGCGATTCGGCGAACTCCCTGACCAGGGAGGACTTTCCGATGCCGGGGGCGCCCCAGAGGAAGACCGGCCGCACGGTGGCGAGACCGAGGAGCAGTTCCGGGACGCGGGAGGGAGTGACGGTGACGGCTGCCTGCACAGGCGAGCTCCTCGAGAGCGTGAGAGAGACGTGAGGGGGTGTGAGGGACGCGCGCGAGAGCGCGGCGTGCGATGCCCCAGTGTGGGCGTGGCGGTACGCCCGGCGCCTCCCATTTTCCGTCGCGCGCGAGCGTTTCGGCCGGTGGCCGGTCCGGCCGCCCGCCCCTCGCGCCCTCTCGCGGCAAAGTCCCCGCTCAGGCCGCCTGCTCGTCCGGGCGGGACGGCAGCGGGACCTGGGCGCCGTCGCACTCGCGCAGCCAGCGCCGCAGCACGTCGTGCACCCGCTCCGCGCCGACGAGTCCGGTGTCCGGGCCGGCCGGTGCGGACAGGGTCAGCGGGGAGAGGAGGAACGGGTGCCCCTGGGCTCCGCCGAGCCCGCCGTGCGAGCCGATCTGCTCCTCGAAGGCGAGGACTTCGCCCTCGACGGGGTCGTACCAGGAGTTGACCATGATGTCGGCGGTGTGCGGGAACCCGTGCGTGCGCCGTACCGCCTCGGCGGCGCCGGGGCCGAAGTCGGCCAGGAGGCCGGGGTGTTCGTCGTCGAGCCGGCCCACCGGCACCTCCACGCCGTGCGCGCCGAGCACGATGCCGCCGTGCTCCTCGCTGCGCACCAGGAGGAAGCCGACGCCGGGGTGGTTGGCGAGCGTGGACAGCAGCGCGGGGTGCCGCCGGTCGATCTCCTCCCGGCTCATCCGGTGCGGGACGTCGGGGAAGGAGACCAGACCGAGGTTGCCGGAGGCCAGGACCAGGGGCTCGGAGCGGCGCCCCGCGGCTCCGGGCCGCTCCCCGCGCTCCTCCACCGGTCTGCGCAGCGCGGCCCGGACGGCGGTCCGGGCCTCGGCACCGCTGTGGGTGCTCCGGGCCTTGCGGGGCACGGGCAGCCCGCAGCCGGCCCGGACCAGATTGCCGAGGCTCAGGCCGTACCTGGTCAGGAAGGTCTCGCCCGGGCTCTGGCCGTGGTCGGAGAGCACGACGATCCGGTACGGCCGCGGGGCGTGCTCGGCGACCTTCTCGATCAGCGCGAGCGACCGGTCGAGCCGCTCCAGGATCCGCTCGGCGTCCCGGCTGCGCGGTCCGGAGTGGTGCGCCACCTCGTCGTAGGCCACCAGGTCCGCGTAGACCGCGTCGCGCCCGGCGAGCATGTCGCCGATCACCGCGGCGACCACGACGTCCCGCTCGACGACGGTCGCGAAGGCGCGGACGAACGGGTACAGCCCGCCGCGTTTGACGCGGGGCCGTCGCCGCTGGAGGCGGGCCCGCGTGGACTGGCCCGTCTCCCTGAAGACCTCGGCCACGAACGACATGGCCGTACGGACGGCGTTGGCCGGGTCGGAGAAGTACGCGAAGTAGCCGGCCCGCGAGCGGTTGTCCCGTCCTCTGCGCGCGGCCACGGACAGCACGAGGGCGAGTTCGTCGGCGCCTCCGCTGAAGAGGTTGCCCCGGCTCGCGCCGCCGGCGGTGAGCAGGCCGCCGTCGCCGGTGCGCGCGACGGCCCGCCGCTGGAGCTCGGCGGCACTGGTCGGCCGGTTGCAGACCATGACCTCCTGGGTGTCCTTCTCGTACCAGCGGAAGGCCGGGACGTCGTGGTTGCTGCCGTGCAGGATGCCGAGCTGGCTGGCGCCGGTCTGGCTGGACCAGTCGGTTCTCCACGGGGTGAGCCGGTGGGTGGGGCGCCTCCCGTCGAGCCAGCGTGCGGCGGTCGGCATCAGTCCTTTGCCGACCGCCTCCCGCAGCACGTCGTGCCCCACTCCGTCGAGCTGGAGGAAGACCACGCCGGGAGTCGAGGGGCCGGGCCGTCCCGTGGCACGTCTGCGGCGCCGGTCGGCGAGGCGGTAGAGGCGGCGCCGGTACGCGTCGTCGTCCCGTACGGCGAGGGCGGCGCCGGTGGCCGAGGCGACGGCCGACATGACGGCGGCCACGACCACGGCGGTCTCGGGGGCCGCCTCGCTGCTCCCGGAGGGATTGAGCCGCAGGGCGACGAGCAGCAGCGAGCCGTTCAGGAAGAAGACGAGCAGACCGAGCACGAAGGCCGGGACGAGCAGCAGGGTCCGCACGAGCAGCGGCCACACCAGCGCCGACAGGAGGCCGAAGACGCCCGCGCCGGCCGCCGCGGTGACGGCGATCCGCGTCGCGCTGTCCCCGGACTCCGACTGCAGCCGGAAGTCGGGCAGGGCACCGGCGAGGACGAGCATCGTGAGCGTGGACACGGCCCACACCGTGATACTGCGTCCCGCCGCGCTGGCGAGGCGGCGCCAACGTCCTTTGTCCACGCCCAGCCCACCTCACGTCCCGGCCCGCCCGGTCCGCGTGGCCTGCTCCCACCCTGCCACAACGGCCGGAGGTCCCCAGAAGTCCCCAAAAGCCGCGAGAAGTACCCGGACGGCTTTCCCGGGCGGCGGACTGGGCGGCGGACTGAGCGGCGGACTGGGGATCAGCGGCCGTCGTAGCCGGCCGTCGGCATCGAGAGGCGGCGGTGGACCCTGGCCTTCATCTGGGCGTCGTACGACGGTTCCGCGGTGCCCACGGTCTCGACGCGGACGCCGCGGCGGGCGCACTCGGCGGTGAACTCCTCCACCGAGGCGAGGGCCCGCTCCAGCACCCGGCGGCTGGGCGCGACGAACAGGTCCACGAGACCGGCCTCGACGTCCGCCCACAGGCTGCGGTGGTCGGGGCGCAGTCCGCGTACGAGGAGTTCCCTGGTGACGACGCAGCCGTGCTCGGCGGCCCAGCGGGCGCACATCGCGTGCTGGCTGCGGGAGTCGACGAGAAAGGGGTCCTCGTCGAGTTCCTCCAGGGGTGTCAGGCTCGCGATCGCCGTGACGCGGAGCGGCGGGGAGTGCGGTACGGGGCCGCCCCGCTCGGGCCGGCGCGTGCGGGCGGGCGTACCGGAGGCACCGCGTGCGTCTCTCATGGTGTCCCCCTCACCTCCTGGTTTCGCCGCAGACCCTACTCCTGCCCGTAGGCTCGGGGGGAGTCGTGCGAAGGAGGCGAAGAGGTGCCGGTGGAGATCACCTGGTGGGGGCACGCCACCTGCACGCTGGAGGACTCCGGGACACGGGTGCTCACCGACCCCCTCTTCGCGCGCCGGCTCGCGCACCTGCGGCGCAGGCGCGGGGCGCCGCCCCCTCCCCCGGCCGCGGTCGCCGACGTCGCGCTGGTCTCCCATCTGCACGCCGACCACCTGCACCTGCCCTCGCTGGCACGGCTGGCCCCGGGCACCCGGCTGCTCGTGCCGCGCGGTGCGCCGCGTTCGGTACCGGGTCTGCGCAAGCTGGGCCATCTGCGGCTCACGGAGGTCGCGCCCGGTGACCGCACGCGGGTCGGTGACCTGGCCGTCCGCACGGTTCCGGCGCGGCACGACGGACGGCGGCTGCCGATCGGACCGCACCGCTCCCCCGCCGTGGGGTACGTGATCGAGGGCGAGGCGCGGACGTACTTCGCCGGGGACACGGGGCTGTTCGCGTCGATGGCCGAGGAGGTCGGGCCGGTGGACGTGGCCCTGCTGCCGGTGGGCGGCTGGGGTCCGTACCTCGGGGAGGGACATCTCGACGCGGGGCGCGCCGCCGAGGCGCTCGCGGCGCTGCGTCCGCGCAGCGCCGTGCCGGTGCACTACGGCACGTTCTGGCCCATCGGGATGGACGCCGTGCGCCCCCATGAATTCCACGCGCCGGGTGAGGAGTTCGTGCGCCTGGCCGCCGAGCGTGCGCCGCAGGTGGCGGTGCATCTGCTGCGGCAGGGGGAGAGCGTGCGTCCGAGGGCCGCCAGGTGATGTCCTGGTCCGCCGCGGGGGCGGTGGCTCCCGCGACCCTCCAGTCGGTCAAGAGCGGTGTTCTCCTTTCCCTCAAGGGCGGCGTCGTTCTGCCGTTCAAGGCCACCGCGCCGGCCGTGTTCCTGTCCGCCACGGCGCCGACCGTCCCTCCCGAGTCCACCCAGCAGGCGATCGGTTATCCGTCGCTGTTCCTGCTGGTGCTGATCGGTGCCCTGGTGCCGGTGGTGCCGACGGGGGCGCTGGTGAGTTCGGCGGCCGTGGTGGCCTTCCACCAGACGTCGCCCTCCGCGCTGCTGTCGGTGTTCCTGGTCTCCTCGGTCGCGGCGTTCCTCGGCGACATGTCGCTCTACTGGCTCGGGCGGCGCGGCATGGGCTCGAAGAACGGGTCGCGCTGGCTGGAGACGATCCGGGAACGCGCACCCGAAGACCGGCTCGCCCGGGCGCAGCAAAAGCTCGACGACCACGGCATCGCCGTCCTCGTCCTGTCCCGCCTCGTGCCGGCGGGCCGGATCCCGGTGATGCTGGCCTGTCTGATCGCGAGGATGCCGTTGCGGGTCTTCGCCCGCGGGGACGTCCCGGCCTGTCTCGCGTGGGCGGCCACCTACCAGGTCATCGGCATCCTCGGCGGCTCGCTCTTCCCCGAGCCGTGGCAGGGCGTGGTGGCGGCGGTGGCGCTGACCGTCGCGATCAGCGCGGCGCCGGGCGTGTGGCGCAGGTTCCGCGGTACGAGAGCGCCGTAGGGACCCGCACGCCGTCCGCACCCGTCGCAGTGGTTCGAGGACCGGTTCGGCCGAGAGCACGAACGTGCCCCGGTGCATCGGGCCATCCGGCGCGCGCAGGTCGACGGCCGCCTGCACGGCCTCCTCCGGGTCGCAGTGCACGTCGCTCGGCCACCAGCTGGGGTGGTACGCGCCGATGCGCAGGTCGGCGGGGACGAAGTCGAGGCGGACGCCGTCGAGTTGTGCCGCTTCCCGCCAGTCGAGCTCGGTGACCCAGGCGAACCGGCGCCGCTTGAACCGGCGTCCGAGACCGGCCGGCACGAACACCGGTGTGTCATCGCGGGGGCTCCCGGCGCTCGGCGTCGTCGCGGAGATCGCCGAAGACCGACCCCAGGAGGGTCAACGCGCGGTGTACGTGCGGCAGTTCCAGGGGCGAAGGGGAAGCGAGGGATTCCTCCCGCTGCGCGCCGGTGGAGCCGAGCAGTCCTCCGGTGCCGAGACGGACCCGGAGGGCGCCGAGGTCGTCGCCGAAGCGGTGTCCGCCCGGCGCGGGCATGCCGAGCCGGGCGGAGAGCCAGTCCTCCAGGTCCTGCGCGTCGCCGACGCCGTGCGCGCCGAGGGCGGAGCGGAGCGGGCCGAGGTCGACGTACAGGTGCCGGCCGGCCCGTGGCGGGCGCGCGACGGCACCCGCGGCACTCACCACGCGGTGGACGGCGTCGGCCACGCGCGCGTGCAGGCGTACGGCCGCGGTGAGCCGTTCGGTGATCGCGGCGGGCTCGCCGAGCGCGTACGCGGCCGCCGCCGCGACCGGTTCGGCGACGCGTGCTCCGAGCACGGTGAGCACGTCGAGGACGCGGGAACGCAGTGCCGCGCCCGCCGCGTTGTCGGGGAAGCGGGCGACGGCGGCGGGCCAGCCCCGCGGCAGGAAGGCGCCCGCGAGGTCGGTGATCACGCAGACGTCGTCGGGGAGCATCTCGGCGGGGCTGAGCAGCACGGTGTCCCGCGGCTCGTGCAGGGTGTCGCGCCAGGTCTCGTCGCTGACGATGTGCAGCCCCTCGCCCGCCGCGGCCTCCACGGCCTCGTGCACCACCTCGGGCGGGGCGACGGTGGCGGTCGGGTCGTCGGCGACGGACAGCAGGAGCAGCCGCGGGTCGCCGCCCTCCGCACGGACCCTGCGGACGGTCTCCAGGAGGGCGTAGGGGTCGGGGACGCCTCCGCACTCCGCGGGTGTCGCCACGTGGAACACGGACCTGCCCAGCAGACGTGCCTGCGGCGCCCACCACGCGGCACACGGGCGGGTCACGAGGATGTCGCCGCCGAGCGCGCCCGTCAGGGCCAGCAGCAGCGCGGGGGCTCCGGGGGCGGCCGCCACCCGGTCGGGCGCGGCACGCAGCCCGCGCCGGGTCCAGTAGCCGCTGGCGGCGTCGAGGAGCACGGGTCCGCCGCCGCAGGGTTCGGCGGCGGAGCGGTCCGCCGCCGCGGCCAGCACGGAGCGGAGTTCCGGTGGCACGGGCACGCCCTGGTCGGGCAGGAGCGGGCCGTACCGGACCGCTCCGTGGTCCTCGGGGTCCGTCCGCCGCATGCCTGCCTCCGACCGTGGGTGCCGCCGTTCCCTGTTCCCGGCCCTGTCCGCCCGTACGGTCCGGGTACCCCCGTCGCCGCGTACGGCTCACCGGCCCTCGCGGTGGGCCGCCCGGCGCCTCAGTACCGCCGTCGGCGGAGTCTGCGCAGCCGGTGCGCGGCCGCGCCCAGGGCCCCGGTGATCAGCACTCCGCCGGTGACCAGGGCCGGCACGGAGTCGGTGAACACACCGCCCTCACCCGCGTGCACGCCCCGGCGGACGGTGGGCGGACGCTCGCCCGCGCCGGTGCCGGTCCCGCTGTCGGGAACATGGGTCGCCGTGGTGCCGCGGGCCACGGCGTACGACGCGGTCCACCGCTTCCCGTGATCGCCCGGGGGCGCGGGACAGACCCCGCCGACGTCCCACCGTCCGTCGGCGCCCCCGGTGCCGGGGCCCGTCTCGTCCGGGTCCACCGTGGTGCCGGGAACCGTGGTGCCGGGCCCCACGGCGTCCGGGCCCACGGCGTCCGGACCCACCGGCTCGGGAACCGTCTCCGGCCCCACCGTGTCCGGACCCGCCGGCTCGGGAACCGTCTCGGGCCCCACCGTGTCCGCGCCCGCGTCCGGGCCCACAGAACCCGGGCCGACCGTGTCCGGACCGAGCGAATCCGTGCCGAGCGTGTCCGGGCCCTCGGCGTCGGGGACCAGCGAGTCGGGGACCACCGGGGCACCGGCGCCGGGGGCGGGCGCCCGGTCGTCGGGCACGACGCCGTCCGAGGCCCCGAACCCGGCGTTCGCGTCCTCCGCGCGCACGTCCGCACGCGCGCCGCCGGGGTTCTTCGCGTCGGAGGCACCGGAGCCGGCGGCGTCGGGGCCGACCTCGTCGAAGCCGCGCCCCGCGTCGGCGGCCGGGCCGGGCTCGCCGGACGTGATGTGGGCGGTGCCGGTGTAGGAGGCCGCGCCGCCGGCGCCTTCGACGCGGTGCAACTGGACCTTGCCCTCCTGGAAGCCCTGGGAGCTGGCGTCGATGGAGTCGGGCGGGGTCCCCCCGATCGCGTCGCAGCTCACCGTGACGGTGACGGTGCCGCCGGGTTCGACGGAGCCCGGACTGACCTCCGCGGCCGGATCCGCGGCCGCTCCCGACGCGGCGGCGCCGAGGGCGGCACCGGCCAGGGCGGTGGCGTACAGGACACGGGCGGTACGGCGCATGAGCGGGGCTCCTTAGGCGGGCTTCGGTCCGAGGGCCACGGCCGTCGTGTCCCTCGGGGCCATCAGAGCCCGCCGTACCGCCGGGCGCGAACGGCCGGGCACCATTCGCGGGAAAGCGCTGACCCGAGCGGGTGACGTCGCGGGCGGGGCGCGACCGGTCCCCCGCACCCGCGGTGCGACGCCGCCCGCGCCCGGGACCCGCCTTCGCCCCGGGCCCGTACGGGCCCGGGCCGGAGCCCCCGACGGCACCCCGCACCCCGCACCCGGCACCCGGCACCCGGCACCCGGCACCCGAGCCCGTACGGCCCCTGGAACCCGATCCCGAGCCCGTACGACGCGCGCCCGGCCGTGCCCCGCGGCCGGCGGTCCGGCCTGGAGGGGACACCGCATTTGACGTTTCGTCAATTTCCGTCCCGGGCAACCCCTGTGCGTACCGGGCCCTAGGCCGCGTCGCGCATGATCTGGTCGCGCAGCCTCGTGCAGCAGCGGCTGATGAGGCGGGAGACGTGCATCTGGGAGATGCCCAGTTCGTCGGCGATACGGCTCTGGGTCATGTCGTCGAAGAACCGCATGTAGAGGATGGTGCGTTCGCGCTCGGGCAGGGCCTGGAGCCGGGGTTTGACGGCCTCGCGGTCGATGACGGTGTCGAGCGCCGGATCGTGCGACCCGAGGACGTCGCCGAGCGAGTAGCCGTCCTCGCCGCCCGGCAGTTCGGCGTCCAGGGAGAGCGCGGTGAAGCTCTCCAGCGCCTCCAGGCCCGTTCGGACGTCCTCCTCGCTCATTCCGGCGTGCTCCGCCATCTCGGCGACCGTGGGCCGGCGGCCCGGGATGGTCTGTGACAAGTCCTGGGCGGCGAACCGGACCCGGTTGCGCAGGTCCTGGACCCGGCGCGGCACGTGCAGGGTCCACATGTGGTCACGGAAGTGACGCTTGATCTCGCCGGTGATCGTCGGTACCGCGTAGCTCTCGAAGGCGTTGCCGAGTTCGGGGTCGTAGCGGTCGACGGCCTTGACCAGCCCGAGTGCCGCGACCTGGCGCAGGTCCTCGAAGTTCTCGCCGCGGCTGCGGAAGCGTCCCGCGAGCCGTTCGGCCATCGGCAGCCAGGACTCGACGATCTCGGCACGGAGAGCGTCACGCCGCTGTCCCGGCGGGAGCGTGGCGAGCCTGCGGAATGCCTCCCCGGTGTCGGGGGCGTCGTCGTGCGGATGGTGCGTCGCGCTCGCTCGAGTTCGCATGGTGCGTCGCAACTCCCTTGATGGTGCCATGTGATGGACAGTCATCGTGGGAACGCACCCGTGCGCCGGACGGGTACACCCATGGCGCGGATAGCCGCTCCCACGGACGTGCCTCCTGTCCGAAGCACTGCAACTGCGTCTGCCCCGCGCCATGCGGGGCAAACACCCCTCCATTCTCCCCGACGCCGGGCACCCCGTCCTCCCGGAGGCCTCCGCTCCGGCTCCCCCGGGCCCTCACCAGCGGAAGTCCCGCCCGGGCACACGCCCCGGGCCGGACCATCACACGGCACGATGTCCTGTTCACATCCGGTACGCGCACGTCCGGTACGCGCCCGTCCGGCCCGTGACGGCGCCCCGTGTCAGGGCCGGCGCCCGACCAGGCAGAGCAGTTTCGTCTGGACGTCGGCGCCGGGCGGGGGTTCCTCCGGGGCGGCGAAGAGTCCGCTGTTCTCCAGTTCCGCCGCGTGCGGGGTGACCTCCCGGACCGCGAAGGACAGCAGGTCCTCGGGGAGTTGTTCGTCGGCGCCGATGGCGCGGGACAGGTCCCAGGCGTGGACCGTCAGATCGGTGACGAGCTGCGCGCAGTAGTCGTCCGCCGGCACGTCCCCGAAGGAGAGGTGGACCGTGCGGTCGAGCGCGCCCGGCTCGGCGAACACCTCACGGGAGGCGCCGGCCACCGCGTCCCAGGCCGCGACCGGGTCGGGGCCGAGCAGGTCGCCGTCCAGGCGGTCGCCGACCGAGTCGACGGTGGCGCCGTCCCGTACCAGCGCGGGCACCCACGCCTGCTCGGCGACGAGATGGCCCACGAGGTCGCGCACGCTCCAGGCGGTGCACGGCGTGGGGGCCTCCCACTGGTCGTCCCGGATCGCGTGGACCCGGCGGCCGAAGAGCTCCAGGGCCTCCGTCTGCCGGTCCAGGACCGGGTGCGGGTCGCTCATGCCGGCGGCACCCCCGCCGGTCCGCGCTCCCGGGCGCCGTCACGGGTGCGGGCCGCCGCGACGGGCCGCCGCGGGTGGCGGCGCAGGTACTCGCCCTCCAGCTGGGCCATGCGCACGTTGTGGGTGTGGAGCGCGTCGTTCGAGCCGTGCAACAGCGTGTCGTGGCGGGTGCGGTGGATGGCCTCCAGCTCTTTCATGAGCTGCTGGTCGTCCAGCCGGCCCGGGTCGACTCCGGTCATGGTGCTACCCCGCTCGTCGTGGCCGTCGGTGCGGTACGGGCGTCCGCCCCGGGCAGACACTGCCCCGAGCGGCGTCCGTGAGGGAGCCGTGGATCGAGACCCACTCCCTCCACTCTACGAACATCCGGGGTGCCGGGCCTCCCCGGGACGTGCCCGGCCTCCGGCGTCCCCCCGCCGGGGCCGCCCGCGCGGGCCCCCGCTCCCGCCCGTCTACCGCTCGCGCTCCACGCGGCGCTCGTCCCACACCGGCTCCTGCGTCTCCCGCACCCGGCCGTCCGAGCCGAAGACCAGGTAGCGGTCGAAGGATCGGGCGAACCAGCGGTCGTGGGTGACCGACAGCACCGTCCCCTCGTACGCCTCCAGGCCCTCCTGAAGGGCCTCCGCGGACTCCAGGTCGAGGTTGTCGGTCGGCTCGTCGAGGAGCAGGGCCGTCGAGCCCTCCAGTTCCAGGAGCAGGATCTGGAAACGTGCCTGCTGGCCGCCCGACAGCTTCTCGAAGCGCTGCTCGGCCTGGGCGGTCAGCTCGTAGCGGCGCAGCCTGGACATGGCGGCTCCGCGGTCCTGCGAGTGCTCGGTCCACAGGATGTCCAGGAGCGTGCGGCCCTCCAGTTCCGGGTGGGCGTGGGTCTGCGCGAAGTGGCCGGCGACCACGCGGGCGCCGAGCTTCCACTCACCGGTGTGCGCGACGTCGCCGCCCGCGAGCAGCCGCAGGAAGTGCGACTTGCCCGAGCCGTTGGAGCCGAGGACGGCGACGCGTTCGCCGTAGTAGATCTCCAGGTCGAAGGGCTTCATCAGCCCGGTGAGCTCAAGTCCCTTGCAGGTCACGGCCCTCACCCCGGTCCGTCCGCCGTGCAGCCGCATCGTGATGTCCTGCTCGCGCGGCGGCTCCGGGGGCGGTCCGGCCTCCTCGAACTTGCGCAGCCGGGTCTGCGCCGCCGCGTAGCGGGACGCCATCTCATGGCTGACGGAGGCCGCCTGACGGAGGTTCAGCACCAGCTTCTTGAGCTGCGCGTGCTTCTCGTCCCAGCGCCTGCGCAGCTCCTCGAAGCGGGCGAACCGCTCCCGCCTGGCCTCGTGGTACGTCGCGAATCCGGCGCCGTGCACCCAGGCGTCCGCGCCGGCCGGACCGGGCTCGACGCTGATGATCTTCTGGGCGGCGCGGGCGAGGAGCTCGCGGTCGTGGGAGACGAACAGGACGGTCTTGCGGGTCTCCGCGAGCCGTTCCTCCAGCCAGCGCTTGCCGGGCACGTCGAGATAGTTGTCCGGCTCGTCGAGGAGCAGCACCTCGTCGGTGCCGCGCAGCAGCGCCTCGAGCACCAGGCGCTTCTGCTCGCCCCCGGACAGGGTCCGCACCAGGCGCCACTGGGCCTTCTCGTAGGGGACACCGAGGGCGGCCGTCGTGCAGATGTCCCAGAGGGTCTCGGCCTCGTAGCCGCGGACCTCGGCCCAGTCGGACAGCGCCTGCGCGTAGCGGAGCTGTGCCGCCTCGTCGTCCACGGTCATCATCGCGTGCTCGGCGGCGTCCACGGCCTCGGCCGCCTGGCGGATCCGGGGCGGGGCCACGGAGACGAGCAGTTCGCGCACGGTCGTCTCGTCGCGTACGGACCCGACGAACTGCCGCATCACCCCGAGCCCGCCGCCCACGTTCACGGTCCCGCCGTGGGGTTTGACCTCCCCCGAGATCAGCCGCAGCAGCGTCGTCTTCCCGGCGCCGTTCGGCCCCACCAGGGCCACGACGGCGCCCTCCCCCACCCGGAACGACACATCGCCGAGCAGCGCCCTCCCGTCGGGAAGGTAGTACTCCAGATGTGCGGCTTCGAGGTGTCCCATGGGCAGGCATTCTCCGGGGAGCGGGGGTGCGGGGCAAACGCGTATGCGACGGCGGGCCCGCCGGGCGGGGGCGGGAAACGCCTGATCCGGGGTAGACGGACCCGCATGACGACCACCCCGGATGTCGACCTGACCGCCCTCGTACCGGGCCGCCACGCCCTTCGGGACCGCCTTCTCGGCCTGGACCTGCGCCTCTTCGAGGCGGTCGCGGCGCGGCACTGGCCGGGCGGCGACCCGGTGCTGCCGCGGCTGAGCCGGGGCGCGAACCACGGGCTCCTGTGGTTCGCCACGGCCGCCGCCGTGGCGGCGAGCCGCACTCCGCGGGCCCGCCGGGCCGCCGCACGGGGTGTGGCCTCGCTCGCCCTGGCCTCCGCGGCGATCAACACCGTCGGCAAACGCTCGGTGCGCCGTACCCGTCCCGGTCTCGGCCCGGTCCCCGCCGTCCGGCAGCTCAAGCGGCAGCCGGTCACCACGTCGTTCCCCTCGGGGCACGCCGCCTCCGCCGCCGCCTTCGCCACGGGGGTGGCGCTGGAGTCCCGCGGCTGGGGCGCGGCCGTCGCCCCGCTGGCGGCGGCGGTGGCACTGTCCCGCGTCTACACCGGCGTCCACTTCCCGAGCGATGTCGTGGCCGGTGCGGTTCTGGGCGTCGGGGCCGCGTACGCCGTGCGCGCGCTGGTGCCCACCCGGGACCGGCTCACCCCGCCCGGCCGTCCGCGCACCGACGCGCCCGCGCCGGCCGACGGCGAGGGTCTGGTCATGGTGGCCAACACGGGTTCGGGCACCGCCGAGCGGGTCGGCGCGCTGGCCGGCGCGTTACCGCGCGCCGAGATCGTGGAGTGCGAACCCCACGACGTGCGGGAGGAACTGGAGAAGGCGGCGGCCCGCGCCCGGGTGCTGGGCGTGTGCGGCGGCGACGGCACGGTGAACACCGCGGCCGAGGTGGCCCTGCGGCACGGGATCCCCCTCGCCGTCCTGCCGGGCGGCACGCTCAACCACTTCGCGCACGACCTCGGCGTGGAGGGCGAACGCGATCTGGTCCGCGCGCTCCGGGAGGGCGGGGCGGTCCGGGTGGACGTGGGCCGGTTCACGTCCGGCGGCAGGAGCGGTGTCTTCCTCAACACCTGCAGCCTGGGCGTCTATCCGGAGCTGGTGCGCGAGCGGGAGAACTGGTCCGGGGCGATCGGCAGTTGGCCCGCCGGGGTGCTGGGCGCCCTGCGCGTGCTGCGTGCCGACCACCATCCGCTGCGGGCCGAACTCGGGGGCCGCAGCCACCCGTTGTGGCTGCTGTTCGCGGGCAACGGCACCTACCACCGGATGGGTCTGGCACCCGCCCGCCGTTTCGACCTCGCGGACGGCCGTCTCGACGTACGGGTCGTGCACGGCGGCCGTCGTCCCGCCGTCCGTCTGCTGGCCGCGGCCTTCGCCGGGCCCCTCACCCGCTCGCCGGCCCACGCGGCCGTACGGGTGGGCCGGCTGCGCGTCGAGGGCATCGCGCCCGGCACGCTGCTGGCCTACGACGGCGAGGTCACCGAGGTGGGCGGCGAGGTGACGCTGAGCAAGAGCCGCGAGGCGCTGACCGTCTACCGCCCGTTTCCCGCGCGCTGATCCGTCCGCGCGCCTCGTCCACGCCCGCCGCGCACCCGCACGGACGACCCGTCGTCCACATGGCGAGATACGGGTCTCATAATTTGGCATGACCGCGTACGGTGATGACATCGCCCCGGGGAGTGCGTGCACGCCCGTGAGGTCCGTACGACGAGAAGGGGAACGGTCATGTCGCAGTCGAAGCCGCAGGAGAGCGCCTTCTACACCCACGGCCACCACGAGTCGGTGCTGCGCTCGCACACCTGGCGCACGGCGGCCAACTCGGCCGCCTACCTGCTCGGCTCGCTGAAGCCGCACATGAGGATCCTCGACATCGGGTGCGGACCGGGCACCATCACCGCGGACCTGGCCGAACGGGTTCCGGACGGCCATGTCACCGGCGTCGACCACGCGCCCGGCATCCTCGACCGGGCGCGCCGGACGGCGGACGAGCGCGGCCTGCGCAACGTCGACTTCGCCGTCGCCGACGTCCACGCGCTGGAGTACCCGGACGACACGTTCTGCGTGGTCCACGCCCACCAGGTGCTCCAGCACGTCGGCGACCCGGTGCGGGCGCTGCGCGAGATGCACCGGGTCACCAGGCCCGGCGGGTTCGTCGCGGTCCGCGACGCGGACTACTCGGCCATGACCTGGTACCCGTCCGTACCGGGCATGGACGACTGGCTGGACCTGTACCTGCGGGTCGCCCGCGGCAACGGGGGCGAGCCCGACGCGGGTCGCCGTCTCAGGTCGTGGGCACTGGCAGCCGGCATCCGGGACATCACCGCCACGTCGAGCACCTGGACGTTCGCCACCGAGGAGGAACGGGAGTGGTGGAGCGGTCTGTGGGCCGACCGCACACTGGCCTCGGCGTACGCGGAGCGGGCGACGGAAGGGGGCCACGCGAGCGCGCGGGAGCTGCGGGCGGTCTCGGACGCCTGGCGGCTGTGGGGGCGGCAGGAGGACGCCTGGTTCTCCGTGCTGCACGGGGAGATCCTCTGCCGGAAGGAGGACCCGGGCTCCCGCTCCGCGCCCCTCAGCCCGTACAGCTCATGAGGCCGGCGAATCCGGTGAGGCTCGTGAACCCGGTGAAGGCGGCCGCTCCCGTGAAGGAGTACGCCGCCCAGGGGCCCGTCAGCTCCACGCGCAGCCCCGGCTCCTCGCCCACGCTTCCGTTCACCCGTTCCACGAACTCCCCCGAGGCAGCGCGCGGCACCAGATAGGCCGCGTCGAGGACGGTGTGCCCCTCTTCCCCGAAAGACGCCCCGGAAGACGCTCCGCGGGACGGGGCCGGTTCCCGGGGGGCCACCAGCCGGCTCGCCTCGGCGTACCCGGAAAGGGTGTCGTGCAGCCGGCGTGTGAACTCGTCCGCGTGTTCCGGGACGCTCCCGGCGTACACCCGCACGTCCCATTCCACGCGCCCGTCGAGCCGGTCGAGCGTCCGCAGGAAGTCCTCCCTGTGGTCGTCCATCATCACGCGTACGCCGCTGCTGTCCCGCAGGACGGTGGCGAGCCGCAGCGGCAGCGGGCTCGTGACGACGGTGAGCGCGTCGATGACGCCCTGGTGGGCGCGGGCCGTCGCCTCCAGCCAGCGGACGTCCTCCAGCCGGCGGCGCAGGGGCTCGGCGGCGAAATCCCGCTCCGGGACCGAGCCGACCACGGCGATCAGGTCACGGTGGCGCAGCAGTACGGGCGGGACGCCCGCGACCCCGGTGAGCTCGGCCGACAGCGCAGCCGAGAAGGGGCGGCAGATCGCGTAGACGTAGCGCAGAGCGCTCATGGGTCTCCTCCCGCGCTTCCACTCGCACCCCCCGCGGCGTACTGACCATGGTGCCCTCGGGGCACCGGTCGGCGCACCACGACGGCCCGCCCGCGCCCGGCCGGCGCGCCGAGACGCCTCACCCGTCCCGGGACCGGTCGGCGCACCACGGCGTTCCTCCCGTCCCGGAACCGGTCAGCGCACCATGGCCGTCTCGACGAGCAGCCGGCCCGCCGCCGCGATCGACCCGGCGTCGATTCCCGCTGCGCGCAGCTGCTCGTCCGGGCTCGCGGAGCCCGGCATCGTACGGACGGCGAGGCGCACCAGCCGGGGCACGGGACGGCCGTCGGTGAAGGCGTCGAGCACCGCGTCCCCGATCCCGCCCTCCTCCCGGTGGTCCTCCACCGTGACCAGGCAGCCGGTCTCCTCGGCGGCCTCGCGCAAGGTCGCCCGGTCCACGGGCTTCACCGAGTAGAGGTCGATCACACGGACCTGGATGCCCTCGCGGCCGAGCGCCTCCGCGGCGGCCAGCGCCTCGTGGACGGTGACACCGGCGGCGACGAGCGTGAGCCGGTCGTCGGCGGAGGCGCGGAGCACCTTGCTGCCGCCGACCGGGAACTCCTCGGTGGCGCTGTAGATGACGGGGGTCCCACCGCGTGAGGTGCGCAGATAGCGGATGCCCTCCAGGCCCGCCATCGCGGCGACGAGCTTCGCCGTCTGGTTGGCGTCGCACGGGTACAGCACGGTCGAGTCGTACACGGACCGGAACATGGCCAGGTCCTCCAGGCCCATCTGTGAGGGCCCGTCCTGCCCGATGGCGACGCCCGCGTGGGAGCCGACGAGGTTGACGCCCGCACCGCTGACGGAGGCCATGCGGACGAAGTCGTGGGCCCGGGTGAGGAAGGCCGCGAACGTCGAGGCGTACGGCACCCAGCCGCGCGCCGCCATGCCGACGGCGGTGGCGACGAGCTGCTGCTCGGCGATGTAGCACTCGAAGTAGCGCTCGGGGTGTTTCTCGGCGAAGAACTCGGCGCGGGTGGAGTCGCCGACCTCGCCGTCCAGGGCGACGACGTCTCCCCGGGCGTCGCCGAGCGCGGCGAGCGCCTTTCCGAAGGCGTCGCGGGTGGCGACCTCGTCACCGGTCTCGTACCGCGGCAGGTCCAGGTGTCCGGAGCGCACGGCGTGCAGCGTCCTGGCGGCGGGCGGCTGCCGGACCTCCACCCTCCGGTCGTGCACACCGCCGAGTTCGGCGATCGCCTCCTCGGCGTCCGGCAGCGGTTTGCCGTGCAGGCCCTCGCGGTCCTGGACCGACTGCACGCCCTTGCCCTTGAGGGTGCGGGCGAGGATCACGGTGGGCTGTCCGTCGGTGGAATCCGCCTCCCCGAAGGCCCGGTCGATCGCGTCCACGTCATGTCCGTCGATCTCGACGGTGTGCCAGCCGAAGGCCCCGAACCGGCGCGCGTACGCGTCGAGGTCGTGTCCGTGGCGGGTCGGCCCGCGCTGGCCCAGGCGGTTGACGTCGACGATCACCGTGAGGTTGTCGAGGCGTTCGTACCCCGCGTGCTCGGCGGCCTCCCACACGGACCCCTCGGCCAGTTCGCTGTCGCCGCACAGCACCCGGACCCGGTACCCGGTGCGGTCGAGCCTCTTTCCGGCGAGCGCGATGCCGACCCCGACGGGCAGCCCCTGGCCGAGCGATCCGGTGGCGGTCTCGACCCAGGGGAGCCGCCGGGGCGTGGGATGCCCTTCGAGCCGGCTGCCCGCCTTGCGGAAGGTGAGCAGTTCGGCCTCGCTCAACGCGCCGGCCGCCTTGTACGCGGCGTACAGGAGCGGTGAGGCGTGCCCCTTGGAGAGGACGAAGCGGTCGTTGCCGGGGTGCTGGGGGCGTTCGAAGTCGTAGCGCGTGTGGTTGGCCAGCAGGACCGCCATCAGGTCGGCGGCGGACATGGACGACGTCGGGTGTCCCGAACCCGCGGCGTCGGCGGCCCGGACGCTGTCGACACGCAGTTGCTGGGCCAGGTCGATGAGCCGGCGTGTGGTCATGATGCTCCTTCCCTCCGCCCGGCGGCTTCCGGACAGCCCGGTGCTCCGGCCCCTCACCCACACGGGCGGGGGGCCGGTCTCCGTCCGCCGCACGGGCCTTCCGCGTCCCCCCGACCCGGGGACCCAAACACGGGCGCGCCCGGCGTCTCACGGACCGCGCCCGTGCCGGACACACGACGGAGGCACTCGGGCACCGTGGGCGATCGCCCGAATCGATCTCCCCTGCCGGGCGCGCCCAACTAGGCTCGCCCCCATGGAGATTCTGGGAGCCACGCTGCGCGTCTGCGTCGACGACCTGGAGGCTGCGGTCCCCTTCTACGAACGGCTCTCGGGCGGCAGGGCGCTCCGCTTCGAGCGCGGCGGCGTGTCGGTCGCCGCGGTCGGCTGTTTCCTGCTGATGAGCGGGCCGGAGTCCGAACTCGACGTGTTGCGCAAGGTCGCGGCGACGATCGCCGTCAAGGACGTCGAGGAGACCGGCCGGGTCCTCACCGGCCTCGGCGCCCGTGTCGTCGCGGGCCCGGTGGAGACACCCGCGGGCCGCAACCTCATCGCCGTCCATCCCGACGGATCGGTGTACGAGTACGCGGACCGCAACGGCTGACGGGCGCCCGCCCCGCGGGGCGGGGCGTCCCGGGTGCCCCACCCGGCGGTGGAGCACCCGGGCCGGTGGTCACGCGGGTCCGGGGAGGCCGGCTCAGGGCGTGGACGGCGGCCGCATGCGGAAGTCGTAGCGCGCCGGCAGGGGCTCGTCGCCGATCCGGGACCACAGCCGGTCGATGGTCTCCGCCCCCTCGCGCAGGTCGGCGACCTCGAAGCCCGCCTCGAAGACCGCCCGCGCGTCCTCACGGCGGCCCTCGGCGAGCAGGAGTCCGGCCTCGACGAGGCGGAACCGGCCGCGCTCCCGGGTTCCGCGGTCCAGCCGTTCCCACACGGCACGCGCCTGTGCCGGACGCCTGGCCTTCAGCAGCGCCTCGACGGCCTCACGGCCGAGCGCGGCGCTCACCTCGGTCCACCGCCGCCCGTCGTCGCCCACCTCGCGGCAGAGGTCGTCGAAGGCCTCGGCGTAACGGTCGGCGGCCCGCTCGTCGTTGCCCGCCTCCTGGTCGGCGACGGCGAGGCAGCGCAGCAACGGCCAGCGCGAGGGGGCCGGTTCGAGCGCCCGCTCCCAGCTCCGCACGGCCTGCGCCACGTCCCCGGCATGCCACTGGGCGACCCCGAGGTGGTACTCGGCGGACGGGGTGGCGGGCGCCGTCTCCAGCATGTCGCGCCAGTGCGACGCCACCAGCGTCCCGCCGGGCGGCCCGGCCCGCCCGGGCTCGGGGAACGCCCCGGAGCCCAGCAGCTCCCGCCACGGCTCCTGCTCCTCGCCGAGCGTGCTCTCCTCGAAGGGCGTCCCGGGCAGCTTGTGGGCGGCGCGCAGCACTTCGAGCGCGCCCCAGCCGGAACCGACGGCGAGGACCTCGCCGGGCGCGGTGTCGGCGTGCGGCAGCCAGGCGGCGTACGCGGCGTCGACCGCGTCCCGGGAGAGGGCGCTCTCCAGCCGGCCCTCGACCTCCGTGCGGGCGGCCTCCCAGTCCGCCCCGTGCGCCGTCTCCGCGTTCACCGACAGCGGCCCGTACGCCTCCAGCCAGGAGACGTCGCTCTCCGCCTCGAGCCGTACGTGTTCGAGCTGGGTGCGGGCGAGTCCGGCCTGGATCTCGCAGTACCCGCCGGTGCCCGGCTCGGTGAGCCACTCCTGCCAGCGGCGGCCGCCGGGTCCCGAGCCCCAGACGAAGAGCTTGCGCCCGCGCAGGACGTCGGTGGACGTCTGGGCCAGGCCCTCGCCCGAGCCGTCGACCGCGGCGATCCAGCGGCGCCGCCCGTCGGGCACCTCGTAGAAGTAGTCGGCGGGGAAGACGCTGTCGAGGGGGTACGTCCGATCGGTCCCGTCGTACGCCGGCACGGGCACCCGGCGCAGCCGTCGCTCGTAGCCGAAGTGATAGGCCTCCTCGGCCGGGGCGAGCACCCTGCGCTCCTCGGGGACCGCGATGTTGGACCACCAGTACAGCGGGGCGGGTCTCTCGTGCGGGTTGCGGACGCGGACGCCGACGTACAGGAAGTCGGATCCGTCCGGCAGCCACAGGTCGACCTGGAAGGGGAGGTCGCGCAGGCGTTCCCACTCCCACAGGCGCAGCATCTCGCCGCCGTCCGGGGCGGGGACGCGGGCCGCGTGGACGGGTGAGCACGACAGGGTGGTGTGCCCGGTGGCTCCGATGTTCCACTCGATGCCGCCGGAGAACCAGGCGCCGTTGAGGGCGAAGCAGGCCGGCTGGAGCACCGGGTTGGTGTACAGCAGCTCCGTCGCGGTGGGCTTGTGGAAGAGCGAGACGACGCGGCCCCCGTAGCCGGGCAGCACGGTGGCCCGCAGCCGGTCGTTCTCGATCACTATCGTGTCGAGCTCGCGCGGCACCCGTTCCCGCCCGTACCCGTCGCGTATGCGCTCGGGCAGCACGCTGCGCAGCGGCTCGTACCCGATCTGCCGGGCCATGTCGCCCGGCAGGCCGACGCGGTCGCGGTCGTCGATACGGTGCATCTCGTCGAGGGTCCGCAGGGGCGGCAGCGGGTTGCTCGGGCCCAGTTCCGCCGCCGGGAGGACCAGCACGTCACGTCGGATCGTCGTCACGACGCCCATGGAACATGGTCGTCGGTCCGCTGACCAGGGTGTCCGCCGGTCCGGATCCGGTCAGGATTCGGCAAAGGCGCCGGCCGTCAGGGGGTTTTGACCATCTCCGCGGTGATCGCCCACCGTTCGTGGTCCCGCCAGGCACCGTCGATGTGGATGAAGTCCGGTGAGAAACCTTCGAGCCGGAAGCCGCTCGTCCGGGCGAGCGCGATCGACCCCGCGTTGCCCGGCTGCACGTTGATCTCCAGCCGGTGCAGGCCCATCTTCCCGAAGGCGTACCGCACGACGAGGCCGAGCGCCTCGGTCATCAGCCCGCGCCCCGCCGCGTGCGCGAAGGCGCCGTAGCCGAGGGCGCCGCACAGGAAACCGCCCCGGACGATGTTGTTGATGTTGATGAAACCGGCGATCCCCCCGCCGTCCCGCTCGCGGACGAGGAACCCGGCCTTGGTCGGGTCCTCGATGAGCCTCCCGGCGTAGGCGGCGTAGGCGTCGATGTCGGTGGGCGGGAAGAGCCAGGGGTGGTGCAGGCTCCTGCTCTCCCGGGCCCGTGCGGTGAACTCCGCGCCGTCCGCGAGGGTGAAGGGGCGGATGCCCACACGGGGACCCTCGGCGAGAAGGCCGGCGTTCTCAGGCATCCGGTCACCCTACGCGAACACGGGCCCGGCGACAGCTTCATGACGTCAGCGCAGCGCGGGTTCCTCCAGTGTCAGTGTCCCCGCGTCCGCGTCGAGCTCGGCGCGGAGGCCGAACGGTATCGTCAGCGTCCCCTCCTCGTGCCCGAACCCCATGTGCTCGACGACCGGGACACCGAGCGGGCCGAGCCGGTCGGCGAACACCTCGCGGAGCTTTTCGTACGGTCCGCAGTCCACCCAGGAGCCGAGCGCCACCCCGGCCACCCCGTCGAGCCAGCCGCCGCGCAGCAGCTGCGTCAGGATCCGGTCCAGCCGGTACGCCTCCTCGCCGACGTCCTCGATCAGGAGCAGCCCGTCCCGGGCACCGGCACGGGCGTGCGGTGTGCCGAGCTCGGCGGCCAGCAGGCTGACGCAGCCGCCGAGGGTGACGCCCCGGGCCTTCCCCGGCACGAGGGGGGTGGCCCGGCCGGAGGCGATGGTCCGCACCGACTCGGGTTCGAAGAGGGTCGCCCGCAGGTGCTCCTGCGCCCGCGCGTTCTTCAGGAACACGAGGGAGGCCACCATCGGCCCGTGCAGGGTCGCGAGCCCCGCCCGCGTGGCGAACGCCTCGTGCAGCGCGGTGATGTCGCTGAAGCCGACGAGGACCTTGGGGCCCGCGGCCCGGACGGCGTCCCAGTCGAGGAGGTCGACCATGCGCTGGGCGCCGTAGCCGCCGCGGGCGCACAGCACCGCGGCCACGTCCGGGTCGCACCAGGCCGCCTGGAAGTCGGCGGCCCGGTCCGCGTCCGTGCCCGCCAGGTAGGCGAACTCGGCGTGCCGGTCCAGGACATGGGGTGCCACGACAGGGTCGAGGTCCCAGCCCCGCAGGATGTCGAGGCCGGCTTGGAGCCGTTCCTCGGGGACGGGGCCGCTGGGCGCGACGATCGCGACCCTGGCCCCCGCGGTGAGCCGCGCGGGCCTGGTCAGTGCGGTCGTCGGTGCGGTCGTTCGGGTCACTCGTGGTACTCCGGTCGCTGGTGTTCCGATGCTGCTGTCCGCCTCACTCGGACAGCTCCAGGGCGGGGATGCCGGGCGGGTTCAGTCCGAGGACCTGGGCGTACAGGGAGAGTTCGGCCTCCAGCGCGCGCACCATCGTCTCGGCGCGACGGAACCCGTGCCCTTCCCCCTCGAAGGCGATGTAGGCGTGGGGGACCCTGCGACCCCGCTCCTCGACGCTCGCCAGGAAGCGTTCGCACTGGTCGGGCGGGCAGATGGCGTCGTCGAGCCCCTGGAGCAGCAGGAAGGGAGCGGTGATCCGGTCGGCGTGCGTGGACGGCGACCGCTCCGTGTACCGGGCCGGCACCTCGGCGATCGGACCGACGAGCGATTCCAGGTACTGCGACTCGAAGTCGTGGGTCCCGCCCGAGGCCCATCCGGTGAGGTCGATCACGGGATAGATGATCGTGCCGCAGGCGTAGACGTCGGTGGTGGCGAGCGACACGGCCGTCGTCCAGCCTCCCGCGCTGCCGCCGCGGATCGCGAGCCGTCGCCGGTCGGCGGTGCCCTCGTCGGCGAGCGCGAGCGCGACGGCAGCGCAGTCCTCGACGTCGACGACGCCCCACTGCTCGCGCAGCAGGTTGCGGTACTCCCGCCCGTGGCCGGTCGATCCGCCGTAGTTGACCTCGGCCACCCCGATCCCCCGGGAGGTGAAGTAGGCGATCTCCAGGTCGAGCACGAGGGGCGACCGGCCGGTGGGGCCGCCGTGCACCCACACGACGTACGGCGGGAGTTCGTCGGCGGGGCCGACGTGGCCGGGGTGGTGCGGGGGGTAGATGTGCGCGTGGACCTCGCGTCCGGCGGGACCGGCGAAGGTGCGGATCTGGGGTTCCGGGTAGTGGGCGGGATCGACCGGGTCGTCGTGCGCGGCCCCGATCACCCGGGCCCGCCCGGTGCGGGCGTCCAGTTCGACGACCTCGTGGGCGCTGCGGGGGCTCGCCCCGACGCCGAGGACCCTGCTGCCGTGCACGGCGAGCGTCGCCGCGAACTCGGTCCAGGGGCCGGCCGTGTCGACGAGTTCGCCGGTCTCGGGGTCCAGGATCCCCAGCGCGGTGGCGCCCCGTCCGTGCACGACGGCGATCAGACCGCTGTCCAGCGGCGCGAACCAGCGGAGTCCGATCTTCCAGAGCGGGCCGCCGAACTCCTCCTCGCGCGGGCAGACGGCGATCGGCCCGCCGTCCGCGCCGAGGCGGTGGAGGTTCCACCAGCCGCTGCGGTCGCTCGCGTACAGGAGTGTGCCGTCGGCCGCCCAGTCGGCCTGGACGACGGACTCCTCCGGGCCTCCCGCGACGGTCCGCGGGTCGGACAGCGTGCCGTCCCCGGTGACGTCGGCGAGGATCACCTCGGTGCCGTCCCACGGCATCCGCGGGTGGTCCCAGGCGAGCCAGACCGCCTGCCGGCCGTCCGGCGAGAGCCGGGGGCCGGTGACGAACCGGTGCCGCCCGTCGGACAGTTCGCGCACGGCGTCCCGGTCCAGCGCCGCCGATCCGTCCAGCGGCACCGCGACGACGGCACGGCGCACGTCGGTGGGGCCTTCGCCGGTGAACTCCTCCATCACGCACCAGACCTCGCCGCGCTCCGGGTGAAGCTGCGGGTCGACCCAGCGCAGCCCGCCGCCCACCGGCGAGAGGGGTGTCAACGGGCGCGGTTCGCCTCCGGGCTCACAGCGGTAGAGGCGCTGGTCGGCGAAGTCGACGAAGACGACCAGCGGGCCTTCGGGCCGCATGGCTCCCGCCCAGGGGCTGCCGCCGTACTCGATGACGCGGCTGCGCACGTTCCAGGGGGCCGGGAGGACCGGCTCCTCGGTGCCGTCCGCCCTGCGCCGCACCAGTGTGCGCCGCCCGCCCTCGGCGGGCCGGGGCTCGGTCCACCATGCCTCGTCGCCGACGAAGCCGACGTACTCGGGATGGCCGTCGTGCGCGGCGGCGAGCCCCGCGTCGATCGGCGAGGGCCATGAACCGTATGACGTGGTCTGCATCTCGTCCCCCTAGGCCGTGCGCAGAAAGCGGTCGAGGACGCGGACACCGAAGTGGAGCGCCTCGACCGGGACGCGCTCGTCGACTCCGTGGAACATCGCCTGGTAGTCGAAGCCCTCCGGGAGCTTGAGCGGTGCGAAGCCGTAGCCGGTGATGCCGAGGCGGGAGAACTGCTTGGCGTCCGTGCCGCCCGACATGCAGTACGGGACGACATGGCCCTCGGGCGCGAACTCCTCGACGGCCGCGCGCATCCGCGCGTACGTCGGTGAGTCCAGCGGGGCCTGGAGAGCCACCTCGCGGTGGTGGAACTCCCACTCCACGTCCGGTCCGGTGAGCCGGTCCATGGTGGTGCGGAACTCGTCCTCGCCGCCGGGCAGGAATCTGCCGTCCACGTGGGCGACGGCCTCCCCCGGAATCACGTTGATCTTGTAACCGGCGCTCAGCATCGTCGGGTTGGCGCTGTTGCGGACGGTCGCCTCGACGAGCGAGGCCGCCGGGCCGAGCTTGCCCAGGAGGGCGTCCACGTCGTCCGGATCGCCGTCCACCCCGTACAGGGCCGCGAGTTCGGTCAGGGCGGCCCGCACGGTCGGGGTGATGCGCAGCGGCCACTCGTGAGCGCCGATGCGGGCGACCGCGGCGGCGAGGTGGGTCACGGCGTTGCTCCGGTTCACCTTGGAGCCGTGGCCCGCCCGTCCCCGCGCGGTGAGTCTGAGCCAGCCGGTACCGCGCTCCCCCGCCGCGATCGGATAGAGCTGCCGTCCGCCGCCGTCGTGGAAGGTGAACGCCCCCGACTCGCTGATGCCCTCGGTGCAGCCCTCGAAGAGCCCCGAGTGCTTGTCGGCCAGGAAGCCCGAGCCGTCCTCGGCGCTCGCCTCCTCGTCCGCGGTGAACGCGATGACCAGGTCACGGCGGGGCCGTACGCCTTCGCGCGCCCAGGACCGGACGACGGAGAGGATCATCGCGTCCATGTTCTTCATGTCGACCGCGCCGCGTCCCCACACGACGCCGTCGCGGACCTCCCCGGAGAACGGGTGGACGCTCCAGTCCTCGGCCTGGGCGGGCACCACGTCCAGATGGCCGTGGACGAGCAGCGCGTCGGCGGACGGGTCGGTGCCCTCCAGCCGGGCCACGACGTTCGTGCGCCCCTTGGTGCGCTCCAGGATCGTGGGTTCCAGGCCCGCCTCGGTCAGCCGGGCGGCGGCGTACTCGGCGGCCGGGCGCTCCCGGCAGTCCCCACCGCCCCGGTTGGTGGTGTCGATCCGGATGAGGTCGGAGGTGAACCGGACGACCTCGTCGAGTGCGCGTTCGTCAGCCATACTGCTCCTCCACTGCGGCCGAGACGATCGTGGTGACCGCCTTGAAGGTCCGAATTCCCTCGTACATCGTGTCGCTGGTGTAAGCGATCTTCCGCTCGCCGACCCGGTCCACTCCGGGGACGACGGTGGCGGCCATGGCCAGGTGCTCGGCGTCGAACTCCAGGACGATGGTGAACGGCCCGCCGGCGACCGGCTCGTGGCGCACCGCCAGCGCGGCCGCCTCCTTGGCTGCGGCCCGGATGTCCGCGGCGGTTCTGGCCGGGGTGCGGCACACGGCCGCGTACCGCGAGACGTGGTCCTTCACGGCGACCTTCGGCGCCTCGGGCGCGTACCCGAGGGCGTCCTCGCAGGCCACGTCGTCGCCGGTGACCAGCACGACCGGCACGCCGTACTCGGCGACGACGCGCGCGTTGAGCAGGCCCTCGCTGGCCCGTACGTCGTCGATCCACACGCCCGTGATGGAGTTCGCCAGGTAGGTGTGGGCGAGGACGCCCTCCATGCCCGCTCCCGCGTGGTAGCCGACGAACGCGATGCCGTCCACGTCCCCGTGCTGCACGCCCTCGACCATGGACAGCGACTTGTGCCGCCCGGTGAGCATCTCCGCTCTCTCGTCGAGCCGCTCGAGCAGCAGGTTCCGCATGCTCCAGTGGGCTTCGTTGATCAGCACCTCGTCGGCGCCGCCGTCGAAGAAACCGAGCACCGCGGCGTTCACGTCGGAGGTGAACAACGCGCGGCACCGCTCCCACTGGGGAGTCCCCGGCAACACGTCGGCCGGCCAGGTCACGCCCGTGGCGCCTTCCATGTCGGCGCTGATGAGGATCTTCATGCCGAAACCGTACGCGCTCCGGCCCGGACCCGGCAGAGCCTGTGGACAACTCCTGCCGGTCAGGGCCACCGGCGTCAGCCGGGGCGGCCGGCCACCAGCCACCGCGACGGAAGTTCGACGGCGGTGCCGTCGGGCGTGTGCTCGGTCGTCAGGAGCGGGAGTTCACCGCTCGCGAGGACCGTGAGGCCGGCCCGGCGCAGATGCTCGGGGACCGCCGCGTCCGTGACCTCGCCCGGGGCTATGCCGTGCCGGAACACCGGGGCCAGCTTGGCCGGGGGGCCGTCCGGGCCCTGGGCCAGGGCGCGCAGGAGCGGACCGGCGGCCTCGGCGAGCTCGACCAGGAAGATCCGGCCCCGGTCGCCCGCGAGGGTGGCCAGACCGTCCGCCAGCGACTGCCGGTCGTCCGGCTCGGACTGGTGGAGCACGCCCCGCATGTAGACGTTGGCGTCGCCGAGCTCCGCGTGCAGCGCCTCGGTCTCGGCCTTGTCCGCCGCGTCGAGCAGCCGGTAGCGGGCCAGGCCCGCCGGATCGGCGCCGCGGGCGTGGTCGAGCGCCGCGGACACCAGGTCCGTGCCGACGACCTGCGGGAACCGGTCGGCCAGGAAGCGGGTCTGGGTGCCGTTGCCGCAGCCGAGGTCCACCAGGGGCAGGTCGGGTGCCGTCAGGTGCGGTTCGAAGTGGGCGAGGTGGACGGCGGCCGTCAGCGCGGGCTCGGTGTCCCAGAGGACCCCGCCCTGTCCGGTGGGGGCCTCGCGCCAGAAGCCCTCCCAGGCTCCCCTGTACCGACTGCTCACGCTCATGCCCGCTCCCGGGGTCGCGACCGCGCCCGCCGGGATCCGGCGGACCTGATCGGTCTACCGCGCCCGGCGTGCGGCGACAAGCGGCTGACGCGTTCCTTCACCCCTCATTCGAACCCCGTACGTCTTCACCCGCGGTGGCCGCGCCGGCGTGCGGGACGGCGAGGGAAGGGATCAGCGGCGCGGAAGCGTGAGTTCGAACCACACGGTCTTGCCCGCGCCGGTACGACTGGCCCCCCACTCGCGGGACAGCGTGCTCACGAGCCGCAGTCCGCGTCCGAACTCGTCGCCGGGGCCGGCGCTGAGCAGGACGGGGAGCGTGTGATCGTCGTCGCCCACCTCGCACAGCAGGGTGTCGCCGCGGACGAGACGCAGCTCGATCCCACGGCTGTTCGCGTGCCGTACGGCGTTGGTGACGAGTTCGCCGACCATCAGCCCGGCGTTGTCGGCGAGACCCGTCAGGCCCCACTCGTGAAGCTGTTCGCGGACCACGGCGCGCGCTCTGCCGGCCTCGGCCGGGTCGAGCGCCAGGCGCCATTCGGCGACGTCCGCCGGCTCGATCCCGTTGAGCCGGGCCATCAGCAGGGCGACGTCGTCCTTGCGGCCGCCCCGTGTGTTGAGCGCGCGGATGATGGTGTCGCAGGCGTGGTCCATGGAGGCGGCCGGGTGGGCGGCGGACTCGCACAGGGTGGCCAGGCCGACACCGATGTCCTCGCCGCGCACCTCGACCAGCCCGTCGGTGCACATCACGAGCCGGTCGCCCGGTTCCACCCGTACGCGGACCGCTTCGAAGGGCACTCCGCCGACCCCGATGGGCGCGCCTGTCGGCAGGTCGAGCAGTTCGCTGCGGCCGTCCGCGGCGCGGACCAGGACCGGCGGGACGTGGCCGGCGTTGGCGAGGTGCAGCATTCCGGCGATCGGGTCGTAGACGGCGTACAGGCAGGTCGCGAGGTAGGTGTCGCCGAGACGCTGGGCGAGGTCGTCGAGGTTGCGCAGGAGCTGGGCGGGCGGCAGGTCGAGCGCGGCCATGGTCTGCACGGCGGTGCGCAGCTGGCCCATCATCGCCGCGGAGTTGAGGCCGTGGCCCATGACGTCCCCCACGACCAGGGCGGTGCGCGAGCCGGGCAGCTTCACCGAGTCGAACCAGTCGCCGCCGACGCGTCCGAGGAGCGTTCCCGGCAGGTAGCGGGTGGCGATGTCGCAGCCGGCCATGCGGGGTGCGATGGTCGGCAGCATGCTGTCCTGGAGGGTCTCGGCGACGCTCTCCTGATAGGTGTACATGCGCGCGTTGTCGAGCACCAGGCCCGCGCGGGCGGCCAGCTCGGCACCGGTGACCCGGTCCATGTCGTTGAACTCGACGCGCTCGGGGTGCCGCAGCAGGATCATGAACCCGAGCACCACCTGCCGGGCCTTGAGGGGAACGACCAGCATGGAACGGCCGGTGATGAGCGGCCTGATGTCGCGCTTCTCGAACTGCGCGGCGATCATGTGCCCCATCTGCTCGCTGATGCGCGGCACGAGGACGGGCTCGCCGGTGGTCATGCACTGGAAGAAGGGGGTGTGCGCCGGGAAGGGCATGGCCTCGCCGACCGGCACGACGTCGTCCCAGCGGCCCGGCTCGTCCGTGTGCTCCACGGCGACCCGGTGCCACATCGTGGTCGTGTCGGGAACGCCTTCGGGGAAGCCCTCGCCGGCCACGACCTGTTCGCGCAGATAGGTGCCCGCCACGTCCGTGAAGCGCGGCACGACGGCCCGGCTGACCTCCAGGACGGTCCGCGACAGGTCGAGGGAGGTTCCGATGCGTCCGCTGACCTCGTTCAGGAACTCCAGGCGCTCCCGCACGGCCACGTACTCGAGGTCCTCGCCCTCGTCGTCCTGCGGGTCCTGCGGGTCCTGCGGCAGGGGCTTCCCGGAGGCCGCGGCCCGGGCCGCCCGCTCGCGGCGCGCCTTGCGCTCCGCGCGCCGGGGCACTCCCCAGTCGGGGGTAACGGGCACCCGCTCGTTCTGGCTGAACTCCAGGACGGGATATCCCAGTTCCAGAACCTGTGCGACGATCCGGGCGCTCTCGCCGACGCTCATGCTGGGCAGGATGTCGGGGAGCCGGCGGGCCAGTTCCTCGGCGCCGGGGAAGTCGGTGTGCAGCGCGAAGCCGGGCGCGATGCGCTCGAAGGAGACGTCGTCGTCCTCGTGCCGCATCGCGGCCGCGTCGGCGGCGAGCACGAGCAGCCGCTCGGGCCCCGGGCCCACCAGCGGGTAGGCCCACCACAGGACGTCGATCCGGTCGGGACCGGCCTCGGTGAGGCGGGCGCGTCCGGCGGTGGGATAGGAGAGGTCCCCGTCCAGGGAGGACTCCAGGCCGGGCCCGAGTCCGTCGTACGTGGCACGGCTCCCGAAGGGGGCCGCGTCGTCGGGGAGTGCGCCGGAGACCGGGAGCAGGTCCACCGCGTGGCGGCCGAGCGCTTCCTCCCTGGAGGCGCCGAACATGCGCCGCGCGCCGCTGCTCCAGTGCGAGACGAGCCCGTCGCGGTCCACGACCACCACGGCCAGCGGGACACGGCCGATGCCGGCGTGCTCCCCCGCGGGGGTCCCGACGCCGGGGCCGGTGGCCGCGCCCGCTTCGGTGCCACGGTCCATGACCCAGGGCCCCCTCTCCCCACGGCTCCGCAAGATTTGTGCCGCCCCCACTACCGTACGGCGGCGGCCGGTCGCGATGTGTGGCAACCCGTGAATTGATGCCGCGGGGGCGGCTCCGGCGCGCGGCGGGCCTTCCGGGCACTCCTCGGGCGCTCCTCGGGCCGGTCCGCCGGGGGGGGAAGACGGCCGGTTCGCCCCGCGCCGGAGCGCTCCCGCCGACGCGCCCGCTCCCTCGTGGCGCCCGCCGGGCGATCACCACCGGCCGCGACGGCTCCCGGCGGGCGTGACGGATCGCGGCCCGTCGCCGCGCGGAAGAGGGGGATCCGCCCGCAACGGTGAAGGCACGGCACGCCCGGGGACGGCCTCGCGGCGGCCACGCCCGTCACGTCACCGTCCGGCGGCCCCGCCCTTTCCTCCGGGAGCCGTGCGCGTCCCGGAGGGGACGGTCACTTCTCGGTCTGCGCCGCGAGGTTGGCGAGCAGGGCGTCGTAGATGCGGGCGAGCCCCTTGGGCGCGAAGGTCCGCTCGAAGAAGCCGCCGATGCCGCCCGCGCCGTTCCAGACGGTGGTGACCACGACGCGCGACTTCCCCTCACCGGCCGGGGTGACGCGCCAGGTGGTGACCATCGAGGAGTTGCGGTCCTTCTCGACGAGCTCGCCGTCGGTGGGCTCGCTCACCTCCAGGAGGCAGTCGCGGACGCGCTTGCTGGTGGCCTGGAGCTTCCAGTGGACGAGGGTGCCCTCGCCGTCGCCGCCCTCGCGCACCTCGTACTCGCTGAAGTGCTCGGGCAGCACCTTCTGCCGCGTGCTGCTGTAGTCGGCCAGGGCGTCGAACACCGCCTCCGCGTCCGCCGCGATGACCCGCTCCGTCGTGGCCTCGACCTGCGCCATGGCACTTTCCTCCAGCACTTCGTTCCTCGGGGTGTGCGGCCAGCCAACCACCCGGCGCCCCGGCCGCCCAAATCGGGGTGCCCCGCGGGTGCGGGCGGCGTCGGCGGGACGACACGGGAATCAGGTCGCACGATCAAGGGAACATGTGTTCTATTCTCTGTCCAGTGCTACCTAGGAGGCGCCATGCGCTGGGAGAACCTGACAGCGGAGCCCGCCGGGACCCCCGCCCGGGACGCCGCCCTGTTCGGCGCGGACTCGGTCACCACGAGGACGTTCGACACGCCGGAGTTCAGGGGGATCACGTTCCACGAGATCCGGGCACGGTCGATCGTGAACCGGGTTCCGGGCGCCTCCCGGATGCCGTTCGAGTGGACGGTCAACCCCTACCGCGGTTGCTCGCACGCGTGCGTGTACTTCACTGCATGACCCTATTGAGCCCGGGAGGGCCGATGCTCAGCACTCCGAACGCGGACAAGGCATGGAAAGCCATGACGAGGTCATTCCCGACCCCGGAGGCACCCGGCCAGCATCCCGCCCCGAGCAAGGCGGAGAGGACGGCTTACGCCGTGCTGCTGCATGGACCGGCTGCGCGCTCAGGCGGCGCCGACGCGAGCCAGTGGCTGCTGCTGCGCGACCGCACAGCGAAGCGCCTGTAACCGACGCACCAGCAGCAGACACGCTTCAGGAACGCGTCAGTCACCCAGGACGCCGTCGAGGCAGTCCTGCACCGGCCCGTACAGGCCGCGCGGAACCAGCCTGCGGACAATCGCCCTGCAAGGCCCGGACGACCCCTGCGACTTCCCTGACGCCCACCGGGGCGTTTCCGTGTGTGCGCTCAGGTCAGCGCAGGCCGTCTGTGTCGTCGCGCTCTTCGCCGACTGGGAGTGAACGACGGTCGTCCCCCGGGTCCTCGCTGTAGATGACCGCGGAGACCGCGCTGTCGTAGGCGCCGTCGAGGCCGTTGCCGCTTGTGCCGAGCATGTTCTCCCAGTCGATTCCCATGCCTACGAGCCTAGTGCCGCGGCAGGCAACGTTCGCCCATCGAGGAGCGGCGTCCGGTGCGTGCTCTCGGCGTGCCGGCCGGAAGCCCTCGTACTGGGCGTACTCGGGCTTTCGGCCGGTGCGGCGAGTGGGGGTGCCCCCTGCTCGAAGAGCTTGGGGGAGCGTGCCGGGCGTCGCGACGGGGCGAACGTTGCCTGCCGCGGCACTAGACCGTACTGCTCGAGAATTTCGGCGATGCGGGCGTTGAGCTCGTCGGCCCGAGCAAAGATCGCCACTTCCTCCTCGGGGCTGATGCGCTGCGCCGGTCGCCGAGCCGGCCATGCTCCGCCATGACGAGGGCCATGGTGTCTCCGGGCGAGTCCGCGCGACCCGCGACGGTGCTGGCGGGGCGGGCGTGACCAGAGATGGCGGGGAAGGACTCGGTCGATGTCGTGGGTCACCACTATTCGTACGGCATCGGGCGGCTGTTGGCGCCGTCTTGCTGGTCCAAGGCCCTGGGCGGCACGGGTACCGGCGGTCAACGGATGGCGGCCGGCGTCAGGTCCCGTTGCCGGGGCCGGCGGGGTTGGTCAGCGGGGCCAGATAGTTGATGGCCGTGGGCACGCCGAGGGCCTTTCGGACCGGGACGGCGTGCCGCAGCCCGTGGTGGAACCGCGGAGCGAAAGTGAAACCGATCCCGACGTCGTGCACGCACCGCGCCACGTCGTTGGGGGTGAGGTCCAAGGGCAGGCCCAGCGCTTCCAGGACGTCGGCGCTGCCGGCCTTGCTGGAGACGGACCGGCCGCCGTGTTTGACGACGGAGATACCGGTGGCGGCGAGGACGATCGCGGCCATGGCGGAGACGTTGACGGTGTGGGCGCCGCCTCCTCCCGTGCCGACGATGTCGATCACCTGGGTTCCGCGAGACCCGCTATTGCGAGGACTTGAGAGCCCCTAGGAACGCCTCAAGCTCCGCCCCCGGGGGTTTGGTGGTGTCACCCGTTACGAGGACGTTGAGCGCCCACTTCAGGGCGCTGAGCCGGGTGTTCACCTCGCGCCGCCGGGTCTTGCCCATGGTGTCCGCCTCACGCTCGGTCTGCGCCATCACCCGCAGGATCTCGCGGCCGATGATCTCGGGTCCGTGCTCTATCACTGTGCCTGTCTCTCTGCCTGTGCATGTCCGCGACAGACACTCTATGGGTCGGTGGCGGCACTGCCTTAGGGCCTCTGGATGGCCGTCTGTGGACGCGAAAGGGCCCCGCCCGGATCGCTCCGAACCGGGCCCGTGGTGCCTTGCTGCTATTCGTCGTCGTGCCAGATGATTTCCATGCGCTTTAGGCCGTCGAACGCCTGGCCCCGGTAGTCGGCTTTCTTCACCCGGATACGCCGGATAGCCAGCCGCAGCAGATCACGCTTGAGCAGGTCATCCGCCACTTCCCACGCTTCGTGCTGGTCTACCGTCTCCAGCAGAAACGAGATATCTACGGAACCTTGCCCGCGCGCCCCATCCAGCGTCTTTCGCACTGTCAACACGGCGTCGTTGGCTTCCTTCAGCGACGGGGCGAAATAGCTTTCAGACGGCCCGTCGTAGAGACCCGCGCGCCGGTCCTTCCACAGTCGCGAGAGTGCCGCCTCGGCGTCCGCCAGCGCCGCCCGCGCCGCCGCTTCGCCCTCGGTCGCCTCAGGGTCCTGCCGCGCCTTCCAGCGCTCCGCGACAATCGACAGCAGTCGGTCGCCCGGGTCCAGCGCTGCAAGCCGAGTGGACCAGCGATAGAACACGTGGCCTTCCGCGCTTTCCTGCGCGACATAGGCGGGCGCGGGGCATACCCCACCAGCACCAGGGCGCCAGCACGAATACCCCTTGCCACGCCACGTCATAGAACCGCCACACCCAGTGCATTCCAGTAGATCCGTGAGGACGTGCCGCGCCTTCCAAGATTCCTTGCCTCCGGGCGGCCCGGTGCCCCGCGATGCCGCCTGCGCCGCGTTCCACTCCTTCTCAGTGAGAACCGCCGGGCCAATCATCACGCTGACCTTTTCCCCGGCAGCGTTCCGGTACAGCAGTCGCCGGGACTTTCCTTCCTCACGCCCGGTCACCTGCCATCCGGCATACGCGGGATTGTCGATCATGTTCGCCACGGTACTGAAAGCCCAAGTCTTACCCGTGGGAGACGGCACGCCCCGTTCGTCCAGCCGACGGGAGATCTCCCGCTTAGCCACCCCGGCAGCGTCTCAGTGTCACGCTCTAGCTTGCGTTCTTCGATTTCCTCGCCATCCTCGTCCTCGGTGGACACCATCACGATTCGCAGCCCATAAGGCGCGACACCGTTAAGCCACTCCCCATTTTCCCGCTGGAAAGTCTTGGTGTTCCGTACGCGCTCGCTGAGCACTTCCGTTTCTTCGCGGGCATCCTCAGCGCGCCGGATGAGTTCGCTACGGTCACGCGGGTTTGCGCTATCCAGTCCTACGCCCGGCGTGTCAGGGTCTCCGTTGTCCACCAGCAGACGGCGGGGCCGCCCGTCCGTCGGTTCAACGATGCTGAGGATTGCACCCGCTCCCCGGCGGGTCCAGCGGTCAAGCCTGAACACCCAAAGGCCGCCGATTTCCCCACGCTCCAGAGCCTGCAAAGCCAAATCCTGCTGCGGAACTTTCTTCGACCGGCGAAAGCGGCTGGCCGAGCCGACTTCCCGCCAGACGTGCCGGACGGTCAGCCCAAGCTCAGCGGCTGTACAGCGGCTGTACGTCGTCCCCGTGCCTCTTGCGCGCTGACCGAGATTTCCCGGCGGCCGGTCTTCGACTTCACGGCCTGCGACTTCCGGCAGACCAGATCAATCAGGGTGCTGGTGTCTTCCGTTTGAGTGCCCACACATCATTCGTCGCATGTCAGCGGGCTGGACTGCCAATGTGCAACGCGCCGAGGGCCGCTACCGGCTCATGCCGGGCATCATCGCGGCCCTGCGCGACCACGCGAACCCCTTCTCGATCCTGACGAAGGGCACGCTCGTCCTGCGCGACCTCGACCTGCTGAAGCAGGCGTCCGAGGTCACCGACGTGGGGATCTCGGTCTCCGTGGGCTTCACCGACACCGAGCTGTGGCGCACCGTGGAGCCGGGCACACCGGCCCCCGAGCGCCGCCTGGACGTCGTGCGCGCACTGGCGGACCACGGCATCGGCTGCGGCGTCCTCATGGCCCCCGTGATCCCCTTCCTCGGCGACCACCCCGCACAGCTCCGTGCCACCGTACGGGCCGTCGCGGCCTCGGGAGCCACCTCGGTGACCCCGCTGGTGCTGCATCTGCGGCCCGGCGCCCGCGAGTGGTTCATGGCCTGGCTGGAGCACCACCACCCCCACCTCGTACGGCGCTACGAACGGCTGTACGCGGAGGGGCCTACGCGCCGAAGTGGTACCAGCGCCGGATCACCCGTCAGGTCCACGAGCTGGCGCAGGAGTACGGCATAGGCCCCGCGCGCGCGGGCATGCCGCGCCGGATCACCTCCCCCGGGCCCGCGGCCGCACCGGCCCCCGCCGCGCCGGGACCGACGCAGCTCACACTGCTCTGAGGGCCGATGACGGCCCGTCACGGCGGCCGCTCGCGCCGCCCCGGGCAACCACACGCCCGAAGACCGCGCGTACGCACGGCCCGTGACGGCATCCGAGCGCATCCCGCCGTCCAATCGGGTCGAGTCTCACCGGAACACGTTCTTCCAGGACCCCCCTCCGGCACGATACGGCGAAGGCCGTGGCGTGCACGGCTCAAAATCCTCCGTCCTGGGAGGCCTTGTGAAGAAACGCGCAGCCGCTCTGTGCGGGGCGGCCGTCGTCCTGGCCGGGATGATCACGTCGATCCCCGCCGACGCGAGCACCGGCCCCGCCGCACCGCGCACCGCCCGGACCGCGAAACCCGTCTGGAAGAAGTGCGGGACCAGCGACTACCCGATGCTCCAGTGCGCGTCCGTGAAGGTGCCGCTGGACCACTCGAACCCCTACGGCGAGCGGATCACCCTCGCGCTGTCCCGCGTCCCGCACACCGCCAGGACGTACCAGGGGCCGCTGCTGGTGAACCCGGGCGGTCCCGGCGGCAGCGGACTCACGCTGGCCGGCTTCGTCGCCTCGGCACTGCCCAAGGCCGTGGCGGCGCAGTACGACGTCATCGGCTTCGACCCGCGCGGTGTCGGCAGGAGCAAGCCGGCCCTCGACTGCAAGCCGGGCCACTTCAAGCCCGTCCGTCCCGACACCGTCCCCGGCACCGCGGCCGTCGAGAGGGCCAACCTCGCCCGCGCCAGGGATTTCGCCGGGGCCTGCGCCACCAGGTACGCGAACCTGCTGCCGTACCTCGACACGGTGAGCGCGGTCCGCGACATGGACGCGATCCGCGCGGCCCTCGGCGCCAAGAAGATCAACTACTTCGGTTACTCGTACGGCACCTACCTGGGGGCCGTGTACGCCAAGCTCTACCCCCAGCGGGTCCGCCGGCTGGTCCTCGACTCCATCGTCGACCCCACCGGGGTGTGGTACGACGACAACCTCAGCCAGGACTACGCCTTCAACGACCGCCACCTGGCGTTCCTCGCCTGGGTCGCCAAGCACGACGCGGCCTACGGGCTCGGCACGGACCCGGCCGTGGTCGAGGCCAAGTGGTACGCGATGCGCGCGGCGCTCGCCGAGAACCCCGCCCAGAAGAAGGTCGGCGCCTCCGAACTGGAGGACACCTTCATCCCGGGCGGCTACTACAACGGTTACTGGCCCTACCTCGCCGAGGCGTTCTCCTCCTACGTGAACAGCAAGAACGCGGACCCGCTGGTCGAGGCGTACGAGAACTTCGGCGCCGTCGACGCCTCGGGCGACAACGGCTACAGCGTCTACACGGCGGTGCAGTGCCGTGACGCGTCCTGGCCGCGCGACTGGCGCCGGTGGCGCCGGGACACCTGGGCCGTGCACGACAAGGCGCCGTTCATGGCCTGGAACAACGCCTGGTACAACGCGCCGTGCGCGTTCTGGCCCACGGACTCGCTGCGGCCGGTGGACGTCTCCAACCGCTCCCTGCCGCCGGCGCTGCTCTTCCAGGCGACCGGGGACGCGGCCACTCCCTACGAGGGCGGGGTGACCGTCCATCACCAGCTGCGCGGCTCCAGCCTGGTGGTCGAGCAGGGCGGCGGCAACCACGGCATCACGCTGAGCGGCAACGCCTGCCTCGACAAGTACCTGGCCGCCTACCTGACCGACGGCAGGGTGCCGCGCGGCGGCGGCGAGGCCGACGCGGTGTGCGAGGCGCTGCCCGACCCGAAGCCGCTGACGGCGAAGGCCGCCTCGTCCTCGTCACGGGGTTCGACACTGCACGGACTGCTCGGTTACCGGGGCTGAACCTCCCCCACGCGCACACCCGTCGGGGGCGCTGTCGGACCCGTGGTCCACCATGGACCCATGAGTGAGCCGACACGGATCCCCGCCCCCGACGGGGTCGCCCCAGCCGCCGCCTACTCCCATGTCGTGGCGGCCACGGGCCGTTTCGTCGCGGTGTCGGGCCAGGTCCCCCTGGACGAGAACGGCGATCTCGTCGGCGAGGGTGACGCGGGGGCCCAGGCCCGCCAGGTCTTCGAGAACCTGCGCCGCTGCCTGGCGGCGGCGGGCGCCGGTTTCGACGACGTCGTCAAGCTCACCTTCTTCGTCACGGACATGGCCCACATGCCCGCGATCCGGGCCGCCCGCGCCGAGCACATGCCGGCGGACCGTCTTCCGGCCGCCTCGGCGGTCCAGGTCGCCGCGCTGGTCCGGCCCGAGTTCCTGATGGAGATCGAGGCGTACGCGGTGGTCGGCGCGTGAGCGGGCTCCTGGTCCGTGAGATGACCCTCGACGACTGTCCGCGCGTGGCCGAGATACGGGTGCGCGGCTGGCAGAGCGCGTACAAGGGGCTGATACCGCAGTCGTACCTGGACGGGCTCAGCGTGGCCGAGGACACGGCGCGGCGCCGCCGCAACCTCGAACAGGGTGACGGCAGCGTCGTGAACCTGGTCGCGGAGCGCGACGGGTCCGTGGTCGGCTGGGCCTGCCACGGACCGCACCGGGACGGCGAGGTCCGTTCCGGGGAAGCCGAGTTGTACGCCATCTACGTACACCCCGACGTGCTCGGCCAAAGGGTCGGGCACGCCCTGCTGGGGGAGTCGGTGCGCCGCTGCGCGGCGGCCGGGCACGAGCGCATGCTGCTGTGGGTCCTGAAGGAGAACACCCCGGCCCGCCGTTTCTACGAGAGGGCCGGTTTCCGCCCCGACGGCGCCGAGGAGCCCTTCGAGGCGGACGGGGTCGCGGTACCCGAGGTGCGCTATCGAATACTTATCCAGCGCTCCCTCCTTCAGGGTGGAGGTGAAGGGCATCCTGTCCATGGCGGCCCGGAGAGCCGCAGCGGCATGGCAGGATCGTCTCGTCGGACAACAGAGCTGTCCGGCCTACCGCCGGACGGGCGGGATGTCAGGCCTGCGGAGGCCACGTAAGACCGACCTTCACCGGTCGGCGGAGGCCCGTGAAACAGGAACCCGTGGTGGTGCTGCGGAGCAGTACGGACCGGAATCACCTGCCCTCCGGCAGATGAGGGCGTCAAGCGCGCGTGCTGACGGGCGCGGGACAGGACTGACGAAGGCGGGCTGGCCCGGCACCGGACGATGCGTGCGGCACCGGTGCGCCTGAGCCCGGGCGCGGGCTCAGGCGCACCGGCCCGCGCGGGTGCCGCCTAGACCTGCGCCCCGGGCAGCCGGGCCAGTGCGCGCACTGCCGTCTCCGCGAGCACCGGATGGGCCAGCGCCTCGTTCAGGACCCTTCTCGCGCGGGCGTCGCCCAGGACGCCGAGGCCCTCCGCGCACGCGAGGGCGACCTTGCGGTGGGGATCGTGCGGGCGCAGCCGGCGCTGCAGTGTGGTGATCAGCGCGGGTACGGCCTCGGGCGCGCGCAGTTCGACCAGGAGCCGTACCGGCTGGAGCGCGTACGCGACCCGCAGTTCGTTGGTGGCGAGCGCCGCGGCGGCGCGGGCGGTGCGCGGGTCGCCCAGCCGGGCCAGGGCATGGGCCGCGGACGCGCAGCGCTGCGGATCGCGGTGGTTGAGCAGCAGGACGAGTGCTTCGAAGGCCCGCCGGTCCCCGGCCGTGCCGAGCCGGAAGGCGACCAACTCCCGTGCCCAGAGCGGTTGTCCGGGCTCGGTCAGCGCGGCGGCCAGCACCTCGCGGTCCTCCGTCAGCGCCAGGCGTTCGTACGCCGCCGAGGAACCGGCCCCGGCCTCGGCCCGTAGACGCTCCGTGAGTGATCGCAACGCTTCGTCCATGGGGCGAGCTTAGGCAAGCCCGTGGGGTGCGGGGACGTACATCACAAAGTCGGGGACTGGCGCGCTCGTTACCCGCGGGTTAAGCTCAGACGAGCGAGTTACCCACTCGTGTCTCACCTCCCGGTGGCCTGGTGACGCAGCCGCCGTGAGAGCAGTCGGTTCGGTACTTCAGGTACCTCAGTACGACATGGCTCCGGGACAGGGCCGGTCGGCTTTCACCGCCCGTGGGCGCCCGTTCGACGGCGCCTTGGGACGGCACCGGGCGTGTGCGCTCGTCAGCCCGGAAACACCCGCAACCTCCGCACGGTGTGCGCCTTTCGGCGCACCCGCGTGCGCTCCTCAGTCGTCACCTCTTCCAGGAGTCCCGCGATGGCCACTCCCCTGTCCGACACCCCTCTGTCCCCGTTGAAGACCGTCGCCGTCGTCGGCCTCGGCACCATGGGCACCGGCATCGCCGAGGTCCTGGTCCGGGCCGGCCGTGACGTGATCGGCATCGACGTCAGCGAAGCCGCGGCCGTCCAGGCCGTGTCCACCCTCGAAGCCTCCACCGCCCGCGCCGTGCGACGCGGGCACCTCAGCGAGCCGGAGCGCACCGACGCCCTCGCCCGCTTCCGCACCTTCACCGACCTCGCGGCCGCCGCCGACGCCGACCTCGTCATCGAGGTGACCCCGGAGTCGTACGACATCAAGCAGCAGGTCTTCCGGGCGCTCGACGGCATCGTGCGCCGCGAGGCGATCCTCGCGACGGGCACCAACGCCCTGTCCGTGACGCGTCTGGCCGCCGACTCGGCCCACCCCGAGCGCGTGCTCGGCCTGCACTTCTTCAACCCGGCGCCCGCGATGAAGCTCGTCGAGGTCGTCTCCTCGGTGCTGACCGCGCCGACGGCCGTGTCCGCGGTCACCGACCTGGCGCTGGAGCTCGGGAAGGAGCCCGTCGCGGTGGGCGACCGTCCCGGTTTCGTCGCCGACGGGCTGCTCTTCGGCTACCTCAACCAGGCGGCCGCGATGTACGAGGCGAAGTACGCCTCCCGCGAGGACATCGACGCGGCGATGAAGCTCGGCTGCGGACTGCCCATGGGCCCGCTCGCGCTGCTCGACCTGATCGGCGTGGACACGGCGCGGACCGTCCTGGAGGCGATGTACTCCGAGTCGCGCGACCGGCTGCACGCCCCCGCGCCCATCCTCAAGCAGCTCAGCGAGGCGGGCCTGACCGGGCGCAAGTCCGGCCGCGGCTTCTACTCGTACGAGGCCCCCGGCAGCGACGCCGTCGTGCGGGACGCGCTGACGCCGCTGGAGGGCGCCGTCCTGGCGGAGGGGCGCACGGTCCGCTCGGTGGGTGTCGCGGGCTCGGGCACGATGGCCTCCGGGATCGCCGAGGTCTTCGCCAAGGCCGGCTACGAGGTCGTGCTCGCCGCCCGTACGGATGAGAAGGCCCAGACCGCGAAGGCCCGCATCGGCAAGTCGCTCTCCCGTTCCGTCGACAAGGGCCGGATGACGGCCGAGGCGGCGGCGCGGACCCTGGAGCTGATCACGCCGACCGGCAGCTACGACGACTTCGCCGACGTGGACCTGGCGCTGGAGGCGGTCGCCGAGGACCTGGACATCAAGCAGCAGCTCTTCGCCACGTTCGACAAGGTCTGCAAGCCCGGGGCGATCCTCGCCACCACCACCTCCTCGCTGCCCGTCGTCGCCTGCGCCCGCGCCACCTCGCGCCCGCAGGACGTCATCGGCATGCACTTCTTCAACCCGGCCCCGGCGATGAAGCTCGTCGAGGTCGTGCGGACCGTGCTGACCGCGGACGACGTGCACGCCACCGTGCGCGAGGTCTGCGCGAAGATCCGCAAGCACCCGGTGGACTGCGGCGACCGGGCCGGCTTCATCGTGAACGCGCTGTTGTTCCCGTACCTGAACAACGCGATCAAGATGGTGCAGGAGCACTACGCCTCGCTGGACGACATCGACGCAGCGATGAAGCTGGGCGGCGGTTACCCGATGGGACCCTTCGAGCTGCTCGACGTGGTCGGGCTCGATGTCTCGCTGGCCATCGAGAAGGTCCTGCACCGCGAGTTCCGGGACCCGGGACTCGCCCCCGCACCGCTCCTGGAGCACCTGGTGGCCGCGGGCTGCCTCGGCCGCAAGACGGGCCGCGGCTTCCGCGAATATGCCCGCCGCTGAGGGTCCGGGCGACCGGCTCGCGGCCGACGCGGACTGGGGCGGACTGCTGGGCCCCGCCGGACACCCCCCGCCCTTCTGGGGCGGGGGGATCCCCGGACATGCGCGCTCCCCTGCATACATGCAGTACGTTCGGGGCATGTCCCAGCCCGCCAGGTCCTCACGTACACCAGCCACGCCCGACGCGCCGGAGAGCGCCGCGGGCAGTCGCGCGGCGGCCCAACGCCTCAAGATGCGCCGGGAACTGGCGGCCGCGGCCATGGAGCTGTTCGCCGCCAAGGGGTACGAGGCGACCACCGTCGACGAGATCGCGGCCCAGGCCGGAGTGGCCCGCCGGACGTTCTTCCGCCACTTCCGCTCCAAGGAAGAGGCGATCTTCCCCGATCACGACGACACCCTGATCCGGGCCGAGGCGGTGCTGAACGCGGCACCCCCTCACGAGCACCCTCTCGACACCGTGTGCCGCGGCATCAAGGAAGTCATGAAGATGTACGCGGCCCAGCCGGAGATCTCCGTCTCGCGCTACAGGCTGACGCGCGAGGTGCCGACGCTGCGCGAGGCCGAGATCGCCTCGGTGGCCCGCTACGAGCGGCTCTTCACCCGCTACCTCCTCGGCCACTTCGACGAGCACGCCCACGACGACGACGCCAACGACGACCCGCTGCTCGCCGAGGTGGCCGCGTCGGCCGTGGTCACGGCCCACAACCACGTCCTGCGGCGGTGGCTGCGGGCCGACGGCCAGGGCGACGTGGAGTCCCAGCTCGACCACGCCTTCGCGATCGTCCGCAAGACCTTCGGCACCGGGATCGGCGCGGGACGGGAGACCGCGCCGCGGCCGGCGCCGGCTTCCTCGTTCACCGAGGGGGACGTCCTGGTGACCGTCGCCCGTGTGGACGCCCCGCTGGACCAGGTGATGCGCACCATCGAACAGGCCCTCAAGGAGCGGCCGTAACGGCCCGCGTCCCCAGGACGGTCCATTTCTTCCGACCATGCGCCGGACACGCTCACTTCGAGCGCGTCCGGCGTTTTTTGTGCCCTGGTTTGAGCGTTTTGCGATCTGATCTGATCGATCATCGCTCACGTGTTACGTAAAGATTTCACCTGAGCGCAACTTCTGGCACTCCGTGCCTTGTCAGGTGACACGGCGTGCCATACGTTGAAGGAGTCCGGGCGGCCGGCGTGCAGAGACCATGCGTACGCCGGCTGTCCCCGCAAGCCCCATGGCCTGCGCGCCCGGACGCCTGCGTCACAGGCAACCTCCTGCGCCAACCACAGCGCTGCCACAGCACCACCTTCGCCGAACCGACGGCACACCCCTCAGCAGCAGCACCGACGTACCCCTCAGCGTTTCTCCCTCGGAACGCGCATCGCCGGAGGCAACACCGTGAAGGAAATCCTGGACGCGATCCAGTCGCAGACGGCCACGGCCGACGACTTCGCCGCTCTCCCGCTCCCCGAGTCCTACCGCGCGATCACCGTGCACAAGGACGAGGCGGAGATGTTCGCCGGGCTCAACAGCCGCGACAAGGACCCCCGCAAGTCGATCCACCTGGACGACGTTCCGCTGCCGGAGCTCGGCCCGGGCGAGGCCCTGGTCGCCGTGATGGCGTCCTCCGTGAACTACAACTCGGTCTGGACGTCGATCTTCGAGCCGGTGTCCACCTTCAACTTCCTGGAGCGCTACGGGCGGCTGAGCGAGCTCAGCAAGCGCCACGACCTGCCGTACCACATCATCGGTTCGGACCTCGCGGGCGTCGTCCTGCGCACCGGCCCTGGCGTGAACTCCTGGAAGCCCGGCGACGAGGTCGTCGCGCACTGCCTGTCCGTCGAGCTGGAGTCCTCCGACGGCCACAACGACACGATGCTCGACCCCGAGCAGCGCATCTGGGGCTTCGAGACCAACTTCGGCGGCCTCGCCGAGATCGCGCTCGTCAAGTCCAACCAGCTCATGCCGAAGCCCGACCACCTGAGCTGGGAGGAGGCCGCCGCCCCCGGCCTGGTGAACTCCACCGCCTACCGGCAGCTCGTCTCCCGCAACGGCGCCGGCATGAAGCAGGGCGACAACGTCCTGATCTGGGGCGCGAGCGGCGGACTCGGCTCGTACGCCACGCAGTTCGCGCTCGCCGGCGGCGCCAACCCGATCTGCGTCGTCTCCAGCGAGCAGAAGGCGGACATCTGCCGCTCGATGGGCGCCGAGGCGATCATCGACCGCAGTGCCGAGGGCTACAAGTTCTGGAAGGACGAGACCACCCAGGACCCGAAGGAGTGGAAGCGCTTCGGCAAGCGCATCCGCGAGTTCACCGGCGGCGAGGACATCGACATCGTCTTCGAGCACCCCGGCCGCGAGACCTTCGGCGCCTCGGTCTACGTCACCCGCAAGGGCGGCACCATCACCACCTGCGCCTCGACCTCGGGCTACATGCACGAGTACGACAACCGCTACCTGTGGATGTCGCTGAAGCGGATCATCGGCTCGCACTTCGCGAACTACCGCGAGGCCTGGGAGGCCAACCGGCTCATCGCCAAGGGCAAGATCCACCCGACGCTCTCCAAGGTCTACTCCCTGGAGGAGACCGGGCAGGCCGCCTACGACGTGCACCGCAACCTCCACCAGGGCAAGGTCGGCGTCCTCGCGCTGGCGCCCGAGGAGGGCCTGGGAGTCCGCGACCACGAGAAGCGCGCCCAGCACATCGACGCCATCAACCGCTTCCGGAACGTCTGAGGTCCACCCATGACAGAGCGCCAGAAGGACCGGCCGTGGCTCATGCGCACGTACGCCGGCCACTCCACGGCCGAGGCGTCCAACGAGTTGTACCGGCGTAACCTCGCCAAGGGGCAGACAGGGCTCTCCGTGGCCTTCGACCTGCCCACGCAGACCGGCTACGACCCCGACCACGTCCTCGCCCGCGGCGAGGTCGGCCGGGTCGGCGTGCCGGTCTCGCACCTCGGTGACATGCGCCGGCTGTTCCAGGACATCCCCCTGGAGCAGATGAACACCTCGATGACCATCAACGCCACCGCCATGTGGCTGCTGGCGCTCTATCAGGTCGTCGCCGAGGAGCAGGGTGCGGACATCACCAAGCTCCAGGGCACGACCCAGAACGACATCGTGAAGGAGTACCTCTCGCGGGGGACGCACGTCTTCCCGCCGGGGCCCTCCCTCCGTCTGACGACGGACATGATCACGTACACGGTCAACCACATCCCCAAGTGGAACCCGATCAACATCTGCAGCTACCACCTGCAGGAGGCGGGCGCCACGCCGGTCCAGGAGATCGCGTACGCGATGTCCACCGCGATCGCCGTCCTGGACGCGGTGTTCGCGTCCGGGCAGATCTCCGAGAACCGCAAGGGCGATGTCGTGGCCCGCATCTCCTTCTTCGTGAACGCGGGCGTCCGCTTCATCGAGGAGATGTGCAAGATGCGGGCGTTCGGGCGGATCTGGGACAAGATCACGTGCGAGCGGTACGGCATCGAGGACCCCAAGCAGCGGCGCTTCCGGTACGGCGTCCAGGTCAACTCCCTCGGTCTGACCGAGGCGCAGCCGGAGAACAACGTCCAGCGGATCGTCCTGGAGATGCTGGCCGTCACCCTGTCCAAGGACGCTCGCGCGCGTGCCGTGCAGCTGCCCGCCTGGAACGAGGCGCTGGGCCTGCCCCGCCCGTGGGACCAGCAGTGGTCGCTGCGCATCCAGCAGGTGCTGGCGCACGAGAGCGACCTGCTGGAGTACGAGGACATCTTCGAGGGCTCGCACGTGGTCGAGGCCAAGGTGACCGCCCTCGTCGAGGAGTCGCTGGCCGAGATCGCGCGGATCGAGGAGATGGGCGGCGCGATGGCCGCCGTCGAGTCCGGCTACCTCAAGTCGCAGCTCGTCTCCTCGCACGCCGAGCGCCGGGCCCGTATCGAGGGCGGCACCGACAAGATCGTCGGCGTCAACGTCTTCGAGTCGACCGAGCCGAACCCGCTCACGGCGGACCTCGACGCGGCGATCATGACGGTCGACCCCTCGGTCGAGGCCCAGGCGATCTCCGCGCTCGGGACCTGGCGCGACACGCGGTACCAGCCCCCCTTCAACCACCCGCGTCCGTGCAAGGCGCTGGAGCGGCTGAAGGAGGCCGCGAAGGGCACCGGCAACCTCATGGAGGCCACCCTGGAGTGCGCCCGCGCCGGTGTCACCACCGGCGAGTGGGCCGGGGCCCTGCGCGAGGTGTTCGGCGAGTTCCGCGCCCCGACCGGTGTCTCCTCGGCGCCCGTCGCGGTCACCGCGGAGGAGGGCACCGCGCTCGCCCTGGTGCGCCGCAAGGTGGAGCTGACCGCCAAGGACCTCGGCGCCGGCAACCTCCGTTTCCTGGTGGGCAAGCCGGGCCTGGACGGGCACTCCAACGGCGCCGAGCAGATCGCCGTGCGGGCCCGTGACGCCGGCTTCGAGGTGGTCTACCAGGGCATCCGGCTCACCCCCGAGCAGATCGTGGACGCGGCCGTGGCCGAGGACGTGCACGCCGTGGGCCTGTCGATCCTGTCCGGCTCGCACGCCCAGCTCGTCCCGGACGTCCTGGAGAAGCTGCGCACGGCCGGCGCGGGCGACATCCCGGTGATCGCGGGCGGGATCATCCCGAACGCGGACGCCGATCAGCTGCGGGCCGCGGGAGTGGCCGCGGTCTTCACACCGAAGGACTTCGACATCACCGGAATCATCGGCCGTATCGTCGACGAGATCCGGAAAGCGAACAAGCTCGACCCCCTGGAGGTCCCCGCATGACCACGCCCGTGAACCGTCTGCGTCCCAGGCGTTCCTGTCTCGCCGTGCCGGGCAGCAACCCGCGCTTCCTGGAGAAGGCCCAGGGGCTGCCCGCGGACCAGGTCTTCCTCGACCTGGAGGACGCGTGCGCGCCGCTGGCCAAGCCCGACGCCCGGCACACCATCGTCAAGTTCCTCAACGAGGGCGACTGGACCGGCAAGACCCGGGTCGTGCGCGTCAACGACTGGACGACCGAGTGGACGTACCGCGACGTCGTCACGGTCGTCGAGGGCGCGGGCCAGAACCTCGACTGCATCATGCTGCCGAAGGTGCAGACGGCCGAGCAGGTCGTCGCCCTCGACCTGCTGCTGACGCAGATCGAGAAGACGATGGGCTTCGAGGTCGGCAAGATCGGCATCGAGGCGCAGATCGAGAACGCCCAGGGCCTGAACAACGTCAACGCGATCGCCACCGCCTCGCAGCGCGTGGAGACGATCATCTTCGGCCCGGCCGACTTCATGGCGTCGATCAACATGAAGTCGCTGGTCGTGGGCGAGCAGCCGCCCGGCTACCCGGCGGACGCCTACCACTACATCCTGATGAAGATCCTGATGGCCGCCCGTGCCAACAACCTCCAGGCGATCGACGGCCCCTACCTCCAGATCCGCAACATCGACGGCTACAAGGCGGTGGCCCAGCGCGCCGCCGCGCTCGGCTTCGACGGCAAGTGGGTGCTGCACCCGGGCCAGGTGGAGGCCTCGAACGAGATCTTCTCCCCCTCGCAGGAGGACTTCGACCACGCCGAGCTGATCCTGGACGCGTACGACTACTACACGTCCGAGGCCGGCGGCAAGAAGGGCTCCGCGATGCTCGGCGACGAGATGATCGACGAGGCCAGCCGCAAGATGGCGCTCGTCATCTCGGGCAAGGGCCGGGCCGCCGGCATGCAGCGCACCACCTCGTTCGAAGCCCCGGAGGCCTGAGCACCATGCAGTTCGGACGCACCTACGAAGAGTTCGAGGTCGGGGCGGTCTACAAGCACTGGCCCGGGAAGACGGTCACGGAGTACGACGACCACCTCTTCTGCCTGCTGACCATGAACCACCACCCGCTCCACATGGACAGCAACTATGCGGAGAAGACGACCGATTTCGGCAGGAACGTCGTCGTCGGGAACTACATCTACTCGCTGCTGCTCGGCATGTCCGTGCCGGACGTCTCCGGCAAGGCGATCGCCAACCTGGAGATCGAGTCGCTGAGGCACGTGGCGCCGACCTTCCACGGCGACACGATCTACGGCGAGACCACGGTCCTCGACAAGACGCCCTCCCGGTCCAAGTCGGACCGCGGGATCGTCTACGTGGAGACCAAGGGCTACAAGCAGGACGGCACGCTGGTCTGCGTGTTCCGCCGCAAGGTGATGGTCCCCACCGAGACGTACATCAAGGAGCGCGGCGGCGAGCAGCCCGGCCGGCCCGAACTCACCGCCCCGGCGGAGAAGAAGACGGAGAAGTAGTCATGGCGCGACTCGCCCAGACCGCCGGTCTGACCGACGTCCAGCAGGAGATCCTCTCCACGGTCCGCGATTTCGTGGACAAGGAGATCATCCCGGTCGCCACCGAGCTGGAGCACCGCGACGAGTACCCGCAAGCGATCGTCGACGGGCTCAAGGAGCTGGGTCTGTTCGGTCTGATGATCCCCGAGGAGTACGGGGGCCTGGGCGAGTCGCTCCTCACCTACGCGCTGTGCGTCGAGGAGATCGCCCGCGGCTGGATGTCGGTCTCCGGCATCATCAACACCCACTTCATCGTGGCGTACATGCTCAAGCAGCACGGGACCCAGGAGCAGAAGGAGTACTTCCTGCCCCGCATGGCCCTCGGTGAGGTGCGCGGTGCCTTCTCGATGTCGGAGCCGGGGCTCGGCTCGGACGTGTCGGCGATCACGTCCAAGGCGGTCAAGGACGGCGACGAGTACGTCCTGAACGGCCAGAAGATGTGGCTGACGAACGGCGGATCCTCGACCCTGGTGGCCGTTCTCGTCAGAAGTGACGAAGGACACCCCGAGGGCACGGCGCCCCACAAGTCGATGACGACCTTCCTCGTGGAGAAGGAGCCGGGCTTCGGTGAGGTCCGCCCCGGTCTGACCATCCCCGGGAAGATCGACAAGATGGGTTACAAGGGGGTCGACACCACCGAACTCATCATGGACGGACTGCGCATTCCGGCCAATCGGGTCCTCGGGGGCACCACCGGCCGAGGGTTTTACCAAATGATGGACGGAGTCGAGGTCGGCCGCGTCAACGTCGCGGCCCGTGGCTGCGGCGTCGCACAGCGTGCGTTCGAGCTCGGTGTCTCGTACGCCCAGCAACGTCACACTTTCGGCAAGGCGATCGCCCAGCACCAGGCGATCCAGTTCAAGCTGGCCGAGATGGCTACCAAGGTCGAGGCCGCTCATGCAATGATGGTGAACGCAGCTCGCAAAAAGGACTCCGGGGAACGAAACGACCTCGAAGCAGGGATGGCGAAGTACCTCGCCTCCGAGTACTGCAAAGAGGTCGTGGAAGATGCGTTCCGGATCCACGGCGGCTACGGCTTCTCCAAGGAGTACGAGATCGAGCGCCTCTACCGCGAGGCACCGATGCTGCTGATCGGCGAAGGTACCGCCGAGATCCAGAAAATGATCATCGGGCGCCGGCTGCTCGAAGAGTATCGACTCCAGGGCTAGATGTCCGGGTTCGGGGTGTTTTCTTTGAGAAGAGGATCACACCCCGTCAGCTCTCTTCAGCCGTCGACTCCGCATCTTGGCTTGCCCAGTTGCGGTCTGCGACCGGTACGATCGCGTGAAAGCCGCCGTCCCCCGTCCGAGCGCGGCATCATCCGCTACGAAGGTCATCCATGCCCCACAGCCAAACCTCTGCACCTCGCGGCCGGGTCCGCCTCGCGCGCGGAGCATCGCCGTGGCTTTTCCCGACCGTTGCCACCGCAGCACTCAGCCTGGCCCGTTCGCGCCGTTCCGGCGCGGCCAAGGCCGTGGCCGTACCCGCCACCGCGCTCGCGGCCGGGATGCTGTGGTTCTTCCGCGACCCCGAGCGCGAGATCACGCAGGGTCGTGTCATCTCGCCCGCCGACGGTGTGGTGCAGAGCATCATGCCGTGGAAGGACGGACGCACCCGCGTCGCGATCTTCATGAGCCCGCTCAACGTCCACGTCAACCGCGCGCCCCTCTCCGGCACGGTCACGTCGGTCGAGCACATCCCCGGTGGGTTCGTTCCGGCGTTCAACAAGGAGAGCGAGAACAACGAGCGCGTCGTCTGGCACTTCGACACCGAGCTCGGTGACATCGAGATGATCCAGATCGCCGGCGCCGTCGCCCGTCGCATCGTGCCCTACATCCCGCAGGGGACGAAGGTCGAGCAGGGCGACCGGATCGGTCTGATCCGCTTCGGCTCGCGCGTCGACATCTACCTCCCCGAGGGTGTCGAGGTCGACGTGGAGGTCGGTCAGAAGACCGTGGCTGGGGTGACTCGAATTGACCGTGATTGATCCCGAGACACAGGCCGGCTGGGCGCCGGAGGCCGACGAGGCGGACGACGAGGAGGAGATGCCCCTCTCGCTCCGCCTCTCGATAGCGGACACGCTCACCCTCGGCAACGCCACCTGCGGCTTCATGGCGGTGTACTACACCACCACGGGCATCCTGATCCCGCACCTCACGGGCAGCGACGAGTCGGGCATGGCCCACCACTCCGCCGCGACGGCCGTGATCCTCATGCTCTGCGCCGCGGTCTTCGACCTGTTCGACGGCCTGGTGGCCCGCAAGCTGCGCTCCTCCCCCATGGGCGCCGAGCTGGACAACCTGTCCGACCTGATCAGCTTCGGCCTCGCGCCGGCGTACTTCGTGCTGGTCTACGGCATGGTCGCCGACGACGCCTACCAGAAGGTGGCGGCGGTCGGAGCGATCGTGGTGCTCCTGGCCGTGGTGCTGAGGCTCGCGAGATTCTCCTGCGTCACGGTGAAGGACGGCACGTTCCAGGGCATGCCGAGCCCGTTCGGCGCGCTGACGGTGGTCTCGATCATCCTGCTCGAGCTGCCCTTCGTCGCCACGCTCATGGCGATCATGGGCACCGCCTGGCTGATGGTGAGCCGGGTCGAGTACCCCAAGCCGCGCGGCCGCCTCGCGGTGGCGATGCTCTCCTGGATCGTGCTCTCGATGGCGCTCCTGGCGGCCTGGGCGTTCGACGCTCCCGGCGGGCAGCTCCTCCTCCAGACCGGCTGCGCACTGCAGCTCGTCATGGGCGCGGTGATCCCGCTGTTCGCCACGGCCCGCCGGGTGAACAACTTCCGGGGCAACCGCCGTGAGGCACGAGCCGCCCAGCTCCCGTAACACCTCGTAACACCCCGTACGACGCGGAAGGGCCCCGAACCACTCGGTTCGGGGCCCTTCCGCTTGGGCGGAGCCCGCCTCTCCACCGCGCCCCCGCGCGGGGGCGCGGTGGAGCATGCGCCGGGCGCGCGCCGGTGTCAGGCGCCGGGTGTGTACCCCTGGGCGACGGACGACGCCTCCGCGTCACGGACGACCTTCATCCCGCCCACGGCCTTCTTGTCGGGCTGCAGGATGACGCTCTCCTTCGACGACGCCGCCTTCGGGTCGGTGAAGTCCTGGGGGATGCCGAACCCCGTGTCGAGGGCGTCGATGGTCAGCAGGGCCTTGTCGACGCCCGCACGGGTGAGGTCCTTGGCCGCGCAGGCCTTCTTCAGCGCCTCGCCGAACGCCGTCGCGGCCGTCCAGCCGGCCACCACGCCGTTGTCCAGGGAGTCCTTCGGATAGGCGGCCTTGTAGTCCGCGACCAGCTTCTTCGCCTTCGGGGTGTCCGCGCCGATCGGCAGCGAGGGGTTCGCGACGTAGTAGTTCGCCTCCAGGGCCGGGGCCGCGGCGGTGGCCAGGAGCTGCGGGGCGAACGCCGAGTTGTTGCCGATGATCGGAACGTCGAACTTGCCGGCCGCCGCGACCCCGACGAGCGAGGCCGCCTGCCGCGGGCCCGCGCTGATGACCACGGCCTTCACCCCGGCCTTCTTCAGCGCGACGACCTGGCCGGTCATGTCGTTGTCCGTCGGCTTGATCTTCTGCTCGACGACCTTGAGACCGGCCTGCTTCGCCATGTACCGGGAGCCCGTCAGGGCGTTCTCGCCGTAGTCGCCCTCGAAGTACACGTGGCCGATGCTGTCGCCCTTCTTCAGCCCCTTCTCCTTCATCAGGAAGTCGATCGCGTTGATCGTCTCGATGTCGTACGTGGCGCCGATGGGCCGGATGTAGGGGCTGCCCAGCAGGGTGGCCGACCACGCCTGCGGCAGGACCAACGCCTTGTCCTGGCCGTCGATGCGCTGCTTGACGGCGGCGACGAACGGCGAGCCGATGAACTGGGTGAAGCCCAGCACCTTCGGCGCCAGCTCCGTGTAGCCGGAGACGGCCTTCTGCGGGTCGTAGCCGTGGTCGCGGACCGTCAGGGCCAGCTTGTAGCCGCAGACACCGCCGGCGGCGTTGGTCTGCTTCACGTAGAGCTGCTGGGCCTGGGTGACGCTCTTGCCGAGGGTCGCATAGACCCCGCTCATGTCGGTGAGCACTCCGAGGCTGATCGTCTTCCCCGAGATCCCCTCGCCGGTCCTCACCCCGCCGGCCGACCCCTCGCCGTCGTCGCCGTCCTTGGCCTTGGAGCTGCATCCGGCCAGCACGAGCAGGGCGGCCAGCGCCCCTGCGGCCAGCCTCGCGGTGTGTGTCGAACTCATCGTTCCTCCCCTTCGGTGGCCCCGGGACGGGGCGTGACGCGGGCCCCGGGACGGGGCTTGACGCGCAGCCGGGCGGCCACCCTGACCAGGCCGCCCGGAAGAAAGAGCACCACCGCCACGACGGCGGCGCCGTACAGGTACCGGGCCGCCTCGCCCGGCGCGATCCCGCCCGTGCCCGGGTCGGAGACCAGGGGGAGGGTGTCGCTGTAGCGGGTCAGCACCTGGGGCAGCAGCGAGACGAACACGGCCCCGGCCACCGCCCCCGCCCACGAGCCGAGCCCACCGATGACGATCATGGCGAGGTAGTCGAGCGAGAGGGTGATCCCGAAGTAGTCGGGCACCGTGCGCTGGAAGACCAGGGCCAGCAGCACCCCGGCCAGGCCCGCGTACATCGAGGACAGGACGAAGACGCCGGCGCGGTAGCGGGCGACGGGCACGCCGAGCACCCCGGCGGCGATCCGGTGGTCGCGGATCGCGTTCATCGCCCGGCCGGGCCGGCCGCGCAGCACCCCGCGGGCGAACAGCCCGCATCCGAGGAGCAGCAGCAGCCCCACGTACCAGAGCTTCTCGGCCGAGCCGAAGGGCACGTTCGCGACGACCAGCTCGCGGTCGTCGAAGGTGAGGCCAAAGAGGCTGAGCGGCGGTACGTCGCGGCCGTTGAAGCCGCCCGTCAGGTCCCGGGCGTTGAACAGGACGTGCTGGCCGATGAAGATCAGGGCGAGCGTGGCGATGCCGAGGTAGGCGCCGCGCAGCCGCCCCGCGATCGGGCTGAACAGGCCACCGGCGACCCCGGAGAGGGCCACGGCGAGCACGGCCGCGAGCCAGGCCGGCAGGCCGAGCCCGGTGAACCCGTCGCCCCCGTCGGCGGCGAACACGCAGTAGCCGTACGCGCCGACCGCGAGGAAGAAGGCGTGCCCCATGGAGAGCTGCCCGGTCGCGCCGGTGAGGAGGTTCAGGCCGATGGCGCCGATCGCCGCGGCCATCGCGAACAGTCCGGCCTGCAACCAGAAGCGGTCGACGTAGAAGGGCAGCGCGAGCAGCAGGACGGCGCCCGCCGCCCCGCCGGCGGTCCGGGCCGCGGGCAGCCGGACCGTGCGCCGGCGGGCCGGGCCGGTCGCGCTGCCCGCTTCGTCGTGGATGAGGACCTCAGACACGGGCGAGCTCCTTCGTGCCGAACAGCCCGGCGGGCCGGATGAGCAGGATCGCGACCATGACCAGGTAGGGAGCGAGGTCGCCGAGTCCGCGTCCGAGGAAGGTGAGGTCGCTCTGGTAGCCGGTGGCCAGGGACTCGGTGACGCCGACGAGGAGTCCGCCCACCAGCGCGCCGGTCGTCGAGTCGAGGCCGCCGAGGATCGCCGCGGGGAAGGCCTTGAGCGCGGCGAGCGAGGTGGCGCGTTCCAGCCCCGGTGTCGGGAAGACGGTCAGGAACAGCGCGGCGACGGCCGCGAGCCCGCCGGCCACCGCCCACGCCCCCAGCGACACCCGGCCGAGCCGCACGCCCATCAGGGCGGCGGTCTCCGGGCTCTCGGCCGCGGCACGCATCGCCACGCCCCAGGAGGTGTACCGGAAGGCCAGCAGGAAGACCGTGATGAGCAGGGACGCGGTGACGAAGGCCGCGATCCGGGTGTGGGCGACGGTGACGGGGCCGACGGTGAGGACCGCGTCGCCCCAGGGGTCGCCGGGCACCAGGACGTCCGTGCCGATCCTGCGGGTCAGTTCGGTGGTGAGCAGGATGTCGACGCCGATGGTGACGATCGCGAGGACGCTCTGGTCGGAGCCCCGGTAGCGGCGCATCACCAGGAACTCGACGGCGGCGCCCACGGTCGCGGCGCCCGCGGCCCCGGCGAGCAGGGCGGGCCAGAAGCCGATGTCGTCGTGGAGGACCGCGGTGACGTAGCCGCCCGCCAGAAGCAGGGAGGCGTGCGCGAAGTTGACGACCTCGGTGGCCCGGAAGATGACGACGAATCCGAGGGCGACGAGGGCGTAGACGGAGCCCAACGACAGTCCGTTGAGAAGGAGTTCGGCGAAAGTACTCATGACTGGGTCTCCTCCGGTCCGGTGTGCTCGCCCAGGTAGGCGCGTACGACCGCCGGATCGTTCTGTACGTCGGCGGGGGCGCCGTCGGCGATCCGGCGCCCGAAGTCCAGTACGGTCACCGCGTCCGCGAGCCGCATCACCACCCCCATGTCGTGTTCCACGAGCACGATCGAGATGCCGAGGCTGTCGCGGACCCCCGCGACGACCGCGGCGGTACGGCGCCGTTCGTCGGCGGTCATGCCGGCGACGGGTTCGTCCAGGAGCAGGACCCGGGGTTCCATGCACAGCGCCCGGGCGAGCTCGGCGAGCTTCTGCTGTCCGTACGGCAGTGATCCGGCGGGCCGGCCGAGCTGCCGCTCCAGGCCCACGAACGCGGCGATCTCGCGGACGCGTTCGCGGTGGCGCCGGTCCTCGCGGGCCGCCGAGGGCAGCCGCAGTCCGGCGGCGAGGAACCCGGCGCGGGTCAGCCGGTGCCGGCCGAGCAGCAGGCTGTCCTCGACGGTGGCGTGCGGGGGCAGGGCGAGGTTCTGGAAGATCCGGGCCACGCCGAGCCCGGCGATCCTGTGGGGCGGCAGACCGGTGAGCTCCTGCTGTCCGAGACGGACGCTCCCGGCGGCGGGCCGGCACACGCCGGACAGCACGTTGAAACAGGTGGACTTCCCGGCGCCGTTCGGGCCGATGAGGGCGTGCACGGTGCCCGGCCGCACGCTGAAGCTCACGCCGTCGAGCGCGGTCAGTCCTGCGAAGCGGACGGTCACGTCCCTGACGTCGAGCGACGGGACGCCGGAGGGCGGGGCCGTCCGTGCGTCCGGGGAGGCCGCGGCGGTCTCCGGAGCGGCCGTGCGGGCCGCCGCGGTCCCCGCAGCGGCCGCGGTGTCGCGTTCTTCCACGGTGGGTTCACCCCTTCCAGCGGGACAGGGAGGGAACGCCCTCGGGCGTGGCCGCACCGTCGGCAGCGGCGTCCTCGTCGACCACGCCGAGATAGCGGCGGCGCACCTCGTCGGAGGCGGCGAGTTCGTCCGCGGGACCGGACAAGGTGACCTCGCCGACCTCCAGGACGTAGGCACGGGAGGCGAGGCGCAGGGCGAGGGCCGCGTTCTGTTCGACGAGCAGGACGGAGGTGCCCTGTTCGTTGATCTCCCGCACGGTGTCGGCGATCCGTGCGGCCATCAGCGGGGCGAGCCCGAGGGAGGGCTCGTCGAGCAGCAGCACCCTGGGGGCGCCCATGAGCGCCCGGCCGACGGCGAGCATCTGCTGCTCCCCGCCGGACAGCAGCCCCGCCCGCTGACCGGCGCGGTCGGCGAGGACGGGGAACAGGTCGTGCACGCGCCGCAGGGCGCGGGCCCTGCCGGCGCGGCCCCCGGTGCCGCCGAGCGCTCCGGCACGCAGGTTGTCCGCGACCGTCATGCGGCTGAACACCCGCCGCCCTTCCGGGACCTGGGACACCCCGGCGGCCACCACCCGGTCCGGCGGCAGCCGGTCCAGCGGGCGTCCGCCCAGGGTGACCGTGCCGCCGGTGACCGCTCCCCCGTGGAAGGAGAGGGTGCGGCACACCGCCCGCAGCAGCGTCGACTTGCCCGCGCCGTTGCCGCCGAGGACCGTCACCACGGTCCCCTCGGGCACCTCCAGCGACACATGACGCAGTGCGCGTACGGGGCCGTATCCGACCGACAGTTCCCGCACGAGCAGAGCGGAACCGCCCATGGCATCTCCCTTGTTCTCACCCGGTGTGGCGCTCACCTCAGCACCGGCGGACACCCCCGTCCACGGGCCGCGGCACAAACGCGGCGGGAGCCCACCGGTGGCGCCCGCCCGTTGTGCACGCGCACAACACCGCGTGTCAGGGGCCTGTGCGACCCCGCGTCGCGGTGGCATCCTCCGGCCATGGGAGGGCGCAGACCGCGGACCGGTCATGACTGGAAGCTGCTCGCGGAGTCGTGCGCGGCTCTGCTGGAACGGCTGCCCGAGCTCGTCGACGAGCACCTCAGGCAGCTCACCGAGTACTCCCCCGTCTACGGGCAGGTGCTGCCGTACGACCAGCAGTGGCGGGAGGCGGAGACCGCGATGCGCATCGGCATCAAGGCGATCTCCGCGCCGCGGGACTCACCGCGCCGCGATCTGGAGCACGCCGAGGAGGCGGGACGGCGGCGGGCCCAGCAGGGGCTGCCGCTCGAACTCCTCGTGCACGCCTACCGTGCCGCGGGCTATCTGGTGTGGGACGCGCTGGTGGAGAGCGCGGCGGGCCGTGAGCCCGAGCGGCTCGCGGTGCTCACGCGGTGCGCCACGATGGTGTGGGCGGCGGTGGACGCGCAGGCCAGGGCCGCCTCGGAGTCCTACCTCGCCACGGAACGGGAGCTGCGGCGGCGCACGGACGAGCAGTTGCAGGCCCTGCTCGACGCGCTGCTCGAGGGCCAGGAGGCGCCGGGGCTCGCGGCACGGGCGGCGGCCGGGCTCGATCTGCCCGAGCACGGACCGTACGCCGTCGTCGTGCTGCGGGCGGAGCGTCACGACGGACGGGACGCCCGTGTCCGGCCGGTGCTGGGCGCGGGGCTGCGGTTCATCTGGCGGATGCGGGCCGACTGCGAGATCGCGGTGGTGGCGCTGGACCCGGGACAGGGTCTGGACAAGGTGGCCGGGCTGCTGGACGGGCGGCGTTCGGGCCCGGGCGGCATCTCTCCCGTGGTGTCGGGTCTGGGCGAGCTGGGGCGGGCCAGGCGGTGGGCCGAACTGGCGCTGCGTACCTGTCCGCCGGACGCGACCGGTGTCGTACGCCTCGACCAGCGGATGCCGACGGCGCTCGTCGTGAGCCAGCCGGAGCTGGCGGACCGGCTGGTGTCGGACGTGTTCGGCACGTTGCTGGAGCTCGAACCCGGGGACCGGGCCGTGCTGATCGAGACGCTGGACGCGTGGCTGGCCTGCGAGGGTTCCGCGGGACGCGCGGCAGGACGTCTGTACTGCCACCGCAACACCGTCTTCAACCGCCTGCGCCGGCTGGAACAGCTCACCTCGCGCTCGCTGGCACGCCCCCGCGACCTGATCGAGATGACCCTGGCCCTGGACGCCTACCGGCTGACGGGCACCACGGCGGCCACGGGGGCGGGGCCGGGGCGGTGAGAACCCTGGCCCCTGGGCCCGGACCGTACGCACGCCGGGCAAGCCGCGGCCCCGGTGGAAAGCCGCCGGCCCCCGGCCCTCGGACCGCCGGGGCGCGCGCCCTGTGGGGACGCCGGTCGACCCCGGTGCCCGGACCGGCAGGTCGCAGGCCCGGTGGGAACGCCGTCGGCCCCGGCCCTCGGACCACCAGGACCTGGGTCCGGCAGGACCTGGGTCCGGCAGGAACACCGGTCGGCCCCGGCCCCCGGTCCTCGGACCGGGGGCCGACTGCCCTCGCGCCGTGGCCGTGGACCCGTGCTCAGACCAGGAAGTCCCGTCCGATGTCCTCCGCCACCCGCTCCAGGATCGGACCGGCGTCGGCGAGGCACCGCGCGATGTCGGGCTCGGCCCCGGTGAGGGGATAGGCCCGCCGGATGCCGGCCCTGCCGAGCGCCTCGGGCGGGAGCGCGAGGCGGCCGCAGACCGCGACGACCTCCTTGCCCTCCGCCCGGGCGGCCGCCGCGACCCCGGCGGGCGCCTTGCCGTGCAGGGTCTGCTCGTCCAGCGACCCCTCACCGGTGATCACCAGCGTGGCGCGCTCCAGCGCGGGCGCGAAGCCGAGGACGTCGAGCATCACCTCGATGCCGGGCCGGAAGCGGGCGCCGAGGACCAGGGCCCCGTAACCGACCCCACCCGCGGCACCGGCGCCGGGCGCGCCCGCGTACCCGGCGGCCCCCGGGCCGATCTCCTTCTCCAGGACGCCCGCGAAGTGGGCGAGGGCGGTGTCCAGCACCGCCACGTCGTCGGGACCGGCGCCCTTCTGGGGGCCGTAGACGGCGGGCGCGCCCTCGGGACCGGTCAGCGGGTTGTCCACGTCGCTGGCGAGGACGAGGTCGACGGCGGCGAGCCGGTCGTCGAGGCCGGACAGATCGGCGCGCTCCACGTCGGCCAGCGCCGCGCCGCCGGGAGCCACCGGCTCGCCCTCCGCGTCGAGGAAGCGCGCGCCGAGCGCGGAGAGCATGCCCGCCCCGCCGTCCGTCGTCGCGCTGCCGCCCACGCCGAAGACGACGGTGTCGGCACCGGCGTCCAGCGCGGCGCGCAGCAGTTCCCCGGTGCCGTACGTCGAGGCCGAGAGCGGCGCGAAGACGCCCCTGGGCAGCCGCTGGAGCCCGCTCGCCTCGGCCATCTCCACGACCGCGGTCCGCCCGCGCAGCGCGAACGCGGCGGTCACCTCGTGGCCCAGCGGCCCGGCGACGCGCACCTCGCGGCGCTCGAACCCGGCCGCGACCGCCGCGTCGACGGTGCCGTCGCCGCCGTCGGCCACGGGCAGCGACTCGATCTCGGCGTACGGCGCGACGCGGCGCAGTCCGGCCGTCACCCGCTCCGCGACCTGCACGGCCGTCAGCGATCCCTTGAACTTGTCCGCCGCGATGAGCACACGCGGGGTCCGGTCCACAGCAGCGTCCGCCACCTTGCACTCCCCTTGCTTCCGGGCCTCGCACACGTCAAGGCAGTCGCGCCGCTGCGACCATAACCGCAGCGGACCCCCGCCGTCATGCCCCTGCCCAGCCTGCGGGACCGCCCGGAATCGGTTAGACCGGAGCCATGACCCTTCAGGGCACCGACCTCGACGACCGCGTCCTCGGGGGCTGGCTCGGCCGGATCGCGGGCAACATGCTCGGCAAGCCGGTCGAGCAGGGCGACCACTGGACGCGGGACCGGATCGACCGCTACCTGCGGCAGGCCGGGGCCCTGCCCCTGACCGACTACCTCCCCGGGCCCGCCGACGACGGCGACGGGGGCGAGTTCGAGCTGCGGCCCGAGTGGCGCGACTGCGTGCGCGGCCGCATCCACGGCAGTTGCCGCGACGACGACGTGGACTACGCGATCCTCGGACTCGACCTGCTGGAGACGTACGGCTTCTCGTTCAGCACCGAGCAGGTCGGTGACCTGTGGCTGATGCGGCTTCCGTACCTCCAGACCTTCACGGCGGAGCGCGCCGCCTACCGCAACCTCGCCCAGGGACTCAGGCCGCCGGTGACGGCGACGTACGAGAACCCGTACCAGGAGTGGATCGGAGCGCTGATCCGCGCCGACGTCTACGGCTGGACGTCCCCGGGGCTGCCGCTGCGCGCGGCCTCCCTGGCCCGTCGTGACGCCGTCCTGTCCCACACCGGCAACGGCGTGTACGGCGCGATGTGGGCGGCGGCGCTGATCTCCGCGGCCTTCACCGCCGCCTCCGTCCGGGACGCGCTGGAGACGGCGCTCACCGTGATCCCCGCGAGCAGCCGCCTGTCCCGCACCGTGCGCCGGGTGATCGCGCTCCACGAGACCGGGCTGTCCTGGGAGGACACGCTCACCGCGTTGTCCGAGGAGACCGCGGGGATGGGCTGGATCCACACGGTCCCGAACGCGGCGGTGCTGACCGCCGGACTGCTGTACGGCGACGGCGACTTCACCCGCACCATCACGCTGACGGTCCGCGGCGGCCTGGACACCGACTCGAACGGCGCGACCGCGGGTTCCGTCGCGGGCGTCCTGTGCGGCGCGCGGGCGATTCCCCCGCAGTGGAAGGAGCCGCTGGAGGACACCGTCCGCAGCGCGGTGTTCGGCTTCGACGGGGTGCGGATCAGCGAGCTCGCGTCCCGCACGGTCGCGCTGGCCGGGGTCTGAGCCGGGGGTCCGGGGCCGGACCTGGTTACCCTTCCGGGGTGAGCACTTCGGACTACGCCGCATATATCGCCGGTCTGCCCCGTGTCCTCGCCGGGGCCGCCGCACTCTTCCGGGACGCCGAGGGGCGGGTGCTGCTCGTCGAACCGAACTACCGCGCGGGCTGGACGCTCCCGGGCGGGACCGTGGAGTCGGACAGCGGGGAGAGCCCACGGCAGGGGGCGCGCCGCGAGACGGCCGAGGAGATCGGGCTCGACGTGGAACTCGGACGGCTGCTGGCGGTCGACTGGATCCTGGGGCCGGAGCGCCCGCCCCTGGTGGCCTATCTGTACGACGGCGGGGTGCTGGACGACCAGGACCTCAAGGCGATCCGGCTGCAGGAGGAGGAGCTGCTGTCCTGGCGGATGGTGCCGCGCGCGGACGTGGCCTCCCATCTGTCGGGCGCCACGGGCCGTCGCGTCCTCACCGCGCTCGACGTCCTGGCGGAGGGCTCGGGGACGGCGGAGCTGGAGAACGGCCACCGGGTGGGCTGACGACGGCCGCCGGGCGGGCCGCCCCAGGACCTCGGACACCGGCCGGGCCCGGTCGGGGTTCCTCACCGGGATTCGTCAGGGGGCCCGACGGGGATCCTCGGCCGGGCGTGTGCGGGTCAGCCGAGGATCCGGGCCTTCTGCGCCTCGAACTCGGCTTCGGTGAGGACGCCCTGGGCCTTGAGGTCCCCCAGCTGCTTGAGCTGATCGATCTTGCTGGTCATCTCGTCGGCCGGGGCGGGGGGCGGAGGCGGGGCCTGCTGCTCCTGGTACTGGTACTGCTGCTGTGCTTCCTGCTGCGCCCATCGTCCCTGCTGACGACGTGACACGCGGTTCGAGACGGCGGTGGCCGTACCGGCCACCACGGCGGTGCGGGCGACCCCGCGGAGGAGACCTGGCACGGTGGTTTCCTTTCCGGCGCGAGTGCATACGGAACGAGCCCGAAAGGGATTCGTTCCTCGTTTCGATCCCTTGTGCGCGCCGAATTCGTCTCGGCGCACCGGGCAGGTCCATTGGAACACCGAACGGATTCCCCCGCACATCGGCCCCTTCCCACCGGGGCATTTCCCGACGATCTGCCGGTCCGTCATTCCCATGGCAAGCTGAAACGTGGGCCACCGACCGTAGCCCGGTCGGTGGCGAGGTCTACTCACGAGGAGCTCGCAATGGCTACGACGGGTATGCACCGGCAGGGAACCGCCGGCGGTTCGGGGGCGTGGGTGTCCGGCTGGACCGCCTTCGCCGGAGTCATGATGATCTTCGGAGGCGCGATGGCGGTGTTCCAGGGGATCGCCGCCATCGCCGAGGACGACGTGTTCGTCACCACCCGCAACTACGTCTACACCTTCAACCTCACGAGCTGGGGATGGATCCACCTCACCCTCGGCGTCCTGATCGTCTTCGCCGGCATCGCCGTGTTCCGCGGCATGCTGTGGGCCCGGATCGTCGGCATCACCCTGGCGGGACTGGCCATGGTCGCCAACTTCATGTGGCTGCCGTACTCCCCTGTGTGGGCCAGCGTGCTGATCGCCGTCGACGCCTTCGTCATCTGGGCACTGTGCGTCGGATCCGGCCGGGACTCAGCCCGTACCGCCTAGCCCTCCGCGACCTCCCCGGAACCTCCGGCCGGGGGGGGGGCCGCCCCCCCCGGGGGGGGGGGCGGCGCCCCGGCGGGGGGGGGGGGCCCGCCAGGGCGGGGGGGGCCGCCGCCCGCGCCCCGCCCCCCCGCGCCCC
>NZ_JBHYPZ010000011.1:0-197377 GCF_042746485.1 Streptomyces sp. NPDC058751 | reverse complement strand
GACCGGGAGGCCGCCGAACGGGTCGAGCTGACCCTGCCGGAGACCGGAGTCTGCGGCGGCGCCGGCCTCTTCGACGACCCCGCCGCCTCGCAGGACAGCGACGGCGGAGGCTGCTGCGCGGCCCCGGCCACCATCCAGATCGGCATCGGCGCCCCGGCCCCCTCCGGCGGCTGCTGACCCACCATCCCACCCATCACCAGCAGGAGGATCGCCATGTCCCGCGTACAGCTCGCCCTCCGCGTCCCCGACCTCACAGCGTCCATCGCCTTCTACACCAGGCTGTTCGGCACCGGGCCCGCCAAACTCCGCGACGGCTACGCCAACTTCGCCATCGCCGAGCCCCCGCTCAAGCTCGTCCTGATCGAAGGCGCCGAGGGTGAGGCGACGCGCATGGACCACCTCGGCGTCGAGGTCGAGACGACCGAAGCGGTGCACGGCGCCACCGCCCGCCTGGCCGAGGCCGGCCTGGCCACCGACGTGGAGAACGACACCGCCTGCTGTTACGCCCTCCAGGACAAGGTCTGGGTCCACGGCCCCGGACGAGAACCCTGGGAGGTCTACGTCGTGAAGGCCGACGCCGACACCCTCACCAGGCAGCAGGGCGGCACCTGCTGCACCGGCCCGACCGAGGACACACAGGCCGAGCCAGCGGCCAAGGCAGTCTCAACGGCACGCTGCTGCTGACCGTTGACGACCAACCTTCAGACCAGCGGGGCCACGACCGGAACCGGGGACCGGTCGCGGCCCCGCGCCGCCCTGCCCGCCCTGTGCCTCACCCAGATCACCGGCTGGGGCATCGTCTACTACGCCTTCCCCGTGCTTCTTCCGCGGTTGACAGCGGACACCGGCTGGTCGAGGAGTGCCACGACCGCAGCATTCTCCGCAGCCCTGCTCACGTCGGCCCTTGTGGGGATACCTGTCGGCCGCATCCTCGACCGGCGAGGACCTCGCGCCGTCATGACCACCGGCTCGCTGCTCGCTGTCGCGTCGGTCCTGCTCATCGCCGCGGCCCCCAACTTCTACGTCTTCGCGGCGGCCTGGCTCACGGCCGGTACAGCCATGGCGGCCACGTTCTACCAGCCCGCCTTCGCCGCACTCACGCGCTGGTGGGGCCCCGACCGCATCCGCGCCCTCACCCTCGTCACCCTCGCCGGCGGCCTGGCCAGCACCGTATTTGCGCCGATCACCGCACTGCTCGATGACCACCTCGGATGGCGTGCCACCTACGGCGTGCTGGCAATCGTCCTGGCAGCCGTCACCGTTCCGGCCCACGCCCTGGCCCTGCGAGCCCCGTGGCCACCCGCACCGGAGACAGCAGCGGCCCCCGACCGCACGCCGATCGCCCGCAGCCGCCCCTTCCTGCTCCTCGCAACGGCCTTCACCTGTTCCGGGTTCGGCATGTACGTGGTCGTCTTCGGGATGGTCCCTCTGATGATCGAGCGCGGTGCCACTCCCTCAACGGCCGCCTGGGCACTGGGACTGGGCGGAGCCGGACAGACCCTCGGACGCACCCTGTACGCCGCCCTCGCCCGCACGACCAGCGCTACAACCCGCACGGCCGTCCTGATCGCAGCGGGCGGAGCCACCACCACGGCCCTGGCCCTCGTGCACGGCCCCATACCGCTGCTGATCCTGCTGGCCGTTCTCGCCGGAGTCGTACGCGGCAATCTCACCCTGCTCCAGGCCACGGCCGTCAGCGATCGCTGGGGAACATCGCACTACGGGCGGCTCTCCGGGCTCCTGAGTGCGCCGGCCACCGTAGCGGCGGCCCTCGCCCCCTGGGCCGGTGCAGCCCTGGCCGACCCTCTGGGCGGCTACGGCGGACTGTTCCTCGCCCTTTCCGTGCTTTCCGGGGTGGCCGCCGTACTGGCCCTCGCCTCGGGTCAGGCCGCATCGGCCCGGCGTGAAGCCGACCCGCCGGGCTCTCGTCGGCGCACGTGAGCCGCTCGAACTTCCGCTGCCCCTTCCCAGCCGCGCGCCCTCACGGCCCCGCTGCACCACGCACAGCCCTGTGCGTCATGACTTGGCGGCGCTCCCTCGTCATGTCATCGCGCTCACTCAGGAACCCGGAAGCACTCGGCACCTGCAGGACCCACCATGCAGTCGAGAACAGCGGCAGAGACAGGAACAAGGCGACAGGGGGAACCGGGGAAGCCCCTCCCTCAAGCCCCGCGGGACGGACAGGCCTTCCCGCACAACCGCGCAGTACGGCATATGCCCCACTATTCCGGGGTCGACACGCACTGGAGCCGCCGCTTCCTCGGACAGGGCTGCCCATTCCCGATCACTGCAATTACCAACGACAAGGACATGCATGTGCAGGCCTTCGTCCAACGACAGGCATACCCCGAGGAATCGGAGAATCCGCATCCGGGTAATGGACAGGACACCACATTCCCGTCAGGCCTGCGCCACACCTCCAGGCCGAATTCCCTTCCCGGAACATGCAGCGGTCAGGGTAATTGATCAGGTCGCCACATCAGGCGAACAAGCCCTTGCGGATTGGGTATGTTATGCCCTCTCATAGATAGGGTTCTGGAATGATCGAAAGCCTTCCCTGGGAAGACGTCGCCGGCAATCCGGAGAAGTTCATCGAGCTCCTGGAAGAGAAGGAGGCGGAGCTGCAGCGGGAAACACACAAGGTCCGTATGGAGTTGCGCCTCGTACGTCAGATCAAGAAGCAGATGGATATCGCGGCCGAGTGGCGTGAGTCCGGCATCCCCGAGCAGCGCCAGACCGAGCCGGGTCACGACAACCCCGCACCGATCACCTCCACGGAGGGGAAACCGCCCAGCCGCAAGGACCGCATCCTCCACCTCATGAGCCAAGATCCGCAACGACACTGGAAGGCCCTGGAAATGGCGGACGCCCTGAACGAAACCAGCAAAGGAAAGAGCGTTCGGGTCGCGATGGACGAGCTGTACCGAAGCGGAAGGATTGCGAAACTTCCGAACGCTTTCCATCAGTACACCTAGCGGAACCAGGCCGTCCGGAATAGACGGAAAGGCCGCCACCGAGGAGTAGGGTCCAAGGTGGCGGCCAGTGGCGACGAACCCCACCGAAAACCTTCCAAGCGCCGGATCAGTTCGTCATGCTGCATTTTACGAGCGGCAGCGCGCCGCCGGTAGCACTGCGCGAAAACTGGTCCTGCCCTTCGCCTGAAGGGATGACCGCCTCGTGTTCAGCCTCGAACTGCCCTTCCGTGCCGCGATGACGCGGACCAGCACAGTTGCTTCTTGGCCTCCGTCACACTTCTCGACCGGGCCACAGGTCCGCTTCCAGCGCTTTCTCCAGGTTGGCGATGGTCAGCAGATCGGGCCACGCCTCCCCGTTGAGCGCCTTGGCGATGGTGAAGCGGGCGACGCCGCTGTTGCGCGACAGCTCCGCGACCGTCCAGCCCTTGCGCTCGATGGCCGCCCGCAGCCCGAGGGCCAGAGCCTGGGCGACGCGCGCTCCGTGATGCTCCTCCATGACCGCCTCAGGCCACACACCGCCGGCACAGTAAGCGCGCGGCGGCAGACGACGGGCATTCCCCTGAGGCATGAGGTGAATTCTGACCCATCCGGTCCTTCCCGGTCGCGCGGGACTGCTGTCTCAGGTACATGTTATTCGAATAACATCCCGCCTGCCGGGGTGTTGGTGTGGCGACACGTGATGAGCCAGCGGATCGATTCCTACGGCCCGTCCGGCTCCCCCGCGGGGTGGAGCCGCGTCGGCGACGAAGTGCGCCGCGTCGTCCGTCTCGCCGACCCCCTGCTGCCCTATCAGGCGCGTGAACTGCTCTCCGCCCTGGCCCAGTTGGCGCTCTTCTGCAACGGCGAGGGCCTTCCCGGAAAGGCCGAGGTGTGGCTGTCCCGTGAGGTGATCGAGCGCTTCATCGCGGTCGGCTGCCCCAACGTCAGGCAGAGCACCCGCGGCAACTACCGGACCAGGCTCCTGCGGCTCAGCGAGGTCGTCCTGGGCGGCGAATGCCGGACCGGCAAGCCCGCCAAACTGTCGAGTTCGGTTCCCAACAGTCCCTACACCCGCACCGAACTCGCGGACCTGTGGGGCTGGGTCAGTGGGCAGCCCACCGAGGAGCTTCGATGGGGCTGCAAGACACTCATGGCGCTCGGACTCGGCGTCGGCCTCGACTCACCGGAGATCATCCCCCTGCGCGTCCACGACATCCGCAGAGCCTCAGGCGGTGGCGGCCCGGTCGTCGTGGCCACGCGCGGCCCCCGGAAGAGGGAGATCCTCTGCCGCCGCCCCTGGGAAGGAGTCCTGGCCTCCGCCGCCGATCGTCTCGACACCGCAGGCACCGCCCAATACCTGTTCCGCCCCAACTGCTTCAGCCGTGGCACGAACACCGTCACGAACTTCCTGGCCCGCACGCAGCCCGGCCCGAACGTCCCTCGCCTGATCATGGGCCGTCTCAGGTCCACTTGGCTGACCGAACTCTTCGAAGAGCGGCTGCCCATCACCGTCATCGTGGCCGCGGCCGGCGTCGACACCCTCCACGGCCTCTCCCGCATCCTGCCGTTCCTGCGTGCCGTCCCCGCCGAAGAAGCCGCCCGCCTGCTGCGAGGCAGCCGATGACGACGCCACGCAGTCTGCCCAGCGATCGCCACGAGCGCCTCCTGGCGATGCGCGCCGAGCGCAGGCTCATCGACGACGCCGACGTCGAGGCGGCGGTCGAGGAAGTCGACCACAGCCAACTCGTCCCGCTGCTGGAGGAGTTCGTCCACCTCCCGCGCGGCCGGCACCGCACCTTGCGCCTCAGAAGCCTCCTGGTGGGCCTCCACCTCTGCGCCCAGGACACCGTCGGCAAGATCGTCCTGGAACGGGTCACGGACATCCTCTACTTCCGCCTCAGCCCGCACCTGCGCGCCCGGCTCGGCATACCCGAGTACGAAGACCATGACCGCGGATTCGAAGCGGCCTACGCCGTCGTCCGGCGCCTCTTCCACGCGATGAAGGACGCGATGAACCCCTCACCGCTGCCGCCCAACGGGCACCTCGCACGCGAAAAGGCGAACGCGCTGACCGCGGCAGCGGACGTCGACGACCTGGCGGAGCAGGAACGGCGGCTGGCCCTATTCACCGAATTCGTGCTGGACGCTTCCGTGCGCCCCCTCCACGATCTGCTGGCGGAACTGGCAGAGGTCTCCCTGGGCGTGGACGCCACCCCCGTCCGCACGTTCTCCCGCGGCCGTCGCACGAACGGGCCCGAGCTCGCCACCGACCCCGACGCCGGCTGGTACGCACGTGAAGGCGACCACAAAGATCCCGATGCGCCGGTATCCGACTCCATGCGCCCTCCTCCGCCGACCGCCACAAAGGGCAAGGCCAAAACCTCCCCGGGCAAGAAGAAGACATCACTCAAGAAGAAGTACCTCTTCGGCTACGACGCCCACCTCGTCGTGACCCGCGACGCCGAGCACGACGCCGTACTCCTCGACGACGGCACCCCGAACCCCGACGTCCTCCCGGTCGTCGTCCTGGGCATGGCCCTCGACAAACCCGGCCAGCGCCCCGCGTACAACGGCGTGAAGATCCTCGACCGGCTCCGCGAGCGGGGATACCGGCCCGGCTACCTGGCCGGGGACCGTGCCTACAACAACTCCGAGCCCGACGAGTGGCAGCTCCCGGTCCGGACCATGGGCTACAAGCCCATCTACGACTACAGAGTGAACCAGCTCGGCAAGCAGGCCTCGGCGGACGGCGCGATCCTCGTCGAGGGCCGCTGGTACTGCCCGTCCATGCCCGAACCCCTCATCACCGCCACCATCGACCTGTACACCGAACGCATCGACCAGGAGACCTGGATCAGACTGATCGCGGCCCGCCGCGGCTACCGCGTCATGCCCAAGGAAAACGCGGACGCCGACGGCCACCAGCGGATGATGTGCCCCGCCGAAGCGGGCAAGGCCCAGTGCCCGATCAAACCGCACACCCTCGGCCGCGGCATCCACCTTCCGCTCGTCGACCCCGAGCCCAGCCCGGCAGGACCGCTCAAAGTCTGCCGCCAGCGCACGATCACCGTCAGCCCGGAAGCCGGCGCCAAACACTGGCAGTGCCTGGACTACGGCAGCCCGAAGTGGCAGAAGATCTACTTCCGGCTCCGCAACAGCGTCGAGGGTTACAACGGATACGCAAAGAATCCACTGGCCGAGAGCATCGAAGCCGCGGGATCACGCCGCATCCGCGGCATCGCGGCCCAGACGATCCTCCTCGCCTTCCAGCTCGCCCACGCCAACCGTCGCAAGATCCAGAAGTGGCTCGAGACGCTGGCGCTCGGCGGTGAACGTCCCCGCCGTCGAACCCACCACAGGCAGAAACGCAAAGCCACCGGAACCTGGACACCCACAGGCCATCTGTCGAGAGTCGGCTGACCCGGCCATCGGCGCCCAGCACCAACCCGAAGAACAACCAGTAGCGAAAAAGCAGGGCCCTGACCGTGAGATACCTCACGGTCAGGGCCCTGCTCACGTTCCCCGTCCGAACCGGACAGTCCGCCGTCACAACGCGAAACGGGCCCCACCGGGACTTTCGTCTCCGGTGAAGACCCGTTTCGTCGGTTCTTCCTGGTGCGCGAGGGGGGAGTTGAACCCCCACGCCCTTGCGGGCACTGGAACCTGAATCCAGCGCGTCTGCCTATTCCGCCACCCGCGCATTGGGTGTGTCTTCCGTCTCCCGCTTTTTTGCCGCGAGCGCCTTCCGACATGCAGAAGATTAGCACGCTGCCAGGGGTCGAATCACATCCCTTTCCCCCGCCCCTCCCGCCCGCCCGTCGGCCGCCCCGGGCACCCGGCCCCCACAGGCCCGGTGCCCTTGCCCCGCCCGGCCTCCCGGCCCGGGCCGGCTCCGCGTCCCGCGCCGGCCGCCCCCTCACCTGCGCGCAGGCGCCCCTCACGGGTTTCGGACAGAACCGGTTCACGTATCAACCTCGTACCGGTCCAGCGCATCTCCCCAGTAGTCGGACGGGCTGCACAGTCAGGTGCGGGACACTGGTCCTGGGGCGCCTCTACGATCCATGGCAGGAGCAGTAGCGGGAAGAGTTCGAAGAGGGGCCTCTCAGGGAACTTCGGGAGGGGACTTCGGAAGGTGTCGACGAGCCGTCGACCGTGCCGACAGGGGGAACCAGCCGATTTCCCGACGCGTGGATACGATCAGTAAGCAGTACCAGCAGGGCCGGCCAGCCCGGCTGGTCCGGCAGGGCCGGAAAGACGACAGCAAGCTGTACCAGGACGGCAACGACGGAGGAGGTGCCCCATGGGAGTCCTGAAGAAGTTCGAGCAGCGTCTCGAAGGTCTGGTCAACGGCACCTTCGCCAAGGTGTTCAAGTCCGAGGTCCAGCCCGTGGAGATCGCCGGAGCGCTGCAGCGCGAGTGCGACAACAACGCCACGATCTGGAACCGCGACCGGACCGTCGTCCCGAACGACTTCATCGTCGAGCTGAGCACGCCCGACTTCGAGCGCCTCAGCCCCTACTCCGGCCAGCTCGGCGACGAGCTCGCCGGCATGGTCCGCGACTACGCCAAGCAGCAGCGCTACGCCTTCATGGGCCCCATCAAGGTCCACCTGGAGAAGGCCGACGACCTCGACACCGGCCTGTACCGGGTCCGCAGCCGTACGCTCGCCTCCTCCACGAACCAGCAGTCCCCCGAGCGCGCCCCCGCGGGCCCCGCCCAGGCGGGCCCCCGCGGAGCCCAGGGTGGCTACGGCTACCCGCCCGCGGCCGCTCCCCCCATGCCGTCCGCTCCGCCGCCCGGCGGCCGTCCGGGCATGGCACCCATGGGTGCCCGGCCCCCGGCCGGTCCGGCGGCGGGTGGCCGTATGCGGCACTGGGTCGAGATCAACGGCTCACGCCACCAGATCTCCCGCCCGACGCTGGTGCTGGGCCGCAGCACCGAAGCCGACGTGCGGATCGACGACCCCGGCGTATCGCGCCGGCACTGTGAGATCCGGACCGGAACGCCCTCGACGATCCAGGATCTCGGGTCCACCAACGGCATCGTGGTGGACGGGCAGCACACAACCCGCGCTACGCTCCGCGACGGCTCGCGGATCGTCGTGGGCAGCACCACCATCATTTACCGGCAAGCCGAAGGGTGAAGCGGGGGCAATGTCAGAGCTGACCCTCACGGTCATGCGGCTGGGTTTCCTGGCCGTACTGTGGCTGTTCGTGATCGTGGCCGTGCAGGTCATCCGCAGCGACCTGTTCGGAACGCGCGTCACACAGCGCGGCTCGCGCAGGGAGGCCGCGAGGCCCCAGCCGGCCGCGCGGCAGGCCGCGCCTCCGCAGCAGCGCCAGCAGCAGGCGCCTGCCGCCGGCGGCAGGCAGCGTCGCGGCGCACCGTCCAAGCTGGTCGTCTCGGAGGGCACCCTCACGGGCACCACCGTGGCCCTCCAGGGGCAGACCATCACCCTGGGACGGGCGCACGACAGCACCATCGTGCTGGACGACGACTACGCGTCCAGCCGGCATGCCAGGATCTACCCCGACCGGGACGGCCAGTGGATCGTCGAGGACCTCGGCTCCACCAACGGCACGTATCTCGACCGGAGCCGGCTGACGACTCCGACGCCCGTTCCGCTGGGCGCGCCGATCCGCATCGGCAAGACCGTCATCGAGCTGCGGAAGTAGTACGACAATGAGCGAGCGGAGCGAGCACGCAACGGCGGTCCACACAAGGGACCCCGGCGCGCTCCCGACCGGAGGGTGGGCACCGTGCGGATGTACCCGGAGCCGACGGGCGAGGTGCGCATGAGTCTGTCACTGCGCTTCGCCGCCGGATCGCACAAAGGCATGATCCGCGAGGGCAACGAGGACTCGGGCTACGCCGGTCCCCGTCTGCTCGCGATCGCCGACGGGATGGGCGGCCAGGCCGCCGGTGAGGTCGCCAGCTCCGAGGTGATCTCCACCATCGTCGCGCTCGACGACGACGTGCCCGGATCCGACATCCTCACCTCACTGGGCACCGCCGTGCAGCGTGCCAACGACCAGCTCCGGATGATGGTCGAGGAGGACCCGCAGCTCGAAGGCATGGGCACCACGCTCACCGCCCTGCTGTGGACCGGCCAGCGGCTCGGTCTCGTCCACGTCGGCGACTCCCGCGCGTACCTGCTGCGGGACGGCGTCCTCACGCAGATCACCCAGGACCACACCTGGGTGCAGCGCCTCGTCGACGAGGGCCGCATCACCGAGGAGGAGGCCACCACCCACCCGCAGCGCTCCCTGCTGATGCGCGCGCTGGGCAGTGGCGACCACGTCGAGCCCGACCTCTCGATCCGCGAGGTCCGCGCCGGCGACCGGTACCTGATCTGCTCCGACGGCCTCAGCGGTGTCGTCTCCCACCAGACGATGGAAGACACCCTCGCCAGCTACCAGGGCCCGCAGGAGACCGTGCAGGAGCTCATCCAGCTCGCGCTGCGCGGCGGCGGCCCCGACAACATCACCGTCATCGTGGCCGACGTCCTCGACATCGACTCCGGCGACACCCTCGCGGCACAGCTCTCCGACACCCCGGTCGTGGTCGGCGCCGTCGCCGAGAACCAGCACCAGCTCCACGACAACGGCGCCATGCAGACCCCCGCCGGCCGCGCCTCCGGCCTCGGCCGGCCCGTGCCCGGACAGGGCGGCGAGTTCGGCCCGCCCGGCAGCGGCGACACCACCGGCTACGTCTCCACGAACAGCTTCGACGACTACACGGACGACGACTTCGTCAAGCCGCGCACCGGGCGCAAGTGGCTGAAGAGATCCTTCTACGTCGTCCTGACGCTCGCCGTCATCGGCGGCGGCCTGTACGGCGGCCACCGCTGGACGCAGACGCAGTACTACGTCGGCGCCCAGGACGAGCACGTCGCCCTCTACCGGGGCATCAGCCAGGACCTGGCCTGGCTCTCGCTCTCGAAGGTGGAGAAGGACCACCCCGAGATCGAACTCAAGTACCTGCCGCCCTACCAGCAGAAGCAGGTCAAGGCGACCATCACCGAGGGCGGTCTCGCCGACGCGCAGGCGAAGATCGACGAACTCGCCGTGCAGGCCTCCGCCTGCCGCAAGGACGCCCAGCGCCGCGCCGCCGAGAGCCAGAGCAGCGCGAAGCCCAGTTCGAGCAAGGCCGACGGAACCACGGGAACCACGAAGACCTCCCTTACGTCCAAGGCCACGTCCAGCCCGAGCCCGACCCCGTCGAGCCCGGCACCCTCGTCCTCCAAGTCCACGACCGCACCCACTCCCACACCCGGCCCCAGCCTCTCCGACGAGGAGAAGAAGCTGGTCTCGCTGTGCGGTAAGCAGTAAGAAGCCGTGAGGGGCCCTGTCACACGATGAGCAGTAGTACGAACACGCCGACGCACCACACGTCCACGATCGGATCGATCGGCACACCGAGCCGACGCAACACCGAGCTGGCCTTGCTGGTGTTCGCCGTTGTCATCCCGGTGTTCGCCTACGCCAACGTGGGCCTCGCCATCGACGACAAGGTGCCCACCGGCCTGCTGAGCTACGGCCTGGGCCTCGGCCTGCTGGCCGGTGTCGCCCACCTCGCGGTGCGCAAGTTCGCTCCGTACGCGGACCCGCTGCTGCTGCCGCTGGCCACGCTCCTCAACGGGCTCGGCCTGGTGATGATCTGGCGGCTCGACCAGTCGAAGCTGCTCCAGTCGATCAACCAGGCGGGCAACGCGGCACCGCGCCAGCTGCTGTACACCGCGCTGGCGATCACCCTGTTCATCATCGTGCTGTTCTTCCTGAAGGACCACCGCGTCCTGCAGCGCTACACCTACATCTCCATGGTCGGCGCCCTGGTCCTGCTGCTGCTCCCGCTGGTACCGGGCCTCGGCGCCGAGCTCACCTACGGCGCCAAGATCTGGATCTCGGTCGCCGGGTTCTCCATCCAGCCCGGTGAGTTCGCGAAGATCGTGCTGGCGGTCTTCTTCGCCGGCTACCTGATGGTCAAGCGCGACGCGCTCGCCCTGGCCAGCCGCCGCTTCATGGGCCTGTACCTGCCGCGCGGCCGCGACCTCGGCCCGATCCTCGTGGTCTGGTTCATCTCGATCCTGATCCTGGTCTTCGAGACCGACCTCGGTACGTCGCTGCTGTTCTTCGGAATGTTCGTCATCATGCTGTACGTCGCCACGGAGCGGACCAGCTGGATCGTCTTCGGTCTGCTGATGTCCGCGGCGGGCGCCGTCGGCGTGGCCAGCTTCGAACCGCACGTCAAGACGCGTGTGCAGGCCTGGCTCGACCCGATGCACGAGTACCTGCTCAGCCGGGCCGGCGTCCAGGACGGCACCGTCCACTCCGAGCAGGCCATGCAGGCCCTGTGGGCCTTCGGCTCCGGCGGCACCCTCGGCACCGGCCTCGGCCAGGGCCACTCCGAGCTCATCCGGTTCGCCGCCAACTCCGACTTCATCCTCGCCACGTTCGGCGAGGAGCTGGGTCTGGCCGGTGTCATGGCGATCCTGTTGATCTACGGTCTGATCGTGGAGCGCGGCATCCGCACCGCCCTCGCCGCCCGCGACCCGTTCGGCAAGCTGCTCGCCGTCGGGCTGTCCGGCGCCTTCGGACTCCAGGTCTTCGTGGTCGCCGGCGGCGTCATGGGCCTGATCCCGCTGACCGGTATGACCATGCCGTTCCTCGCTTCCGGCGGTTCCTCCGTCATCGCCAACTGGGCCCTGATCTCCATCCTGATCCGCATCAGCGACACTGCCCGGCGCCCGGCGCCCGCCCCCGCCCCCAACCCCGACGCCGAGATGACCCAGGTGGTCCGCCCGTGAACAAGCCCCTGCGCCGGATCGCGATCTTCTGCGGGCTCCTCGTCCTCGCCCTGCTCCTCCGCGACAACTACATCCAGTACGTCCAGGCGGACAGTCTGCGGACCGACCCGAACAACCGCCGCGTCGCCATCGAGCGGTACGCCACCCCGCGCGGCAACATCATCGTCAACGGCGATCCCATCACCGGGTCCGCCGAGACGAAGAAGAACGGCATCAACGACTTCGTCTACAAGCGCACCTACAAGAACGGCGCCATGTGGGCGCCGGTCACGGGGTACGCCTCGCAGGCCTTCGGTGCCACGCAGCTCGAGAAGCTGGACGACGGCATCCTCACCGGCAACGACGACCAGCTCTTCTTCCGCAACACCCTGGACATGCTCACGGGCAAGGAGAAGCAGGGCGGCAACGTCGTCACCACCCTCAACGCCGCCGCGCAGAAGGCCGCCTACAAGGGCCTGCTGAGCCGGGGCAAGGGCGCCGTCGCCGCGATCGACCCGCAGACCGGCGCGATCCTGGCACTGGCCTCCACCCCGTCGTACGACCCCTCCTCCTTCGCCGGGAACACCGACGACGACGCGAAGGCCTGGAACAAGCTCCAGAAGAAGAACAACCCCGACGACCCGATGCTCAACCGGGCGCTGCGCGAGACCTACCCGCCCGGCTCCACCTTCAAGGTGGTCACCGCGGCGGCGGCCCTGGAGAACGGCCTGTACACGACGGCGGACCAGCGCACCGACACCCCGCTGCCGTACATCCTCAAGGGCACCCGGACCGAGCTGAAGAACGAGGGGAACATCCCCTGCAAGAACGCCACCATGCGCGTGGCGCTCCAGTACTCCTGCAACACCGTCTTCGGCAAGATCGGCGCCGACCTCGGCAAGGACAAGATGCTGGCGCAGTCCGAGAAGTTCGGCTTCGGCTCCGAGCAGTTCGTCCCGGTGCGCTCCAACGCCTCCGTCTTCCCCAAGTCGATGGACGCGGCCCAGACCGCGCTCAGCTCCATCGGCCAGTTCGAGACCGCCGCGACCCCGCTGCAGATGGCCATGGTGGCCTCCGCCATCGCCAACAACGGCACGCTCATGAAGCCCTACATGGTCGACAAGCTCCAGGCGCCCAGCCTGGACGTCGTCTCGCAGACCGAGCCCGAGAAGCTGAGCGAGCCGCTCTCCGAGTCCAACGCCCAGATCCTGCAGTCCATGATGGAGACGGTCGTCAAGGAGGGCACGGGCAAGAGGGCGCAGCTCTCCGGCGTCACCGTCGGCGGCAAGACCGGTACCGCCCAGCACGGTGTCGCCAACAGCGAGAAGCCGTACGCCTGGTTCATCTCCTACGCCAAGCTCGCCGACGGCAGCATCCCGGTCGCCGTCGCCGTGGTCGTGGAGGACGGCAGTGCCGTCCGTGACGACATCTCCGGTGGCGGTCTGGCCGCGCCCATCGCAAGGGACGTGATGAAGGCAGTCATCGACAGCAAGAAGTGACCCCGCTCACGTCCCCATCACATCGGTGCACGTTGCGATACCGGTCCTGTCACGGGTGACGGTCTAGGCCAGGTCACAGAAGCCGATCCGGGTACGGTATGCCCGGACAGCACACCGCCGGACCACACAAAGGTGCGGTCGGGACCGACGGAGAGGGCTGGTAGGTAGCTATGGAAGAGCCGCGTCGCCTCGGCGGCCGGTACGAGCTGGGCCACGTGCTCGGCCGTGGTGGCATGGCGGAGGTCTACCTCGCGCATGACACCCGGCTCGGCCGTACCGTGGCGGTGAAGACGCTGCGGGCCGACCTCGCGCGCGACCCGTCGTTCCAGGCCCGGTTCCGCCGGGAGGCCCAGTCGGCCGCCTCGCTCAACCATCCCGCGATCGTCGCCGTCTACGACACGGGTGAGGACTACATCGACAACACCTCCATCCCGTACATCGTGATGGAGTACGTCGACGGGTCCACGCTGCGCGAGCTGCTGCACTCGGGCCGCAGACTGCTGCCCGAGCGGTCCATGGAGATGACCATCGGCATCCTCCAGGCCCTGGAGTACTCGCACCGCGCCGGCATCGTCCACCGCGACATCAAGCCCGCCAACGTCATGCTGACGCGCAACGGCCAGGTCAAGGTCATGGACTTCGGCATCGCCCGCGCCATGGGCGACTCCGGCATGACGATGACGCAGACCGCCGCGGTCATCGGCACGGCCCAGTACCTCTCTCCCGAGCAGGCGAAGGGCGAACAGGTCGACGCCCGCTCGGACCTCTACTCCACCGGCTGTCTGCTCTACGAGCTGCTGACCGTGCGCCCGCCCTTCGTGGGCGACTCCCCGGTGGCCGTCGCCTACCAGCACGTCCGCGAGGAACCCCAGCCCCCGTCGGTCTTCGACCCCGAGATCACGCCCGAGATGGACGCGATCGTGCTGCGGGCCCTCGTCAAGGACCCGGACTACCGCTACCAGTCCGCCGACGAGATGCGCGCCGACATCGAGGCATGCCTCGACGGCCAGCCCGTCGCGGCCACCGCCGCCATGGGCTCGGTCGGTTACGGCGGCTACGGCGACGACCAGCCGACCACGGCCCTGCGCTCCGCGGACGCCCAGGCCACGTCGATGCTGCCGCCCATGAACCCGGACGACGGCGGCTACGGCTACGACGACCGTCCCGACCGGCGCCGCCAGAAGAAGAACAACACCTCGACGATCCTCCTGGTCGTCGCCGGTGTCCTGGTGCTCATCGGCGCGATCCTGATCGGGAAGTACGCGTTCTCGGGCAAGGGGACGGGCGGCGACGCGTTCAAGGTGCCCAACTTCGTGAGCCAGACGCTGCCGGACGCCCAGAAGATGGCGGGGAACCGGGAGCTGAAACTCAACCCCACGAAGAAGCCGTGCGAGGACGAGCCCAAGGGCAACATCTGCTCGCAGGACCCGCCCCTGGGTTCGACGGTGAACAAGGGCGACACGATCAATGTGGTCGTGTCCACCGGCGCGCCGAAGGTCTCGGTGCCTAGCGTCAAGGGCAAGACCCTGGACGAGGCCAAGAAGATCCTCGAGGACGACAAGTACGGGTTCACGGTCAAGCCGGTGTTCGAGGAGTCCACGGAGGAGCCGAACAGGGTCCTTGAGCAGGACCCGGGTCTCGGTGACGAGGTGGAGAAGGGTTCCACCATCACCCTGACCGTCTCCAAGGAGAAGAAGCAGTCGGTCGTCCCGAACGTCTCCGGCAAGAGCTGTGACGAGGCCAAGGCTCAGATGACGGCCAGCAACCTCGTCGGCGAGTGCGTCGACACGGAGACCGACGACCAGAACCTGGTGGGCAAGGTCATCCAGACGACCCCGACGGCCGGCACCCCGGCCGACCCGGGCTCCAAGGTGCAGATCCAGATCGGCAAGGCCAAGCAGCAGCAGCAGTCGGCGGTGCCGAGCGTCGTCGGCAAGACCGTGGCCGAGGCGAGGCAGATCCTCCAGGGCGCCGGCTTCAACAACATCCAGTTCCAGCCGGGCAGCGACGGAAGCGACGACGCCAGGGTGATCGCCCAGGACCCGAACGCCAACACCCCCGTCGACAGCCCGGACAACACCGTGGTCAGGCTGACGACGATCAAGATCGGCGGCAACAACAACGGCGGCAACGACGGCGGCGGCTTCCTCGGCGGGAACAACGGATAAGCCCCCACCAAGGACCGCCCTCGGACGACCGAGCGGGAAGGGCCCCGGCACTCTTGGAGTGCCGGGGCCCTTCCCGTCGAACCGCGTCCGTGAGCTGTATGTGAGCTGGTGAGCGAAAGCCCCGTGGCGTCGGCGCGTCACTCCGGTGCGGTGCGCAACGGCTCCGAGAGGGCTAACGCAGTTCCTTCGGGGGTGTCCGGGCGTTGTCGACCTTCTCCACGCGCTCCAGTTCGCCCCACACCACGTAGCGGTAGCGGGAGGTGTAGACCGGGGTGCAGGTCGTCAAGGTGATGTAGTGGCCCGGCTTCGTCCTGCCGGACTGCTTCGGGACGGTCTTGAGGACCTCGACGTTGTACTTCGAGGTCTCCGGGAGGATGCCGAAGACCTTGTAGACGTACCACTTGTCCCGGGTCTCGAAGACGATCGCGTCGCCCTCGTCGATCTTGTCGATGTTGTGGAACTTGGCGCCGTGGCCGTCCCTGTGGGCGGCGAGGGTGAAGTTGCCGTCCTTGCCGCTCGTCGGCAGGGACGACTTGACGGGTTCCGTGTAGTAGCCGGCGACGCCGTCGTTGAGGATCTTCGTCGCCGTGCCCTTCTCGACCAGGATCTCGCCGTTCTTCATCGCCGGGACGTGCAGGAAGCCGATGCCGTCCCTGGTGTCCAGGGCGCCCGGACCGCTCGGGGTCTGCGCCCAGTTGTCGCGGACCCTGTCGCCCTGCTTGTGCGCCTCGCGGTCGGCCATGACGTTCGTCCACCACAGCGAGTAGACGACGAACAGGCCGAGCACCAGCCCCACCGTGATGAGGAGTTCGCCGAAGAAGCTGACCGTCTTCGCGAACCATCCCATGGGACGGCGTCCGCCGCGCACGTCACCGGAGACCGTGTATCCGGCCGCCGATCCGGCGCGTTCGTCGTGGTCGGTCCTCGCTGCCACTGTTCATCTGCCCCGTCTGGTCCGACTCAGGTTGTCTCTCGTGCACGTTCCGCCCGCCCGCGTCCGTGCGCGCGCCGGCGTCCGTCATCAGCCGAGCAGCGCGTCGGGCTTGCCCTTGCTGCGCGGCCGGTCCTCGACCATCTTGCCCCAGACGATCATCCGGTACTTACTGGTGAACTCCGGTGTGCAGGTGGTCAGTGTGATGTAGCGGCCCGGCCCGGTGAAGCCCGAACCCTTGGGGACGGGGTCGAGCACGCTCGTGTTGCTCGGAGGCGTCACCGGCAGGATCGACGCCATCTTGTAGACGTAGTAGTCGTCCTGCGTCTCGACGACGATCTCGTCGCCCGGCTTGAGGCGGTTGATGTAGCGGAACGGTTCGCCGTGGGTGTTGCGGTGACCGGCGACCGCGAAGTTGCCGGTCTTGGCGTCGGGCATGGCCGTCTTGAGGGGCGCTTCGCCGTAGTGGCCGACCATGCCGCGGTCGAGCACCTTCGGCTTGCTGATGCCCTCGGCGATCGGCGCGACCACGTCCAGCTTCGGGATGTGCAGGATGGCGAAGCCCTGCCCCGGCGAGAACGTCCCCGGATTGCGCTTGCCGTCCGCCCAGTCCTGCTGGAGGCTGCTCGCCTCGCTTCCCGCCTGCTGGTGCGCCCGCACGTTCGACCACCAGAGCTGGTAGGTCACGAACAGCAGCATCAGCACGCCGGTGGTGATGAACACCTCGCCGACCATCCGGCTCACGAGGACCGTCGCGCCCGGTTTCGAGGCCCGTGCCGCCCGCCGGGCGTCCATCCGGCTCCGAGGGGCCTCAGCGGGCCCCTGAGCCGCCTCCTGGGGCTCCTGGGGGTCCTGGGCCCCTCCGGGCCGTCCGTGGCGTCTGGCGGCCTTACGGCGGGCCGCCCGGCCCCCGGGAGCGGCGACGGTCCCGTTGTCGGCCGCACGCCCGCGGCGCTCCGCCCTCGTGGGCGCTGCGGCACGGCTCAGCGCGACCGTCTCGTCGTCCAGCGGCAGGCCCGGCACGACCGGTTCCGCCGCGGGAGCGGCCGCCGGTCCGCGGTGGTGAGGGGTCGCGGGCTCCTCGTACGGCGGGGCGTACGTCCGCTCGTACTCGTCCGTGTACGAGGGTGCCGACGCCGGCGTGGAAGGCATGGCCTGCGTCGGCGCCTGGGCCTGGGCTTGTACCTGGGCCTGCGCCTGCGCCTGGGCGTACGCCTGGGCCGCATACGCCTGCGCCGCCTGGGCCTGGGCTTGCATCTGGGCTTGCATCTGGGCCTGGGCCTGCGCCTGGGCCGCGTACGCCTGGGCCTGGGCGGCCTGCAGTTGCGCGGCCTGCATCCGGGCGGCCTGCTCCTGCTGTGCGTACCAGTCGGGTCCGTACCCGCCGTGGCCGTAGCCCTGCTGCTGTGCGCCCTGCCCCTGGCCGTGCTGTACGCCCTGCCCCTGGCCCGGCAGCGGATCCGTCAGCGGGTCCGCGAGCCCCCCGACCGTCGCCTCGAACGCGCCGGCGCCCCCGTACGCGGCCTCGCCGCCGTAGGGGGAGCTGTCGCGCTCGGGGCGCAGCGCTGTCACGCCGTGGCCCTGCCCACCACCGGGGCGAGCCCCGCCGACCTCGCCACGGCCACCTTGTCACCGCACTCGAGCAGCCAGTTGGCGAGCATCCGGTGGCCGTGCTCGGTCAGCACCGACTCCGGATGGAACTGCACGCCCTCGACCGGAAGTTCACGGTGCCTCAGACCCATGACGATCCCGTCGTGGGTACGGGCCGTGACCTCCAGCTCGGCCGGAACGGTCTCCGGCTCGGCCGCCAGCGAGTGGTAGCGGGTCGCGGTGAAGGGCGACGGCAGTCCGGCGAAGACCCCCTTGCCCTGGTGCTCCACGAGCGAGGTCTTGCCGTGCAGCAGCTCGGGCGCCCGGTCGACCACACCCCCGTACGCCACCTGCATCGACTGCATCCCGAGGCAGACGCCGAAGACGGGGACCCCGGTCGCGGCGCAGTGCCGCACCATGTCGATGCAGACACCGGCCTGTTCGGGGGCGCCGGGCCCCGGGGACAGGAGCACACCGTCGAAGCCGTCCTGGGCGTGCGCCGTCGACACCTCGTCGTTGCGCAGCACCTCGCACTCCGCGCCCAACTGGTACAGGTACTGGACCAGGTTGAAGACGAAGCTGTCGTAGTTGTCCACAACGAGGATGCGCGTGCTCACTGGTTGTCCACCGTCACATCGTTGAAGGGCAGCAGCGGTTCGGCCCACGGGAAGACGTACTGGAAGAGCACGTAGACCGCCGCCAGGACGAGGACGAGCGAGATCAGCGCCCTCACCCATACGCTCCCCGGCAGATGCCGCCAGATCCAGCCGTACATGCCGTCCCTTCCGTCGCCGTACGCCAACAGACTAACGGCGCAGAGCCGCCGGTTTCCCTGCCTCCACGGGCTGTGTGGAATCGAGGTGTGCCCAGACGATCAACCGGTGGCTGTGCCCCCACTCCGGATCGCACGTGGTCAGCGTGAGATAGCGCCCCGGACGCGTATACCCGGACTTACGTGGCACAGGGTCGATCACCTCAATGTCGGAGGGCACCGTTTTGAAGGGGCCTTTGTCGATCCGATACGTGAACCAGGTCGTCCCGTCCGTCAGAACCACCGCGTCACCCCGCCGGAGCTGGGGAAAGTCCTTGAACGGATCACCGTATGTGCGCCGGTGACCCGCGACCGAGAAATTGCCCTCCTGGCCGAGCCGGGCGGTCCCCCGGTAGTGGCCGAGCCCCTTCTTCAGCACCTGCGCGGCCGTGCCTTCGAGCACGGGCTTGTTCCACGTGAAACCAAGACGCGGGATGTACATGACCGCGAAGGGTCCGCCGTACTCGTAGGGACCGGGCGCCTTCGGGCTCGTGCCCGCCGTCCCGCCGCCGCTGCCCGTACCTCCCGAGGAGTCCGGCGGGGTCTTCGGCGGCTCGGTCACCGCGCCCGTCGACCACTGCTTCTGGAGCACTTCGATCTGGTGGTCCATCGCGCTGTCGGCCTTGACGCCCGTCCAGAACAACACGTAGACGACGAAGAGCACGATCAGGGTGCCGGCGGTCAGGCACAGCTCACTGATCGTCCTGACGAGCACTCGCACCGACACAAGGCCCCCCGGCGGCAGTTCGCTCCACGGGCTTCACCCACCGCTCCGCGAGGTCCGGGCGCCTATTCCACGGGCTTCGCGTAGTGGAGATCCACTGTGCCCGAGTAGCCGGGAAGAGTCACCGTCCCGTTCTCCTCGACTTTCCAGCCGAGCCCGTAGACGTTGACGTACACCATGTAGTTCTGGATCGCCGGGGAGGCGGCGAGCGACTTCTGGAGCTTCGCCGGGTCACCGATGGCGGTGATCTTGTAGGGGGGCGAGTAGACGCGGCCCTGCAGGATCAGGGTGTTGCCGACGCAGCGCACGGCGCTGGTGGAGATCAGCCGCTGGTCCATCACCTTGATCCCCTTGGCGCCGCCCTGCCAGAGCGCGTTCACCACCGCCTGGAGGTCCTGCTGGTGGATCACGAGGTAGTCGGGCTGCGGCTCGGGATAGCCGGGGAGCTTGGCCGTCGCGTTCGGCGGGGCGTCGTTGAGCGTGACCGTGACCGCCTCGCCCTTGAGCTTCCGGGTCCCCGCGTTCTTCTCCAGCGCCTCGAGCCTGGCGTCGCCGGCCGCGCTGCCGCCGTCCTCGCCGCCTGCGAGGGCGTCCACATCGCGCCGCAGGCTGCCGTTGGACTCGTCCAGCGTCGCGTTCTTGTGGCTGCGCTCCTGAATCAGGTCGGAGAGTTTCAGCAGCGACGAGTCCGTACGGATGTTCGTACCCTTGGCGGTGTCGAAGCTCGTGAAGAAGATGAGGCCCGCGAGGGCGAAGACGCCCACGGTGAGGACACGTACCGGCCGGAAACGTCGCGTACCGCCAGGACTGGAATTCGTCCCGGGGAAGTCGGCAGAATTGCTCAACGTACCCTTATCTCCTTCGGCGCCGCGGAAGCACTACGCTAACGGACGCCCGGGGGAGCGCTCAGTGTCCCCTTGTACGCTGCCCCGGAGCCCGCCCCAGTTCCCTGCGCGGCCACGCAGCGCATCGACAGGAGAGACCCTCGTGCCGAAGTCACGTATCCGCAAGAAGGCCGACTACACGCCGCCCCCGGCGAAGCAGGCGACCAACGTCAAGCTGACCAGCAACGCCTGGGTGGCCCCGGCCATGCTGGCCATGTTCCTCATCGGTCTGGCCTGGATCGTCGTCTTCTACGTGACGGACGGCTCCCTGCCGGTCGACGCCCTCGGCAACTGGAACATCGTGGTCGGCTTCGGCTTCATCGCGGCCGGGTTCGGCGTCTCCACGCAGTGGAAGTGAGCGTCTTCGCCCACCTGGAAGCGACATGGGCACGAGCTCTGCCCACAGCTGTCCACTGAGTTATCCACAAGAGTTGTCCACAGGTGGAAAAGAAAGACGATCTGTGGATAACCAATAGGCGGTTGACGCTGGTGTGATTGGTCGACCGGCCCCCGCAAACCTGTTCGCCCCCTGTCCGACCTGCGAAAACTCGGGTCAGTGACAGGGGGCACAGTTGTTCCCGCACAGCGTGCACAACATCCGGAATGATCTGTGGACAACATCACTTCTCAGGTGAGCCGAACGCTCCCTCAGGTGAGCTGAGCCGTCCTGACCAGGGTCGTGACGACCACTGCGGCCAGCATCAGCGCGGCGACCCCGTACTGGACGAGGCTCCTCCGCTCACGCGGGGCGTGGACCATGGCGTAGCCCACCACCACACCACCGATCAGACCGCCGACGTGCGCCTGCCAGGCGATGTTGAAGCCGGGCGAGAAGCTGATGATCAGGTTGACCACCAGCAGGCCGATGATCGGGCGCATGTCGTAGTTGCGCCTGCGCATCAGGACCGCGGTGGCGCCGAACAGGCCGAAGATCGCGCCGGAGGCGCCGAGCGAGGGCTGGGCGGGGTCGGCGAGCAGATAGCTGAACGCGCTGCCCGCGAGGCCCGAGACGAAGTAGAGGGTGATGAAGCGGAAGCGGCCGAGCACCGCTTCCAGGGGACCGCCGATCCACCACAGGCTGACCATGTTGAACAGGATGTGCATGACGCCGCCGTGCAGGAACATCGACGTCACCATGCGGTACCACTGGCCCTCGGCCACCCCCTGGACCTCGCCGGAGAGAAGGGCGCGGCCGAAGAGGTCGAAGCTGTCGGTGAAGGAGCCGCCCACCGCGACCTGGACGAGGTAGAAGGCCAGGTTGAGGCCGATCAGCACCTTGGTGACGAGCCGGGGGTCGGACGCGACGGTGCCGCCCGCGAGGGTGCGGGGCTGGTTGGCCGTCCGGGCGTGGCCGGTGCCGGAGCCGCCGCGGACGCAGTCGGGGCACTGGAAGCCGACGGAGGCGCTGACCATGCACTCGGGGCAGATCGGACGCTCGCAGCGAGTGCAGCGCACACCGGTCTCCCGGTCCGGGTGCCGGTAGCAGCCGGGCAGGCTCCGCGCGTCCTGCGGTTCCTGATCCCGCGGGCCCTGCGGGCTGCCGGGCGGCTGCTGGTCCATGGGGTCCCCTCAATCTCCGTACGGCTCGCACACGGTCTCGGCGGGTCCGGGTGCAACGCACCGCCCCGTCCATCCTTACGGATGCACGGGGCGTTTTGTTCCCTGCGGGACGCTTCGGGCTCACGAGAGAGCCCGGCGCGGGCTCAGCGTTCGCGGGTCTCGACGACGACCGACTCGATCACGACGTCCTCGAGCGGACGGTCCGTGCGCGGGTTGGTCGGGGCGCCGACGATGGCATCCACGACCTTCTGGCTGGCCGCGTCCGTGACCTCGCCGAAAATGGTGTGCTTGCGGGTCAGCCAGGCCGTCGGGGAGACGGTGATGAAGAACTGCGAGCCGTTGGTGCCCGGGCCCGCGTTGGCCATGGCCAGCAGGTAGGGCTTGTCGAACCGCAGGTCCGGGTGGAACTCGTCCTCGAACTGGTAGCCGGGGCCCCCGGTGCCGTTGCCCAGCGGGTCGCCGCCCTGGATCATGAAGCCCTTGATCACCCGGTGGAAGACCGTGCCGTCGTACAGCTTGTCCATGGACGTCACACCCGTCTCCGGGTTGACCCACTCGCGCTCACCCGTGGCGAGTTCGACGAAGTTCCGGACCGTCTTCGGCGCGTGGTTCGGCAGGAGCCGGATGTCGATGTCGCCCTGGCTGGTCTTCAGGGTGGCGTAAAGCTGCTCGGCCACGATCTGCCTTCCGTTGCCTTCTCTTGACTGCCCGATCCTCGCACGGACCGGGCCGCTCGGCCCCCGACCGCCACCCCCGGACGCACGTACGGACACCGGCTCCTGGAAGAACGTCATACGTACGGAAAGTGGTGCGCGCGGGAAGTCGCGCCCCCGGAAATCCCGTCGAGTCGCGCCGGACGGGAGCGGGCCGAGGCGATCCGTGGCATTGTCGACGACAAGCTCCTGTTGCCCGCATTGATCCGCTTGATCCGCTATCTCACTCGATCGACATCCGACCGGCTTCATCCCCGGAGTCTCCGGGAGTCGGCACCCGTGACACGGATGCCCGCCCTCACATGCCCCGCTCCCTCTGGGCGGGCATGATCGCCCCAGGGGTGGAAAGGTGAACTGTGTGTCTTTGGGGGTACCTGGTACCCCCGACGTACGCCACCGAGGAGGAGGAAACCCGTGACCCGCATCGACAGCGTGCGCGCCGCGACCGGCTCGGCGAAGGACAGCGTGCTGCACGCCGCGGAAGTGGTGGCGCCTTACGCCGACACGGCCAAGGACAAGGCCTCGTACTACGCGAGCGAGGCACGCGTGCGACTCGCGCCGAAGGTGTCGCAGGCCGCCGAACAGGCCCGCGTCCAGTACGACGTCCATGTCGCGCCGCGCCTTGAGCAAGCCCGTACGCATGTGCCGCCGAAGGTCGACCTGGTCGCCCAGGAAGCGGCCGTCCGCACCCGCAAGGCGGCCCGTCAGGCCGCCGACTACTCCAAGCCGAAGATCGAGCAGGCGGTGGCCGCGACCCAGCCCGTCCGGGACGAGGCGGCCGCGCGCGGTGTGGCGGCCATCGCCGCCCTGCGCGGCCAGGTCACACCGCAGGAGATCCAGAAGCTGCTCCGCAAGCACGAGCGCCGCGCGAGGACCGGCCGTCTCGTGAAGGGGCTGGCCGTGCTGGGGATTCTGGCGGCCGGCGCTTTCGCCGCCTGGAAGTGGTGGGACAAGCAGGCCAACCCCGACTGGCTCGTCGAGCCCCCGGCCGCGACCGAGGTGCCCGAGACGGGGCACCTGTCGGCGGTCGACGGCAGCGGTCAGTCCGACCTGGACCCCGAGGTCCAGGCCAAGGAAGCGGAGGAGAAGGCGGCGGAGCGCGACGACCGTCACTGAACCGTCCAACACCGCCGTGGGGCAGAAGACTTGACGGTCTTCTGCCCCACGGCGGTGTTTCACGTGGAACATCGGCGGGAGCGTCAGCGAACGCTCCGCGCGGGATTTACCCGCACCCTCCTCGATGACGTTTGCAACGGTCCTCGTGTGCAGCATCCATGAAGATGTTGTTGACGGAGTGCGCCGAAGCGGTCACACGACAGCCCCCGCAACAGCCCGCACAAGGGTCCTGGCAGCCCCGTCGCCCCACCGTCGCCGCATCGGCCGCGCGCACAGCGCGCCCACAGCCCGGACACCGTCCGCGCCGTTTGCGCAAAGAACTGCAACGCCTGCAAAGTCACTCCTGTGACTCACGTCACTGACGTCACACCGCCCCGGTCCTGTCGGGTTCAAGAGCCGCCCCACCAGGGGCGCGCGCGGGCACGGAGGACATACGAAAACCGGCCAGCCGCCCTTGTGGGCGTCCGGCCGGTCCGATGTGTGGAGCCTAGGGGAGTCGAACCCCTGACATCTGCCATGCAAAGACAGCGCTCTACCAACTGAGCTAAGGCCCCGTAAGAGGAGCGTCCGACCACAGGAACCATCTGTCGACGGGCGCCGCAGACCAGAGTACCGGGTCATCCAGGGGATCTCGCAAAATATTGGGGGTCCCCGTGGACGACCACTCTCCGTAAGATGCTCGACGTGGTTCGCTGTCGCGAACCGCGGTACTTGGGGAAGCGATGGGGAGACGCAATGGACGCCGCACAGCAGGAAGCAACCGCGAGAGCCCGCGAGCTGCAGCGGAACTGGTACGGGGAGCCGCTGGGGGCGCTCTTCCGTAGGCTCATAGAGGACCTGGGACTGAACCAGGCGCGTCTTGCCGGGGTGCTGGGGCTGTCCGCACCCATGCTGTCGCAGCTGATGAGCGGTCAGCGGGCCAAGATCGGCAATCCGGCGGTGGTCCAGCGCGTCCAGCTCCTGCAGGACCTGGCGGGGCAGGTCGCCGACGGAAGCGTCAGCGCCGCCGAGGCGACCGAGCGGATGGACGAGATCAAGAAGTCCCAGGGGGGATCGGTGCTCAGCAACACCACGCAGTCCACGACCAGTTCGGGAGCCCCGACGGTCAAGCGGGTGGTACGCGAGATCCAGTCACTGCTGCGTTCGGTGGCCGCCGCCGGAGACATCATCGACGCGGCGGACACCCTCGCCCCGACCCACCCCGAACTGGCAGAGTTCCTCCGGGTCTACGGTGCCGGCCGTACGTCCGACGCGGTCACGCACTACCAGTCCCACCAGAGCTGAGCCGAGCCCGGCCGCCGACCGCCCGGTGCCGGAGGCTCTGACGCCTGCCGGCCGCCGCACGTCACGCAGCCGGGCACCTCGGAAGAGGTCCCCGGACCGACCGCCGAAGGGGAGCGACGTACGACCATGGGTGAGGTCTTCGCAGGCCGGTACGAACTGGTCGACCCGATCGGGCGCGGGGGAGTCGGTGCGGTGTGGCGCGCCTGGGACCACCGGCGGCGGCGCTACGTGGCCGCGAAGGTGCTCCAGCAGAGCGACGCGCACGCCCTGCTGCGGTTCGTACGGGAACAGGCGCTGCGGATCGACCATCCCCATGTGCTCGCCCCCGCCAGCTGGGCCGCGGACGACGACAAGGTCCTGTTCACCATGGACCTGGTCGCCGGAGGCTCCCTGGTCCACCTGGTCAACGACTACGGCCCCCTGCCCCCCGCTTTCGTCTGCACCCTGACCGACCAACTCCTCGCGGGTCTCGCCGCCGTGCACGCGGAGGGGGTGGTGCACCGTGACGTCAAGCCCGCCAACGTGCTCCTCGAAGCGACCGGCACGGGCCGGCCGCGGCTGCGTCTGTCCGACTTCGGCATCGCCATGCGGCTGGGTGAACCCCGGCTCACCGAGACCAACTACGTGGTGGGGACGCCGGGTTACCTGGCCCCGGAGCAGATGCTGGGCGCCGAGCCCGACTTCCCCGCCGACCTGTTCGCCGTCGGCCTGGTCGTCCTGTACCTCCTGGAGGGCAGCAAGCCCGACGCCAAGGCTCTGATCGAGTACTTCGCCGAGCACGGCACCCCGTCCGCGCCCCGGGGCATACCCGAGCCCCTGTGGCAGGTCGTGGCGATGCTCCTCCAGCCGGATCCGCATTCCCGCTTCCGGACCGCCACGGGGGCGCGCAAGGCTCTCGCCGCGGCCGTCGAGCTGCTGCCCGAGCCCGGACCCGACGACGAGCTGATCGAGGTCTTCGACCAACTCGGCCCACTGCCCGAGGGGTTCGGGGCCACGGGGCCCCTGGAGCGCAGGAACGCTTCGCCGGAAGGTTCGAGGACCCTGTCCTCCCGCGGACTTGCGGACACCACGGCCGCCGCCCCCGGAATCGACACCGGCTCGGTCTTCGGCCCCGGCACCGACTCGGTCTTCGGCTCCGCCACCGGCACGGGCCCAGGACTCGGCACGAGCGGCTCCGGCGTTCTTCCCCCCTCGGCGTCCGCACCCGACCCGGAGGAAGGCCCGTCCGTCGGTGCCGGCGGCGCGGAGCAGGGCTCGGCGCGGTGGCCCGCCGAGGGCGGCCCGCCGGGTCGGCCGGATAGCGCCGAGGCGGGAGCCGAGCCGAGTGGGGGGCACGTACGGCATCCGGCCGCCCCTGACGGCACGCAGACCGGTCAGGACGGCCACGGCGCACAGACCGGTCCCGCCTCCCCCGTCGTGCAGGCCGGCCTCCCGTCCCAGGGCGCACACGCTCGGCCCGAGCCCCAGGGCACACAGGCCGAGTCCGCGTCCCAGGGCGCACGGTCCCGGCCCGCGTCCGAGGACGGCCGGTCTTCTTCCGCGCCGGACGGCACACCCCCGGCCCCGGCCCCGGGGAACTCCGTCCGGCCGTCCTCGATGTCGGACACCGGAAGTTTCCATCTGCCCCCGCCGAGGCCCTCGACCGCGGCCGACCCCCGGCGGCAACCGCGGACCGAGCCCCCGGGCGCCTCGTCGCCGTACCCACGGCCACCGCACCTCCAGGCGCCCGGGACGGACCCGCAGTCGCCCACACCCCCCAGCCCGGTCCCGGTCCCGCTCCCCCCGCCGGCGTCCGCACCGTTCTCCGTGCCGACGTACGACACGACTCCCACCCCGACTCCCCCGACCGCGCCCGTTCCCGCGTACGCGTCCTTCCCGCACCGGTCCCCGGTCCCGCCTGCCGCGATGCCGCAGCACACGTACGCGTCCACCGCTTCGTACACCGCGCGGTCCGTTCAGGTTCCGCCCGGGAACGCGGCGCGTCCGGAGCACCGCGGGAGGCACACCCGGCCGCGTCCGGGACCGCCCGCGGCGATCGCCGTGCCGATGCTGCTGCTCGCCCTGGCCTGCTTCGCGGTGGGTTTCTGGGCACTGGCCCAGCTCTGAGCCCGGGAAGGGCGGGGAAGCGTCACCGGGCGCTACAGGCCCCGCGCGGCCCCCTGCTCCCAGGGAGCCTGTGACGGCACCGGCAGCGAGGCCGAAGCCGTGTCCGCGTCCTCGGGGACGGCCGCGGGCCGGACGGCCCGCGCCGCGCGGCGGCGCGCGACCACGGTCCACATCCCGAGCGTCAGCGTCAGCAGGGTCCCGGTGCCGATACCGCCCGCGGCGATCAGTCTCATGACGCCGCTGCGGCCGGTGTCACCGCCCTGCCCGGTGCCCGTCGTACGGTCCGCCGTCCCGTCACCGGCCGCGTCGTCGATGTCGCCCGCCGGAACGGCGAACACGTCCCGGGGCTCCGGCTTCCCCGCGTAGGAGGGCCCTGTTTGCGCCGCTCCGGACACGTTCACGCGCAGCGTCAGCCCGAACGGCCCCTCGCCGAAGCGGTCGGCGACCTGTGCGGCGAGGTGGACCACGAGGTAGTAGGAGCCGGCGAACCGCATCCCGCTCACGCGGTCGTTGAGCGCGTAGCGGTTCTCGTAGGCGACGGGAGGCAGCGGGCCGAGCGCGACGGAGCGCTGGTCGCCGTCGTACCCGGAGCCGACATCGTCGACGAAGCCCCGTACCGGGTTGTAGAGGGCCATGACGAGAGCGGTGCCGACAGAGCCCTCCCCACGGCTCGAACTGCCCAGGTCCGCGGTCACGTGGACCTGCTGTCCCCAGTCGACGGGCACCTTGTAGAAGCGGGTCTGTCCCGGGCCGACGGTGTCCTTCCAGACTCCCTGTTCCAGCGGGGCGGCCCTGCTGAACCCGGCGCCACCGCCGCGGTGCCTCGCCTCGCCCACGAGCGCCTCGGGCGACGCCGAGTTCCAGATTTCCGGGGCGGTCGTGGTGTCGGGCGCCGTCCTCAGACGTGGCTCCGACACATAGCCGAGTTCCAGGTCCCAGGGGCGGGGCGCGGAGGGCTCCGTGCCGGACGGACCCGCCGTGCCCCTCGTCGTACCCGCCGCTCCGGTGCGCTCGACGACCACGTAGTACGTCCCCTCGGCCTGGCAGGCGTACCGCTCACCGCTCGTCTCACGGGACGCCCAGGCGGCGACGGGGTGCGGGCTCTGGGTGGCGCCGAAGTGGACACTGCCGGTGGACGAGCAGTTGCGGCCGTTGGCGTCCTGCAGGGAGACCTTGAGGCCGTCCGAGTAGGAGACCGTCCCGCCCGGCCGGGGGACGGCGGTGGCGGAGACGTACGCGTCGGAGACGGCGTCGAGTTCGAGACGGTAGTACAGCCTGCCGTCCCTCCCCACGGCCCCGATGGAGCTCTTGTACGTGCGGCCGGGCCGGAGGAGTGCGGAGTCCGTCGTGCCGGACGCGCCCTCGACGACGACGGCGTCCTCGGCGAAGGCGTACGGCCCGGACGTACCGTCGGCGGCCGTGCCCGGGCCTTCCGCTGCGGCCCGCGCACCGGCGGCCCCGGGAGCGGCTGCGGCCCGGCCCACAGGCGCGAGGGTCACGCACAGCACGGCCGTCGTCGCCGTCACCGCCACGAGCGTCCGGCCGTACCCCGGCCCCGCGCACCGGCCTCCGTCATGCCGGCCCCCTGTGCGCCGCCCCATCACGCGCCACCCCTCGTCGAAGCCCCCTGGCGCGAACCATCCTGCCCCGTCGGCCACCGCGGCACCGGGCTATCGGTGGGAGCGGCCGAAAGGATCCGGCCGAACCGCTGTCGGTCCCGCCCCGGCGACCGGTCCGCTCCGGCCCCCTTGCCCACGTGAACCGCATGAACCGCGCGAAGCGGCGGGATTCCGGGAACCGGAGGGATCCCGGGAACACAAAACCCCGACCGCGAGGCGGCCGGGGTCTGCTCCGAGACTGTTGTCGATCCTCACGAACCCGTGGGCACGGAGTCGGTCGCCTCCGTCCACAGATCCTGCTCGGCGCGATCCGCCTGGATCTGGCGGTACACGAGGAGCCCGCCGATGGCGGCCAGTGCGACCAGGAGAAGCTTCTTCACCGCGCGACCTCGTCTTTCGTTGACGTAGGGGACTTCTGGCGCCCGACTATACACACCGACCGATATCGATCGGTGACCTGGATCGGCCCTCAACTGCGGCTCCGCGCACCGCGGGAGGACGGGATTCGGGACACCTCGATCTCACGGTGAGCACGCGTCACAGACAGCGACTTTCAAGGGCATCCTTGAACTTTTCCCATCACTTGCGACCATACGGGTGGTGTTCATCTGAACATCAACGCGCCACGAGCGCGGGTCCACCACTTCGCGGCCCGCATACACATCATGAGGAAAGTACGCAAATCGCCTGACCCGAAAGTGAGGGGCCGTGACCCGGAACAAGGTCATGAAGCTCTGGAGCGCGATCGTCACCGCCTTCCTGGCGCTCTGCACGGCGCTCGGACTCGTCACCACCACCGCGGCCGCCGCGGTACCGCAGACCGGTCCGGCCCGCAACACCGGGACCACGGTGGCGGCCCCGGCGATCGCCCCGGTCCCGGCCTTCCGGACCTGGTCCCACAGCCGGGCCCTGCCCCCCACGATGAAGCAGCGCATCCGCGCCGAGGCGCACGGATCCTCGCCGAACTGCCGCCACCGCGTGCCGGCGGACGAGGGCACGGCAGACGAGGGCACGGCGGACCCGGCCGCTCCAGGCGGCCTGGAAGGCCCCGCGGAACCCGACACCTGTTCAGGGCCCCGGGCCCTCGCAGCGCCCGGCACAAAGCCCCTGGAGGCCCTCGCACCGGTGACGCGGCCCCACCCCTGAGCGGCCGCCGGTCCGAGCACCACGACAGGCCCCTGGCCAGGCACAGGACGGACGCCGGCATCAACGGACATCACTCCGTGGCGTGCGGCCCGCACCCCCTCACGGACACCCTGAAGTAGCGGCGAACTTGCGTACGAAGCTCCCAGGGCGAAGGCCCGGCGACCCGGAAGGGTCGCCGGGCCTTCGGCATTACGGCTCAAGCACGCAGGCATGCGCAGGAGCGCACGAACGCCGAAGACCCCCAGTCATGATGACTGGGGGTCTTCGAACCGGTGGGGCTAACAGGATTTGAACCTGTGGCCTCATCCTTATCAGGGATGCGCTCTAACCAACTGAGCTATAGCCCCGCCGCGCTTTGCGGTGTGTGTCCCGCGCGCTGACCTCTGAAGATTAGCGCACGACGCGGCCAGTCCCAAAATCGATAGTCGGAGGGCGTTCGAAGACGCCCTCACTCGTCCTCTGCGAGGGTCAGCTCCACACCGCCGACGAAGCCGGCGGAGAGGTTGTAGATGAACGCGCCGAGGGTCGCCAGAGCGGTCGCGAGGACCACGTCGATGACCGCGATGACCGACGTGAACATCAGGACGTGCGGGAGCGAGAGGAAGGACTGGAGGTCGAAGCCGTTGGACTCGTTCGACCCGGTCGCCTCGGAGATCGTGCCGCCGACCGTCGAGAAGACGCCCATGGCGTCCATGACCATCCACAGCACCGCCGCCGCCACGATCGTGCAGATGCCGAGCGCGATGGAGAGCAGGAAGCTGACCTTCATCACCGACCACGGGTCGGCCTTGGCCACCCGCAGCCGCGCCTTGCGCACGCGCGGCGTCGTGCTGGCACCGGTGCGCGGCCGGCGGACCGCGCCGACCGGCTGCTGCTGCGCCGGGTACGCCTGCGGCGGGTGATACGGCTGCGCGGGCTGCTGCCCGTGCCGCTCGCCCGGCAGTGGTGTCGCCGCCGCCGGCGGCACCGGCGGCGTGCCGGGGGCGACCGGCGCCCCGACCGGGGCCGCCTGCCCGCCCGCGTGCTGCTGGGCCTGCTGGCCTCGGGTGTCCGTCACAGTTCCCCCCTGGGATCCATGAGAATCATGGGAGCCAGTCCCGTCCATGGCGGTGCCACGGCCGCCGTCCGTTTCCGTACCGGTCGCTCCGGCGCCCGTGGCTCCACTCACGACGACTCACTCCTCGCGCTACTCGGCCGAGGACGGCTCGCCCTCTTCCGTACCGACGGCCTCGACGCCCTCGACGGTCTCGTCCACGGCATCGTCGCCGTCGACCTCCTCCGCCTCCCGGCCGGCCTCGGCGTTACGAGCGATGCCGACCACGGCATCGCGCTTGCCCAGGTTGATCAGTTGGACGCCCATGGTGTCACGGCCCGTCTCCCTGACCTCGTTGACTCGCGTACGAATCACACCACCCGACAGTGTGATGGCGAGGATCTCGTCGGTCTCCTCGACCACCAGCGCGCCGACGAGGGAACCGCGGTCCTCGACGATCTTGGCGGCCTTGATGCCGAGGCCGCCGCGACCCTGGACGCGGTACTCGTCGACGGCGGTCCGCTTCGCGTACCCACCGTCTGTGGCAGTGAACACGAACGTACCGGGTCGAACAACATTCATCGAGAGAAGCTCGTCGCTCTCGCGGAAGCTCATGCCCTTGACGCCCGAGGTCGCACGGCCCATCGGTCGCAACGCGTCATCCGTCGCGGTGAACCTGATCGACTGCGCCTTCTTGCTGATCAGCAGCAGATCGTCCTCTGCGGAGACAAGTTCGGCCCCGATCAGTTCGTCGTCGGATCCGTCCTCCGTCTCGCGCAGGTTGATCGCGATGACACCCCCGGAACGGGGCGAATCGTAATCCTTGAGCGGAGTCTTCTTGACCAGTCCGCCCTTGGTGGCCAGCACCAGGTAGGGCGCCGCCTCGTAGTCGCGGATCGCGAGGATCTCGGCGATCGCCTCGTCCGGCTGGAAGGCCAGCAGGTTGGCGACGTGCTGTCCACGCGCGTCACGGCCGGCGTCCGGGAGCTCGTAGGCCTTGGCGCGGTAGACCCGGCCCTTGTTGGTGAAGAACAGCAGCCAGTGGTGCGTCGTCGACACGAAGAAGTGGTCGACGATGTCGTCCTGCTTCAGCTTCGTGCCGCGGACACCCTTGCCGCCCCGCTTCTGCGAGCGGTAGTCCTCGGTCTTGGTGCGCTTGATGTAGCCGCCGCGCGTGATGGTGACGACGATGTCCTCTTCGGCGATCAGGTCCTCGATGGACATGTCACCGTCGAAGGGCACCAGCTTGGAGCGGCGGTCGTCGCCGAACTTCTCGACGATCGCGGCGAGCTCCTCGCTGATGATGCCGCGCTGGCGCACCGGCGAGGCGAGGATCTCGTTGTACTCGCGGATCTTGGCCTGGAGCTCGTCGTGCTCCGAGATGATCTTCTGTCGCTCCAGGGCGGCCAGTCGGCGGAGCTGCATCTCCAGGATCGCGTTGGCCTGGATGTCGTCGATCTCCAGGAGGCCCATCAGGCCCTCTCGCGCGATCTCCACGGTGTCGCTGCGCCGGATGAGCGCGATGACCTCGTCGATGGCGTCCAGGGCCTTCAGGAGGCCGCGCAGGATGTGCGCGCGCTCCTCGGCCTTGCGCAGCCGGAACTTCGTGCGGCGGACGATGACCTCGATCTGGTGCGTCACCCAGTGGCGGATGAACGCGTCCAGGGAGAGAGTGCGCGGCACGCCGTCGACGAGCGCCAGCATGTTCGCGCCGAAGTTCGTCTGCAGGTCGGTGTGCTTGTACAGGTTGTTCAGGACGACCTTGGCGACGGCGTCGCGCTTGAGGACGATCACGAGCCGCTGGCCGGTGCGGGAGCTGGTCTCGTCCCGGACGTCGGCGATGCCGCCGATCTTGCCGTCCTTGACCAGGTCGGCGATCTTCTGGGCGAGGTTGTCGGGGTTGACCTGGTACGGGAGTTCGGTGACCACCAGGCACTGGCGGTTCTGGATCTCCTCGACCTCGACGACCGCGCGCATCGTGATGGAGCCGCGGCCCGTGCGGTACGCCTCCTCGATGCCCTTGCGGCCCACGACGAGCGCGCCGCTCGGGAAGTCCGGGCCCTTGATGCGCTCGATCAGGGCGTCCAGGAGCTCCTCGTGGGAGACGTCGGGGTTCTCCAGGTACCACTGGGCGCCGGCCGCGACCTCGCGCAGGTTGTGCGGCGGGATGTTGGTCGCCATGCCGACCGCGATACCGGCGGAGCCGTTGATCAGCAGGTTCGGGAAGCGGGCCGGCAGGACGGTCGGCTCCTGGGAGCGGCCGTCGTAGTTGTCCGTGAAGTCGACGGTCTCCTCGTCGATGTCGCGGACCATCTCCATGGACAGCGGCATCATCTTGCACTCGGTGTACCGCATCGCGGCCGCCGGGTCGTTGCCGGGAGATCCGAAGTTGCCGTTGGAGTCCACCAGCGGCATGCGCATCGACCACGGCTGCGCGAGGCGGACCAGCGCGTCGTAGATCGAGGAGTCGCCGTGCGGGTGGTAGTTGCCCATGACGTCGCCCACGACACGGGCGCACTTGTAGAAGCCCTTCTCGGGCCGGTAGCCGCCGTCGTACATCGCGTACAGGACGCGGCGGTGGACGGGCTTGAGACCGTCCCGCACGTCGGGCAGGGCGCGCGAGACGATGACGGACATCGCGTAGTCGAGGTACGAGCGCTGCATCTCCGTCTCGAGCCCGACGGGCTCGATGCGCAGGGTGGAATCGCCCTCTTCGGGAACGCTCGGGGTGTTCTCGTCGGTCATTGCTGGTGAAGATCCTTTCTGACGCGGTCAGCTGAGACCGACTCAGATGTCGAGGAAGCGGACGTCCTTGGCGTTGCGCTGGATGAACGCGCGGCGTGCTTCGACGTCCTCGCCCATGAGGACCGAGAACAGGTCGTCGGCCTGGGCGGCGTCGTCGAGGGTGACCTGGCCGAGGACCCGGTGCTCGATGTCCATCGTGGTCACGCGCAGTTCCTCGGCGTTCATCTCACCGAGACCCTTGAAGCGCTGGATCGAGTCCTCGCGGACGCGCTTGCCCGCCTGGCGGCCGATCTCGATGAGGGCGTCGCGCTCACGGTCCGAGTACGCGTACTCGAAGTCGTCCCGGCCCCACTTGATCTTGTAGAGCGGCGGGCGGGACAGGAACACGTGCCCGGCCTCGACCAGGGGCCGCATGAAGCGGAACAGGAAGGTCAGCAGCAGGGTGTTGATGTGCTGGCCGTCGACGTCGGCGTCCGCCATCAGAATGATCTTGTGGTAGCGGAGCTTCTCGATGTCGAAGTCCTCGTGGACTCCGGTGCCGAAGGCGGAGATCAGTGCCTGGATCTCCTGGTTCTGCAGGATCTTGTCGATCCGCGCCTTCTCGACGTTGAGGATCTTTCCCCGGATCGGGAGGATCGCCTGGTACTGCGGGTTGCGGCCGGACTTGGCCGAGCCGCCGGCGGAGTCACCCTCGACGATGAAGATCTCGCACTTGGTGGGGTCGTTCGACTGGCAGTCGGAGAGCTTGCCCGGCAGGGACGCCGACTCCAGCAGGCCCTTGCGGCGGGTGAGGTCGCGCGCCTTGCGGGCCGCCACGCGCGCGGTGGCCGCCTGGATCGACTTGCGGATGATGTCCGCGGCCTCGTTCGGGTTGCGGTCCAGCCAGTCGTTGAGGTGCTCGTAGACCGCCTTCTGGACGAAGGTCTTGGCCTCCGTGTTGCCCAGCTTGGTCTTGGTCTGGCCCTCGAACTGGGGCTCGCTCAGCTTGACCGAGATGATCGCGGTCAGACCCTCGCGGATGTCGTCGCCCGTGAGGTTGTCGTCCTTCTCACGGAGCAGCTTCTTGTCGCGCGCGTACTTGTTGATGAGCGAGGTCAGCGCCGCACGGAAGCCCTCCTCGTGCGTGCCGCCCTCGTGGGTGTGGATGATGTTGGCGAAGGAGTAGACGCCCTCGCTGTAGCCGCTGTTCCACTGCATCGCGACCTCGAGGGACAGGCTCTTGTCCTTGTCCTCCGCCTCCAGGTCGATGACGGTGGGGTGCACCGGCTCTCCCTTGCGGGAGTTGAGGTACTTCACGAAGTCGACGATGCCGCCTTCGTAGTGGTACGTGACGGTCTTGACCTCGGCCTTCTCGTCGGCGCCCGCCTCGTCCGCACCCGAGGTGGCCTTCGCCGACTCGCGCTCGTCGGTGAGCTTGATCGTCAGGCCCTTGTTGAGGAACGCCATCTCCTGGAAGCGCCGCGAGAGCGTCTCGAAGGAGTACTCCGTGGTCTCGAAGATGTCCGCGTCGGCCCAGAAGGTGACGGAGGTGCCGGTCTCGGCGATCTCCTCGTGCTGCGCCAGCGGGGCCGTCGGGACGCCCATCTTGTAGTCCTGCGTCCAGCGGTGGCCGTCGGTCCTGACCTCGACGGAGACCCTGCTCGACAGGGCGTTGACGACGGAGACGCCAACGCCGTGCAGACCGCCGGAGACCGCGTAGCCGCCGCCGCCGAACTTGCCGCCCGCGTGCAGCACGGTCAGCACGACCTCGAGGGCCGGCTTGCCCTCGGACGCGACGATGCCGACCGGGATGCCACGGCCGTTGTCGACGACGCGCACACCGCCGTCCGGCAGGATCGTGACCTCGATCGTGTCCGCGTGGCCTGCCAGCGCCTCGTCGACCGAGTTGTCCACCACCTCGTACACGAGGTGGTGGAGTCCACGCTCACCGGTCGAACCGATGTACATGCCAGGTCGCTTGCGGACCGCGTCCAGACCCTCGAGGACGGTGATGGCACTGGCGTCGTACGAGGATGTGACCTCGCCGTTCGCGCCGGCGTCGGTGGACGGGATGTTCTCGTTGGGGTTGCCGGAATCGGCCACGAAGCGCCCTTTCTGGCACAGCACGAGCCGAACTCCCGGCGGGTGGCCGGAGCGGCTGCGGCGTGTTGCGTTGGTAAGCCTTAGTCAGCGTTGCTCGGTGCGTCCCACTAGTGGGGCGGGATTATCTTCCAGTCTACCGGTAGCGCTGACAGTGATGGGGGTTTGCCGGTACCTGAGTCCGCATGTGCCGCCCTGAACCGGTCTCGCCCGACTCCCCATATGCGGACCCGGGCCCAAAGAGGCTTACAGCGGCACTCAGCCCTTCCGAGAGTCAACCTCCGGCTACTGACGGGTCAGGTCCCCGTCCAGCGTCGCGCGCGGTCACCCGCGGCGGTCGGCCGGAGCCCTCGGGACAGCACCCCGCCGCCTGGCCGAGGCGCCCTTCGGACAAGCACCGACAAGCCTCTGACCAGCGGATATGTAAGGTCCTCCGGGTCGGCGGGCAGAGGGTGACGAAGAGCGGCGCACCCTGCGGACGACGGCCGCCGAGGAACCGTGGGAACACGTGGTCATCCTCGGGCGGGACCGGTGGAGGAGCCGGACCCCCGCCGGTCGGCCGCCGCGGGTGCCCTGTGGCGTCGGCACACACCCCGGACCCGGGGGCGGCACGGCCGGGGTCCGCCGCGGACGACGGCCGGAATTCGTCCACCGCCGTCGGCCCGGTTCCGTTCCGATCACCAGGTTCGGCAGGGGAAGGCGGCCCGAAACGGCCGGGATCACCCGGTTCGAGGCGGACCGCCGCGAGGACGGCCGGCACCGCCCGGTCCGGCCGGCGGCCGTCCGCGGAGGGGCCGGGATCGCCCGCCGCCGGAACCGGGGAGGCCGTCGGCCGGAGGTCGTCCGCGGGTGCCACGACACCGGTCACCGTCGCGGGAAAGGGGTGGCCACAGCCACGAGACGCCACGAGACCCCGTGAGAGAGGCGTGCGCGCGAGCACGCCCGGTTTCAGGGCCCGGCGTACGCCGGTCACCCGTAGGTGTCGCCGGGACCCGTACTGCCCGGCGCGCGCAGCGGCCCGTACCGCCGCGAGGGGCCCGTCGGCCCCTGGACCTTGATCAGGCGCACCGTTCCGCGGCCGAGGTCCTGGTTCAGCCGTGCCACGAGCTGCGGTGCCAGCAGGCGCAGCTGGGTGGCCCAGGCGGTCGAGTCGCACTGCACCGTGAGCACCCGCTCGGCCGGGTCGTCGTCGTAGCGCAGCGGGACGCAGTGCTTGGCCAGGTCGTCGCCGACGATCTGCGGCCAGCGGCCCATCACACCGCCCACCGCGGCCGGGGTCTCCCATCCGCGCTCGGTGAGCAGACGGTTGATGGCGGCGCCGAGCGCCATGGGGTCGCGTCCGTCGGCACCCGAACCCGAGCGCAGGCCGCCGCCGCGCCGCGCCTGCTTCTTCTGCCGGGCCGCGTCCCCACGCGCGCGTGCCTGTTCCTTCGCGGCGCGCAGCGCCACACGCGCGAGGTCGACGCCGGACGGCTCCGGGGCCTTCTTGCGGGGCCCGGTGCCGGACGTGCCCCCGGCACCCGCTCCCGATGTGTTCTCTGTCACAGGCGTTCCACCGTGCCTTCGGACACGGCGTACCGCGTCCCGGTCAGGACATCCGGTACGTCGTCGTCCACGGCCGCCGTCACAAGCACCTGCTCACCGGGGGCGACGAGCTCCGCGAGGCGCTCGCGCCTGCGGCTGTCCAGCTCCGCGAAGACGTCGTCGAGGACCAGCACCGGCTCGTTGCCCTCGGCCCTGAGCAGGTCGTACGAGGCGAGGCGCAGCGCGAGCGCGTACGACCAGGACTCGCCGTGCGAGGCGTACCCCTTGGCGGGCAGCCGGCCGAGCTTGAGGACCAGATCGTCCCGGTGGGGCCCCACGAGGGTCACACCTCTCTCGATCTCCTGCTTGCGGGTCTCCTCCATGGCGGTCATGAGCTGGGCGTAGAGCTCCTCACGGGTGTGGCCCACGACCCCGGGCGAGGACGCCTTGTACTCCAGGGCCACGGGCCCGCCGCCGGGCGCCAGCTGCTCGTACGCCTTGTCGGCCAGCGGCTGGATCGAGGCGACCAGGTCGAGCCGCTGGGCCATCAGCTCGGCTCCCACGCGCGCGAGGTGCTGGTCCCACACGTCGAGCGTGGACAGGTCCAGGGTGCGGCCGGCGTGCCGACGGGCCAGCGCGGCCGACTTCAGGAGGGTGTTGCGCTGCTTGAGGACCCGGTCGTAGTCGGACCGGACGCCCGCCATGCGTGGGGACCGGGCGGTGATCAGTTCGTCGAGGAACCGTCGCCGCTCCCCGGGATCGCCCTTGATCAGTGCGAGGTCCTCGGGCGCGAACAGCACGGTTCGCACGATGCCGAGCACGTCACGCGGCCTGACCTGCGAGGACCTGTTGATGCGGGCGCGGTTGGCCTTGCCGGGGTTCAGCTCCAGTTCGACGAGCTGCTGGCGCTCTCCCTGGCGCACGGCGGCCCGGATGATCGCCCGGTCGGCGCCCATGCGCACCAGCGGCGCGTCCGAGGAGACGCGGTGGCTGCCGAGGGTCGCGAGATAGCCGACGGCCTCGACCAGGTTCGTCTTGCCCTGCCCGTTGGGTCCCACGAACGCGGTGACGCCCGGATCGAGCGGGACCTCGACCCGGGCGTACGAGCGGTAGTCGGCCAGCGACAGATGCGTGACGTGCATGGTCGTTCGCCGACCTCCCCCGGCATGGTGTTTCGGGTTTTCCCCAAGGTCCGTACGGACCTTGGCCCTCAGGTTCTTCCCCAGTTGTGGACAACCGGGCCTTCTTCACCCAGTCATGAACAACCAGGTCTTCTTCCCCCGACTGTGGACAACCGGGTCACCCCGGGTGTGGAGAACCCGGGGCGTCGATCAGGCCTTCTCGACGGCGTGGCCGCCGAACTGGTTGCGCAGCGCCGCGATCATCTTCATCTGCGGCGAGTCGTCCTGCCGCGAGGCGAAGCGGGCGAAGAGGGATGCGGTGATGGCGGGCAGCGGGACGGCGTTGTCGATGGCCGCCTCCACGGTCCACCGGCCCTCGCCGGAGTCCTGCGCGAAGCCCTTGAGCTTCTCCAGGTGCTCGTCCTCGTCCAGCGCGTTGACGGCGAGGTCGAGCAGCCAGGAGCGGATGACCGTGCCCTCCTGCCAGGAGCGGAAGACCTCGCGCACGTCCGTCACGGAGTCGACCTTCTCCAGCAGTTCCCAGCCCTCGGCGTACGCCTGCATCATCGCGTACTCGATGCCGTTGTGAACCATCTTCGCGAAGTGGCCCGCACCGACCTTGCCGGCGTGCACGGCCCCGAAGTCGCCCTCGGGCTTGAGCGCGTCGAAGACCGGCTGCACCTTGGCGACGTGCTCGGCGTCGCCGCCGTACATCAGCGCGTAGCCGTTCTCCAGGCCCCAGACGCCGCCGGAGACACCGCAGTCGACGAAGCCGATGCCCTTGATGCCCAGCTCGACCGCGTGCTTCTCGTCGTCCGTCCAGCGCGAGTTGCCGCCGTCCACGACGACGTCGCCCGGCTCCAGCAGGACGGCCAGCTCGTCGATGGTGGACTGGGTCGCGGCGCCCGCGGGGACCATGACCCACACCACGCGCGGGCCCTTGAGCTTGCCCACGAGTTCTTCCAGGCTGTGGACATCGGCGAGGTCCGGGTTGCGGTCGTATCCGATGACGGTGTGACCTGCGCGGCGTATCCGCTCGCGCATGTTGCCGCCCATCTTGCCGAGGCCGACGAGACCGAGCTCCATCAGTTGTTCCTTAGGGGTTGCGACGTGGCGTGAGGGCACTCTCGTACCTGTGTCCGAGCCTAAACCGGGGGGTACCACCCACGCCTTTCGGGCACCGGTGGAACTCACGCACATCTGTGGACATACGCGCTCAGACGTATGCCCGCCCATGGTGCGCCCGCCGGCCCCGGGGGACCGGCGGGCTCCGGGGTCAGCCGGACAGGCGCACCGGCATGATCAGGTACTTGTAGGCCTCGTCCGCCTCGGCGTCCACGGCGGGCCTGCCGCTGAGCAGGGCCGGCTTCGTGGACGTCGTGAAGGAGAGCTGGGCCACCGGCGAGTCGATGGCGCTCAGTCCGTCGAGCAGGAACGTCGGGTTGAAGGCGATCGAGACGTCGTCGCCCTCGAGCTGGGCGTCGACCCTCTCCACAGCCTGTGCATCGTCGCTGGAACCGGCTTCCAGGATCAGCACGCCCTGCTCGAAGCTCAGCCGCACCGGGGTGTTGCGCTCGGCGACCAGGGCCACGCGCTTGACGGCCTCCACGAAGGGCGCGGTCTCGATGACGGCGACGGAGTTGAACTCCGTCGGGAACAGCGAGCGGTACTTCGGGAGGTCGCCTTCGAGCAGACGGGTGGTCGTACGGCGCCCGGCGCCCTCGAAGCCGATCAGGCCCTCGCCCGCGCCGGAGCCGGACAGCGCCAGGATCACGCTCTCGCCGCCCGTGAGGGCCTTGGCGGTGTCCAGGAGCGTCTTGGCGGGCACCAGGGCGACCGCGGACGCCTCCGGGTTCTCCGGCTTCCACAGGAACTCGCGGACCGCGAAGCGGTACCGGTCGGTGGACGCCAGGGTGACCTTGTCGCCCTCGATCTCGATGCGCACACCGGTCAGCACGGGGAGCGTGTCGTCGCGCCCGGCGGCGATGGCCACCTGGGCGGCGGCGGAGGCGAAGACCTCACCGGGGACGGTGCCCGTCGCCGACGGCATCTGGGGCAGTGCCGGGTACTCCTCCACAGGCAGGGTGTGGAGTGTGAACCGCGAGGAGCCGCAGACCACGGTCGCCCGTACACCGTCTGTGGAAATCTCCACCGGGCGGTTGGGGAGCGCGCGGCAGATGTCCGCGAGGAGGCGGCCGGACACGAGGACCGTGCCCTCCTCGTCGACCTCCGCGTCCACGGAGACCCTCGCCGAGACCTCGTAGTCGAAGCCCGACAGGCTCAATGCGCCCTCTTCGGCCTTCAGAAGGAGGCCGGCGAGCACAGGAGCCGGCGGACGGGCCGGGAGGCTGCGTGCCGCCCAGGCCACTGCCTCCGCGAGTACGTCGCGTTCCACCCGGATCTTCACCGTTGCCGCCTCCGTCTGTTGCCGGCGCTCTCGCCCTGCTGGCCTTCGTCGTCTGACTCGGTGCCGTTCCGACCGCTGAGGGGAAGGACACCGGGGACCAGTCTGACGCACGGCGCTGACAGTCGTTGCCCCTCGGGGTCAAGTCGCACCGAGCGGCGGTCGAGGCTCCGAGAGCGAGTTGTGCACAGCCCCCTCTTCGAAACGATTCCCAGGCTCTCTCTAGTTGGTCTTAGTAGTAGGGCCTGTGGATACCGTGGATAACCCCGTTTACGCAGCTCAGAGGCGATTTTTTGTCCACCGGCCCTGTGGGCGGAAGCAGTGGACAACTCGGGGTCGCTGTGGACGACGGAAAGTTCTGCACACCCGGTCCACAGCCGGGGGCGACTTCTCCCCAGCACCGTCCCCAGCTTTACCCACGTTCCCCACAGGCCAATCCGGCACCTTGGTGTGACGCCTTTCACTCGACGCGGTGAGATGGTGCGGCGCGTTGCCGAACAGTGGACAGGCTTGTGGAGAAGCTGGGGATCACTGGGGACAACCAGCTCGAGCCTGTGGGTCGCCAGTGGACAACTTGGCACACAGCCTGTGGATCCTCTCTTCATCCACAGGCTGTGGAGAGTCTCTGTCCACGAATCCACAAGCACCTGACCTGGTCTGATGGCCTTTCAACAGCCTTGCCTGTGGAAACGATCTGGACAACTTCCCAGTCCCCAGGATGTGGACGGGAAAAAGTTGGCACATCTGTGGAAAGTGGCCGTAACCATGCTCGGATTCGAACAGCAGATGTCGGGTCGGTAGCGCCGACAGCGGGGCCGGCACCCCCGGAACGCGGTCCCGGAGCCCTCGGGAAGCGTGTGGACCGGGCGGGAACGGGGAGCCGGAGCGGTGGCGGGGCCGCGGGCGGGAGCGGTGGCGGGGCCGCGGGCGGGAGCGGTGGCGGCGGCTGCGGGCGGGAACGGCGAAGGGCGCCCCGGGACATCGTCCCGGGGCGCCCTCAGGCAGCGGTGCCGTCGTCCGGCACCGGCCTCCGTCAGCCGTTCTTGATGCGGTTCGTGAGTTCGGTGACCTGGTTGTAGATGGAGCGGCGCTCGGCCATCAGCGCGCGGATCTTCCGGTCGGCGTGCATCACCGTCGTGTGGTCGCGGCCGCCGAACTGCGCGCCGATCTTCGGCAGCGACAGATCGGTGAGCTCACGGCACAGGTACATGGCGATCTGCCGCGCCGTCACGAGGACGCGGCTGCGCGAGGAACCGCACAGATCGTCCACCGTGAGCCCGAAGTAGTCGGCGGTGGACGCCATGATCGCGGTCGCGGTGATCTCGGGGGCCGAGTCCTCGCCGCCGGGGATCAGGTCCTTGAGGACGATCTCCGTCAGGCCGAGGTCCACGGGCTGCCGGTTGAGCGACGCGAACGCCGTCACCCGGATCAGCGCGCCCTCCAGCTCGCGGATGTTGCGCGAGATCCGCGACGCGATGAACTCCAGCACCTCCGGCGGGGCGTTGAGCTGCTCCTGGACCGCCTTCTTGCGGAGGATGGCGATACGCGTCTCCAGCTCGGGCGGCTGGACGTCGGTGATCAGACCCCACTCGAAGCGGTTGCGCAGCCGGTCCTCCAGGGTGACCAGCTGCTTGGGCGGCCGGTCGCTGGAGAGCACGATCTGCTTGTTCGCGTTGTGCAGCGTGTTGAAGGTGTGGAAGAACTCCTCCTGCGTCGACTCCTTGTCCGCGAGGAACTGGATGTCGTCGACGAGCAGGATGTCCATCTCCCGGTACCGCTTGCGGAAGCTGTCGCCCTTGCCGTCGCGGATGGAGTTGATGAACTCGTTGGTGAACTCCTCCGAGCTCACGTACCGGACCCGGGTGCCCGGGTAGAGGCTGCGCGCGTAGTGCCCGATCGCGTGCAGCAGGTGCGTCTTGCCGAGCCCCGACTCCCCGTAGATGAAGAGGGGGTTGTACGCCTTCGCCGGCGCCTCGGCGACGGCCACGGCGGCGGCGTGCGCGAAGCGGTTCGAGGCGCCGATCACGAACGTGTCGAAGAGGTACTTCGGGTTCAGCCGCGCGGTGGGCTCGCCCGGACCCGGTGGTGGCACGGGCTGCGCGGACTTCGCCCCGGGGGCACCGCCCGCGGACGGCAGCGAGGGGACGCCCCTGCGTCCCTGTCCGCCGTCGGAGGGGTCCTGCAGATCGCGGCGCTCCGGGCGCTGGTCGTAGTCGGGGCGCTGCTGCTCGTAGGGCGGACGTTCCACCGACTGGGTCCGGTAGTCCTGCGGCGGCGAGGCGTAGGGGTCCCGCTCAGGGAAGCCGAGGCGCTGCTGCTGCCAGCCGTAGTCGTCCTGGGAGTGGCGCGGCCAGGCGCCCGGCTCCGGGCGCTGGTAGTCCGGGTACGCGGGACGTGCGGTCGGCAGCTGGTCGCCCGGGGCGCCGGGCAGCGGTTCGGCGCGGTGGCGGCCGTAGCCCTCGTACCCGTCGCGGCGGGAGTCGTACGGAGCGCGGTCGTCGCGGCCCTGCGGCTCGTACGCGCCGCGGTCGTCACGGCCCTGGCCGCCGTCGTAGCCGCCGCGGTCGTCACGGCCCTGGCTGTCGTAGGCGCCGCGCTCGTCCCGCCCCTGGCTCTCGTACGGGCTGCGCTCGTCCCGGGTCTGTGTGCCGTCGTACGCGCCGCCGTCGTACGCGTTCCGGTCGTCGCGGCCCTGGCTCTCGTAGGGGTCGCGGCCCTGGCCCGGTCCGGTGGGGAGCTCGGGCTCCTCGTAGCGGGGCGGGGCGGGCATGGAGGGCTCGCCCGCGGAGTCGTCGACGGTGATGGCGATCCGGATGGGGCGCCCGCACTCGCGGCTCAGCGTCTCGCTGACGATCGGCGCGAGACGGCCTTCCAGCACGTTCTTGGCGAACTCGTTGGGGACGGCGAGCAGAGCGGTGTCCGCGACCAGGGCCAGGGGCTGGCAGCGCTTGATCCAGTGCTCGTCCTTGGCCTCGACGCCCTGCCCCCTGCCCTCGCCCAGGAGCTGTTCCAATACGCGTGGCCACACTGCGGCAAGATCGGCAGGTACGTCAGCCACGGGGCACGCTCTCTCACGGGTCCCACGAACGTGTGGTTCTGGGAACGGGTTGGGAAGTCAGTCGCTTGGGGCGGGGAGGAACAAAACCGCTGGGGCGGCGAGAAGGGAACGAATCGGAGTCCAGCCAAGGTAGTCAGGGCGACCGGTGCGGTTCAAGTTGTTGTCCCCAGCCTGTGGATAGTGTCCCCCGCGGAAGGTTGGTTTGACCGGATGGCGTAGCCGCGCGTACCGTAACCAGGTCGAGTTGTCGATGGCTGCTGCCGCCTGCCTCCGATGGGCACAGATCGCGAAGAGTGATCGGGAAGCGGTGCACTCGGGCGTAATGCGAGTTTCCTCGTGGGCGCACGGTGACAGCCAGGGCGGCACCCCGCCACCACCGATTCTTTCTGGAGCCCCCGAGTGAGCAAGCGCACCTTCCAGCCGAACAACCGTCGTCGCGCCAAGACCCACGGCTTCCGTCTGCGGATGCGCACCCGTGCCGGCCGCGCGATTCTCGCGAACCGCCGCGCCAAGGGTCGCGCCAGCCTGTCCGCCTGATTACTCACAGGTCATGATCTCGTGCTGCCTACCGAGCATCGGCTGAGGCGGCGCGAAGACTTCGCGACCGCGGTACGCCGAGGACGTCGGGCCGGACGCCCGCTTCTCGTCGTCCATCTACGTAGCGGTGCACCGGACCCGCACGCGCCTGGGGAGAGCGCTCCCTCGACGCGTGCGGGTTTCGTCGTGAGCAAAGCCGTGGGCGGAGCGGTCGTGCGCAACAAGGTGAAGCGCAGACTCCGCCATCTGATGCGCGACCGAGTCACCCTGTTGCCCCCCGGTAGCCTGGTAGTCGTACGAGCGCTGCCCGGTGCGGGTGACGCCGACCATGAACAGCTGGCCCGAGACCTGGATGCCGCTCTGCAGCGGCTGCTGGGAGGGGGCGCGCGATGAAGTACCCACTGCTTGCTCTCATCAAGCTGTACCAGTGGACGATCAGCCCGTTGCTCGGGCCGGTCTGCAAGTACTACCCCTCGTGCTCCCGGTACGGCTACACAGCCATCGACCGGCACGGTGCGATCAAGGGAACGGCACTGACCGCCTGGCGCATCCTCCGGTGCAATCCGTGGTCGCTGGGCGGTGTGGACCATGTCCCGCCGCGCAAGCGCCCGCGGTGGCACGAATTGCTGCGTAACGCCTGGCGTGCACGCAGGGGCGGGACCTCCGCCGCCGAACCGGCCACCGGGGAAACCACTGCCCCGGGCCCGGCCGCCGAGACCCCGTCCCATGCTCAAGGAGCTTGATTAGTGGACACGATTGCCAGTCTCTTCAGCTTCATCACGACACCCGTTTCCTGGGTCATCGTCCAGTTCCACACGGTGTACGGCGCCATCTTCGGCCCCGACACCGGGTGGGCCTGGGGCTTGTCCATCGTGTCCCTGGTGATTCTGATCCGTATCTGCCTGATCCCGCTCTTCGTGAAGCAGATCAAGGCGACCCGGGCCATGCAGACGCTGCAGCCCGAGATGAAGAAGATCCAGGAGCGCTACAAGAACGACAAGCAGCGCCAGTCCGAAGAGATGATGAAGCTGTACAAGGACGCGGGCACCAACCCGCTCTCCTCGTGCCTTCCCATCCTGGCGCAGTCCCCGTTCTTCTTCGCCCTGTACCACGTGCTCAACGGCATCGCGACGGGCGAGACGATCGGCGTCATCAACGAGGAGCTGCTCGCCAGCGCCCGTAAGGCCCACATCTTCGGTGCCCCGCTCGCCGCGAAGTTCACCGACAGCGCCGAGACGGTCGAAAAGCTCGGCGCGACGCTGACCGACGTCCGGGTCGTCACCGCCGTCATGATCGTCCTGATGTCGGCCTCGCAGTTCTACACCCAGCGTCAGCTGATGACGAAGAACGTCGACACCACGGTGAAGACGCCCTTCATGCAGCAGCAGAAGATGCTGATGTACGTCTTCCCGATCATGTTCGCCGTCTTCGGCATCAACTTCCCGGTCGGTGTCCTCGTCTACTGGCTGACCACCAACGTGTGGACCATGGGCCAGCAGATGTACGTCATCCGCAACAACCCGACCCCGGGCTCGAAGGCTCAGGCCGCGTACCTGGAGCGCCTGCAGAAGCGCGTCACGCAGCACGGCAAGACGCGTGGCCGCGGCGAGAAGGCCATCGTCAAGGCCATCGTCGTCAAGGGCCGCGACCGCAACGAGTACGAGCGCAAGTTCATCAACAGCCTGACCAAGGCAGGTCTCGTGGCCCAGCCCGACGGCCTCGTGATGGCCGGCGAGACCACGACGGCCGTCGAGTCCGAGGACGGCACCACCACGGCAGCCGCTCCCAAGCGTCAGCAGCCGAAGCGCCAGACCAAGGCGCAGCGTCAGTCGGGCGGGGCGTCCAGCAGCGCACCGGCAGACGATGCCGAGCCGAAGACTTCGCTGAGCAAGTCCGACGAGCCGCAGGACGCCAAACCCTCCTCCGCCGCGAAGCCGTCCTCCGGCAGCGGCAGCAAGCCCGGCACCGGTACCCGCAGCAAGGCCCAGTCCGGACAGCGCAAGGGCCAGCAGCGGCCCAAGTCCCCGTCCAAGAAGTAAGAAGGAGTCCATCCCGTGACGGAAGGCACCACCTCCGCCGCCGCTGAGGGCGACACCCTGACCCGCCTGGAGCAGGAGGGCGAGATCGCGGCGGACTACCTCGAGGGTCTGCTCGACATCGCCGATCTCGACGGTGACATCGACATGGACGTCGAGGCCGACCGCGCCGCTGTCTCGATCATCAGTGACTCGGGCGGCCGAGACCTGCAGAAGCTGGTCGGCCGGGACGGCGAGGTGCTGGAGGCGCTCCAGGAGCTCACGCGTCTGGCCGTGCACCGGGAGACCGGGGACCGCAGCCGGCTGATGCTGGACATCGCGGGGTTCCGGGCCAAGAAGCGCGAGGAGCTCTCCGAGCTGGGTGCCAAGGCCGCCGCCGAGGTCAAGAGCTCCGGTGAGCCGGTGAAGATGGACCCGATGACGCCCTTCGAGCGCAAGGTCGTGCACGACGCGGTCAAGGCCGCGGGTCTGCGCAGCGAGTCCGAGGGCGAGGAGCCGCAGCGCTTCGTCGTCGTGCTTCCTGCCTGATCGGTACGTAGGTTCCTTCGGCCCCGTCTGTTGCGCAGACGGGGCCGAATTTTGTCAGCCTGATAGTCCTGGTGATCAGCGCCCAGTGCGCTCAAGCGGTACGGAAGGACGGTCCCCCGTGACGGAGGCAGCGGAGCTTCCCCCCGCGCCCGAGCAGGCGCGCGAGGTATTCGGCGATCGCTTCGCGGATGCGGTCCGGTACGCGGAACTACTGGCCGAGGCGGGAGTGCAGCGTGGGCTCATCGGCCCTCGCGAGGTGCCCCGGCTGTGGGAGCGGCACCTGCTGAACTGTGCGGTGCTCTCCGAGGTCGTGCCCGAGGGCGTGACCGTGTGCGATGTCGGTTCCGGTGCGGGGCTGCCCGGCATTCCCCTGGCGCTCGTCCGGGAGGACATCAAGATCACGCTGCTTGAGCCTCTGCTGCGTCGGACCAACTTCCTCTCCGAGGTCGTGGAACTGCTCGGTCTCGACCATGTGACCGTCGTGCGCGGCCGCGCCGAGGAGGTCATGGGGAAGCTCCAGCCGGTTCACGTGGTGACCGCCAGGGCGGTCGCTCCGCTCGACCGGCTGGCGACATGGGGCATCCCGCTGCTGCGCCCGTACGGCGAGATGCTGGCCCTCAAGGGCGACACCGCCGAGGAGGAGCTGAAGGCCTCTGCCACCGCGCTGAGCAAGCTCGGTGCCGTGGAGACCTCCATCCTCCACGTCGGGGAGGGCATCGTGGATCCGATGTCCACCGTGGTGCGGGTGGAGGTGGGTGAGAGCCCCGGCGGTGTGCGTTTCGCGGCCAAGCGGGCCAAGGCCGCCAGGACCGGCCGGACGCGCCGCAGGCGCTGACCCCGGACGATGTGAGCGTCATTACTCCCGGTTCCCGTATGAGGGGCCGGGAGTTCTGCTGTGCGGAAGTTTCGCTCTTCAAAGCCGGGAGTTGTTTCTCACTTCCGTCGGCCGGCCGGTCGGATCGGATCGGTCTCGTCACATTGGTCTCGATGGCGGACCTGGACGGCCATGGCCACTGGGGCAAAAGCTGGCAAACCTGCGCATATCGGAGTGTCGTGCCGCGATGAACTGGGCGGCTCGGCATCGTGTTTCACGTGAAACGTCGCTCACTGTTGCACGGCATCATCAGTCGCGGCCGAGCTGCGGCCGAACCCCGCGATCGGAAGCCTCTCGGGTCACTCGGAGGTGGCCAGGAGTTGTCCACAGAGGTGGATTTCTCCACAGAACAACGGGCCTCGCTGGTTCGCGACCCCAATGGCATGGGAGGCTCTGTTCATTGCGAGCCTGAAGTCGAGGAGAGTGAATCCTTGCGGTCCGACGCCAACATCGCGGGACCGATGACCGATCCGGTCCCCGGTCCCCGTACCGAATCGACGGGGGTAGATGTTTCACGTGAAACACCGCCCCCGATGGACGACACTCCCATCGGTCGTGCTGCCCAACTGGCTGTGGAGGCGCTAGGTCGCGCCGGCGAGGGCCTGCCACGGCCCGAGCGGACCCGAGTCATCGTGGTCGCCAACCAGAAGGGTGGGGTGGGTAAGACCACGACCACGGTCAATCTTGCCGCCTCGCTGGCCCTGCACGGCGGCCGGGTCCTGGTGATCGACCTCGACCCTCAGGGCAATGCTTCCACGGCCCTGGGCATCGATCACCATGCCGAGGTCCCGTCGATCTACGACGTGCTGATCGACAGCAGGCCGCTCTCCGAGGTCGTTCAGCCGGTCCCCGATGTCGAGGGCCTCTTCTGCGCTCCCGCCACCATCGATCTCGCCGGTGCGGAGATCGAGCTGGTGTCGCTGGTGGCCCGGGAGAGCCGGCTGGAACGAGCGATCCTGGCGTACGAGCAGCCGCTGGACTACATCCTCATCGACTGCCCGCCGTCGCTCGGTCTGCTGACGGTCAACGCCATGGTCGCCGGCGCGGAAGTGCTCATCCCCATCCAGTGCGAGTACTACGCACTCGAAGGGCTGGGCCAGCTCCTGCGCAACGTCGAGCTGGTGCGCGGGCACCTCAACCCCGACCTTCACGTCTCGACGATTCTGCTCACCATGTACGACGGCCGGACCCGCCTCGCGTCCCAGGTAGCGGAGGAGGTGCGCAGCCACTTCGGCAAGGAGGTGCTGCGGACGAGCATTCCGCGTTCGGTCCGAATTTCGGAGGCCCCGAGTTACGGGCAGACGGTTCTGACTTACGATCCGGGTTCGAGCGGTGCTCTCTCGTATCTTGAGGCCGCGCGCGAAATCGCCCTCCGAGGAGTCGGAGTGGCGTACGACGCGCAACATGCCCATGTGGGCGGACAGAACGATCAGAACATGGTGGAGGGGATCCAGTGAGCGACCGACGACGGGGTCTGGGGCGGGGTCTTGGCGCGCTGATCCCCGCGGCTCCGACAGGTGAGCGGCCGGGTGTTTCGGCGAGTGGGGCACCCTCCTCGCCGACCGCCGGCCCGGTACTCACAACGGAGCGCGGGGTGGCGGTGGCGAAGGTGACAACGCTGCCGTCTGTTTCACATGAAACGGAGGACGAGGCGTCGATCGCAGCGCTGGAGGCGTTCCAGGCTCCTGTCGGTGCGCACTTCGCCGAGCTGCCCCTCGACGCCATCACGCCGAATCCGCGCCAGCCGCGTGAGATCTTCGACGAGGACGCTCTCGCTGAGCTCGTCACCTCCATCAAGGAGGTCGGACTCCTCCAGCCTGTCGTCGTGCGCCAGGTGGGTTCCGGGCGCTACGAGCTCATCATGGGAGAGCGCCGTTTCCGGGCCTGCCGTGAGGCGGGGCTCGAGGCCATTCCGGCGATCGTGCGAGCCACGGAGGACGAGAAGCTTCTCCTGGACGCGCTCCTCGAGAACCTGCACAGGGCTCAGCTGAACCCGCTGGAAGAGGCGGCGGCCTACGACCAGCTGCTCAAGGACTTCAACTGCACGCACGACCAGTTGGCGGACCGGATCGGACGGTCGCGTCCTCAGGTCTCCAACACCCTGCGCCTGCTGAAGCTCTCCCCGGCGGTTCAGCGCCGCGTGGCTGCCGGAGTTCTCTCCGCCGGACATGCGCGGGCACTCCTCGCGGTCGACGACTCGGAGGAGCAGGACCGCCTGGCTCACCGCATCGTCGCCGAGGGGCTTTCGGTGCGGGCTGTGGAGGAGATCGTGACCCTCATGGGGTCGCGTCCCCAGACCGCTCAGCGCTCCAAGGGGCCGCGGGCCGGCAGCAGGATGTCTCCGGCGCTGAGTGATCTGGCGACGCGCCTCTCGGACCGCTTCGAGACCCGGGTGAAGGTCGACCTGGGGCAGAAGAAGGGCAAGATCACTGTCGAGTTCGCTTCGATGGAAGACCTTGAGCGCATCCTCGGCTCCCTCGCCCCGGGAGAAGGACCGGTTCTTCAGAAGAGCCTTCTGGACGAGGACTCCGACGACGCGGAAAGCTGAGTCGGCTGACTGGTGGACCGATGTCCGATCGGGCCCACAGAAGAGCGGGCCGTGTCCGGCGTGTGCCGGAATACGGCCCGCTCTTTGCTTTCTGGCGGTATCGAGGGAATCGCATCGTGGATACGATGCGATGGGTATGGCGCATCCACCTGGCAGCACCTTCATAGGGGAGGCGGGGGTCATGCGGACCGTGAGCCGTACCGGACTGATGACCGCAGGTCTGGGACTGGGAGCAGTCGGCGGGTTCGTCGGCAGCCTGCTCAGAGAGCGGAGCCATCTGGCAGCTGCCCGTGACGCCGCGGGCGAAGGAAGCGAGGAACATCCTTCATGGGGCGTCGGCTCGTACCGCTCACGCTGGACAACCTTCCGGACCTTCCCCAGCGCTGTCGGTCGTGCGTCTTCTGGGAACTGGATCCTGTCAGCGGTGAAGCCGCGGTAAAAGCGGGCACGAGCGCCGTGGAGAAGGAAGCGTGGATCTCCTCGGTTCTGCTGGACTGGGGATCCTGCGGCCGGGTCGCCTACGTGGACGATGTGCCGGTGGGCTACGTGCTTTACGCGCCGCCGGCCTACGTCCCCCGCTCCACGGCATTTCCCACGAGCCCCGTCGCCCCGGACGCGGTTCAGCTCATGACCTCGTTCATCATGCCGGGCTATCAGGGACAGGGACTGGGCCGGGTGATGGTCCAGACGGTGGCCAAGGACCTGCTGCGCCGGGGGTTCAAAGCGATCGAGGCTTTCGGGGACGCCCGGTGGAAGGAACCCGCCTGTGTCCTGCCCGCAGACCATCTCGTCGCGGTGGGCTTCAAGACGGTGCGTCCTCACCCCAGGTACCCCCGCCTGAGGCTGGAACTTCGGACGACGCTCTCCTGGAAGGAAGACGTGGAGCTGGCGCTGGACCGGCTTCTCGGAGCGGTTCAGAAAGAGCCGGTGCTGCGTCCTTTGTGACGGTCGGCCGCAGCGCTCGTGCCCCGTGGTCGACGCGGTTGCCGGGTGATTCGCCGTCCTCCGGTAAAGCGAATGGGCCAGCCCGCTCGGGCTGGCCCATTCGTGTTTCACGTGAAACACATGCCGCGTGTGCGGCCGTCGCTGATCAATCGGCGATGAAGTCCTCGAGGTCGCGCACGATCGCGGCCTTCGGCTTCGCACCGACGATGGTCTTGGCGACCTCGCCACCCTGGTAGACGTTCAGGGTCGGGATCGACATGACGCCGTACTTGGCGGCCGTCGCCGGGTTCTCGTCGATGTTGAGCTTGACGATCTCGATCTTGTCGCCGTGCTCGGCGGCGATGGCCTCGAGCGAGGGGGCGATCTGGCGGCACGGGCCGCACCAGGCGGCCCAGAAGTCCACCAGGACGGGCTTGTCGTTCTTGAGGACGTCCTGCTCGAAGGTTTCGTCGGTCACGTTCTTGAGGGTGCCTGCCACTGCGGGCTCCTTAACTTATGTGGGCGGTGGGGAGGACGGAGATGATCAGACGGTGGCGGCAGCGGTCTCGCTGTCCGTGAGAGCGGCGAGGTAGCGCTCGGCGTCGAGGGCGGCGGCGCAACCGGTGCCGGCCGCGGTGATCGCCTGGCGGTAGGTGTGGTCGACGACGTCACCGGCGCCGAAGACGCCCGTCAGGTTGGTGCGGGTCGAAGGCGCGGCGACCTTCAGGTAGCCCTCGCCGTCCAGGTCGAGCTGGCCCTTGAAGAGCTCGGTGCGCGGGTCGTGACCGATCGCGATGAACAGACCGGTCACCGGCAGCTCCGAGGTCTCACCGGTCTTGAGGTTGCGCAGCGTCAGGCCAGCCAGCTTCGGGTCACCCTTGATCTCGGCGACCTCGCTGTCCCAGATGAACTTGATCTTCGGGTCCGCGAAGGCACGCTCCTGCATCGCCTTGGAGGCGCGCAGGCTGTCCCGGCGGTGAACGATCGTGACGGACTTGGCGAAGCGCGAGAGGAAGGTGGCCTCCTCCATCGCGGTGTCGCCACCGCCGATGACGGCGATGTCGTGGTCCTTGAAGAAGAAGCCGTCACAGGTCGCGCACCAGGAGACGCCACGCCCGGAGAGCGTGTCCTCGTTGGGGAGACCGAGCTTGCGGTGCTGGGAGCCCGTCGTGACGATCACGGCCTTGGCGCGGTGCACCGTGCCGGCGGTGTCCGTGACGGTCTTGATCTCGCCCGTCAGGTCGACGGCGACGACATCGTCCGGGACCAGTTCGGCACCGAAGCGCTCGGCCTGGGCGCGCATGTTGTCCATGAGCTCGGGGCCCATGATGCCGTCCTGGAAGCCGGGGAAGTTCTCGACCTCGGTGGTGTTCATCAGCGCACCGCCCGCGGTGACGGCGCCTTCGAAGACCAGCGGCTTCAGCGACGCGCGCGCGGTGTAGAGCGCCGCCGTGTAGCCGGCGGGCCCAGACCCGATGATGATCACGTTACGGACGTCGCTCACGGCTTGATTCCTCGTCTCTGGAGACTGCTGCATACCGGTGGGAGCATCTCTCAGTACTCTCACCCCACCCAACGGATCCTAAGGGGCTTCAATTCCCGCTGTGTCAGGGCACACGAAGACCGGGGGTCGGACCGAGACCCCAAGGGGTGCCAGGGCGACGGACCTCTGTGCTTCACCGTGGCAGGGGGTGCTGATGGGGCGCTCGGGACGACGACGGCCGATGTGCCGGAGGTTCCGTGGCAGGTGGGTTCAGGAACGTGAGTACGACCGCGTCAGCAGCAGCTTGCCGGGCGACGGAGAGGACTGTTTCTCACAGGAGGCGTCGACGAGGTAGGCCATGACCCTCGCCTTGTCGGAGGCGTCGGACACCACGAGGAGATAGACGCTCTTCCCCTGGAACGAGCCCTTCTTGGCGGCGAGGATCACCCCGGGATCTCCGGTTCCCTGCTGGACACACTGGGGAGCCGCGGGGGCAGGAGTGATCAAGGTTTTCACGCCGCCGGAGTCGGTACCGGCGTCCTGTGACTCGGCACTCCAGGGCTTGGCACTGGGCAAGCCGTCACCTGACGCCTTGCTCTTCGTGAGAAGGCCCGAGACCTCGCCCTTCAGCGTCTGCTCGGAGAACACCGTCCGCGGCCCCGACTCGTGCTGGGATGCTGTCTGGGAACTCTTGCCGGAGCCGTTGCCGTCCAGGGACTGGACGAGGATCGTGCCCAGCCCCAGAGCCGCGGCAGCGATGGCGGTGGTGAGGAAGACCGTCCTGCGGCGGGCACGCCGTGTCCGGTGGGAGCGACCGGGGCCGGTGGCCCCGCGGGGATGTCCTGAAGGACTGGCGGCGGCCGACGTTTCACGTGAAACAAGAGGACGGTCGGCGTCGGCTGTCCCATCGGGAGCGGTGCCCGGCAGGGCTTCCGCGGCCAGCGCGGCATCGATGCGTTCGGCGACATCGTCGGGCATCCGTGGGGCCCCCGGCAGATCGCCGAGGAGACCGCGGATCTCCTCCAGGGAGTCGTACACGTCGGTGCAGAGCACGCACCCGTCGAGGTGCTGCCGTACGTCCTCGGTACGGGAAGGTGAGAGCAGACCTTCGGTGAGGTCGGAGATCTCCGCGACGTCCGGGTGTCCGGCCTTGTCCGTCGTGGATGTCACGCCTGCCCACCTCCGCCCTTCACAGCAGCTGAACCGTTCGGCCCTGTCTCACGGGGACCTGACGCCGGGGGTCCCGCTGCGGGTGGGACGGATGTCCCCTGCGTCCGGTTCCGTCCGCCGGCCGACTTCTTCGTTTCCTCGCCGTCCTGGCTCCCCGTGCGGAGATGGGTCAGCAGGGGAAGCAGCCGGGCTCTGCCGCGGGCGCAGCGGCTCTTCACCGTGCCGGTCGGAACATCGAGGATGCGGGCCGCCTCCGCCACGGGGTAGCCCTGCATGTCCACCAGGACCAGGGCGGCGCGCTGGTCGGCGGGAAGCGTGGCGAGGGCGCCGATGAGCTCACGGTGGAGGTCGTTGCGTTCGGCCGGAGCCGCGGCGGACTCGTGCGGTTCGAGGAGCTGCTCCAGGCGCTGGGTGTCATCGACGGGGGACGTCTTCCTGGAGGCTGTCTTACGGGCCCGGTCCAGGCAGGCATTCACCGTGATGCGGTGGAGCCAGGTCGTGACGGCCGACTGGCCACGGAAGGTGTGGGCGGCCCGATAGGCCGAGACGAGCGCGTCCTGGACCGCGTCAGCGGCCTCCTCGCGGTCTCCCAGCGTCCGCAGGGCCACCGCCCACAGACGGTCCCGATGACGCCGCACAAGCTCACCGAAGGCATCCGGATCACCCTCGACGTGCCGGGCCAGGAGGTCCTGATCGCTTCTGGCGTCGCCGGTGGCCTCGTGCAAGTGCTTCCCCTCCCCCCACGGCTGCTCTCTGAGCGTAGTGCCTACGGATGACGACCGTCTCACGACCTCTAGGAGGTGGGATCGGGGAATTTGCTGATCGTTGCCAGGGTGGTGTCCCGCTGCTTCCGCACCGCTTGAAGCTCCTTCTGATGCCTGGCTATCAGAGACGTCTGGATCCGCGTCTCCTCGGCCTGCCATACCTCTGTCAGCCGGGAGGACTTCTTGCACCTGACGTCTGCCGTGGCGACCTCCCTCTCGAGCTTCGTGACAGATGCGCCTGCGAAGCGACGGTCGTTGCTCGCGGAGAACGCTTCGGCTGCGTAGGTGTAGCCGGCATCCCGCATGCAAGCCGACCACTTCTCCAGGACGTTCCTGACGCGATCGGTCCGCAGCGATTCGGCGAAGGATTCCTTGTCGAGCGATTGCACTGATACGGGGTTGCCCGGAGTCGCTGTCGGGGCGTACCCGAGTTTCTTCAGTGCCTCACCGGCGCATCCCCCGGGGGGCACCGTCTTGCCTTCCTTGTTCTTTCCGCCCCGGCCGACCTCGCCAGGCTTCGTGCTGCCGCCGGTAAGGGTGAACTCTTCGTCCTCCGAGAGCGTGATCCTCTCGGCCGACGATGTCTCTGCCGTGGGCTTCGGGGTCCGGTAGCCGAGGCGACTGGCCAGCCGGCCGTCGGTGATTCCGTAGCGCCGCTCATTGTGCTTGCTCACGCCCGGAACGGGCGGCTTCGGGAGGACGGTCGTGGTGTTCCCGTGCTCCTTCATACAAGTCAGGGTGAGCTCGTTGAACAGCGTGGAGAGTTGGAAGATCTTGAACTCGTCGAGCATGTAGGTGTCGAGCGGCAGATCGACCTTTTCCGCGACAGGCAGGCTCTTGGCGTCGGGCGAGGTGTCGTGTGGTTCACCGTTGCCGGAGCAACCTGCTGTGGTGAAGAGCGAAAACGATATGCACAACAGGGAAGTGAGGGTGCGGAGAGGAGGTTTCATGATGGCTGCCTGTGAGCGAGTCGTGGGAACGGGAAGTGCAGACAGGAAAACGGATGGGGCCGCCCTGTCCGGGCAGCCCCATCCGCGGGTTTCTTGGAAGTTTCTTCCCGACCTGCCGTCAGTCGGTCTTCATGGTCCGGAAGTCAGGGGAAGAGCTCTGGGACCGGTGATTCGGTTCAGTTGCAGCCGGTCTCATTGAAGGTGCTGGACGCATTGTTGTTCTTCAGGGTGCTGTTCAAGTTGGTCCAGGCCCAGGGGCTCACTTCCTGGCGAGGTCCCTGCTGGTTCGAGTTGTAGTACACGAAAAGCCAGTTCGCGTGCTGCCAGTTCTGCACCGAAGCAGCGTTGTTCTTGAGCGTCAGTCCTGCGCCGTTACCAGGGCCGATGAACTTGAAGTTGGTGTGGTTGTAACCCCAACAGTCGTCCAGGTCGACCTTGGCGCCCTTCAGGTCCGAGTTGTAGTAGAAGCACGCGTCCTTGTCCGTCTGACAAGTACCGTCACCGCTGGCGCTGGCAGACGGAGCCACTGTGAGGAGAGCCGTAATGGAAAGCGCAGCTGCGGCGAGCCCACGTATCTTCTTCATTTTTGATCCTGCCTTGGGTATGTGGTCCGCCACCCGAATGGGAGGCGGACCACACCGAGGCTAACGAAGCCACTCTTCAAGATCAAATTGAAGGGCTTTACGAACCGAACACCCTGATTTCCGAGATTCCGCCCCGGTAGGAGCTACTGGAGCCCGGCTCGGGCGGAAGGCTGGAAATGTGCACCAGGACGAAACGCGATTTCACGGGTTTCGTGAGAGCTTCCGTCAGGTTGTTCCCGGCTTTGGACAGCCCGGTAATTCGCTGCGAATACCCTGAGAGCGATGACGGGGTGACCGAACCGTCCGGAGCGGCAAGGACCTCGACGGTCTGGCCCGCGCGGTAGAAGTCGATCTCCAGCTTGGTTATGGTGCGGACCGTGCCGAGGTCCACGACGATGCCACTGCCGTCCTTGCGCTCGGAAAGGTTGCCGAAGTTCGGGTAGCCCACGTAGTGCGGAGTGATCCAGGACGTACCGGATGATCCGTCGACGGCGAGGGGAACCTCGTCCTCGCTGATGCCGGAACCGATGGGAGTGAATTCGGCAGCGGACGCGACCTTGAGGAGCTTCCCCACGGGCGGCTTGTTCTTGGTGCCGCCCTTCTCGTTGCCGTTCGTCGTCTGGGTCTTCTTGGTGTCCTCGGGCTCGTCGTGCTTCATCAGCGCGTCCGCGAGCTGCCAACTGCCCAGGCCCAGTGCGGCGATGAGGAGAGCCGACACGGCCCACTTCAGGGCTGTGCCGGTACGGCTCTGCAGCGGGGGCGGCGGAGGCGGCAAGGGCTGGGTGGCGCCCGGGTGCGGCGTCGGGCGGCCGTACGTGCCCTGCTGGTACGTCGTGCGCTGGTACTCGGGCGGTGCGGTGAACGCGGGCTCCGGCGGGCGGATGCGGGGCATCTCGCCGATCGCCTTCACGAGCTCCTCCGGCGTGGTGCACGGGGACTCGTGGCGGGAGGCTGTCGCACCGTCGTTGGCGAGCGCGCGCATGGCGAGCTCCGACAGACCCCGGTGGACGCCGGCACGCACCTGGTCGGGCGCGATGAGACCGATGTCCTTGGGCAGCCCCGACAGGCCGTAGGCATCGCTCTCGTACGGCCAGCGCTGGGTGAGCGCGGCGTACAGGAGCGCGCCGATGGCTTCCGTGTCGGTGCGCTGCGGGGTGTCCGAGCCGATGCCGCGCAGCGCCGCGTTCACGGCGAGGCCGCGGATGCGCCACTGTCCTGTGGACGTGCGCAGCACGGCGCCCGGCGTCAGCTTGAGGTGCGCGAGGCCCTCGCGGTGCGCGGCGGCCATGGCCCCCGCGACCTGACTGACCATCTGGTAGGCCTCGTGCACCTCGAGGGGACCCGAGGCGAGGAGCGCGGTGAGCTCCGTGGCGTCCGGCAGCCACTCGTGGACGACGTAGACGAGATCGTTCTCCTCGACCGCGTCCAGGACCTGGACGAACCGGGGATCGCCCAGCAGGGCGGAGGAACGGGCCGCCGCCAGTACGGAGCGGGCTCGCGGATGGTCGGCGGGCAGCAGGTGCACCCCGACGGCACGGCGGAGCTTCTCGTCCATCGCGCGCCAACTGCTGAAACCGTCCAGCCGGGTGACGCACTCTTCGAGGCGGTAACGCCTGGCAAGTTTGTGACCGCTGTGCAGTTCGGGCGGTGAGGCCTTTCCGGGACCCTCGGTCCCGCCGCTCCCCTGTGCCTCTTCGCTGTCCGTTTCCCGCTCCCGGTTGAGGGCCACCCCGTCGGACGTGGTCTGGTCCGCCTTGGCGGTCAGCGGTTCGTCACCGCTGTTGTCTGCCACGTCGACGGCAGCCGTACTCCGCTCCGCCACCGTCGTCCCTGCCTCCCCATCTATTGCGCGCTGTCCGACGCAGAAACCAATTGTGCCCACAGTCCGGCGCTATGCACGACACACGGCGACGGACGATGGTTGTGCGCCTACCCCCGCCTCAGCGCCCCAGGCGCCCGCGGACCATTCCGACCATTGAGTTGAGTTCTTCGATGCGCATCTTGCGCGCCGCGACGTAGAAGACGCCGAGCAGGGCGATCGATCCGAAGACGAGCGCCGCGATCGAACCGATCACGCCGTACCCGAGGAACCGGGTGATCGCGAAGCCTACGGCGCCGCCCACCACAGCGCCAGGTACGGAGGCCAGACACAGCCGGGCGTACGTGCGCAGCACGCGAGCACCGTCCAGGTCGCCGCCCAGTCGTCTGCTCAGTCGCTGCCAGGCCACGCCGACACCCACCGCGTACGCGAGCCCGTACGCGCCGGCCATGCCGACGACCGCCCACTGCGCGGGCAGGACCAGGTAACAGACGGCCGAGACGGCCGCGTTGACGGCGGCCACGATGACCGTGTTGTAGAAGGGCGTGCGGGTGTCTTCGTAGGCGTAGAAACCGCGCAGGACCACGTACTGCACCGAGAACGGGATCAGACCGAGGGCGAAGGCCATGAGGACGTAGCCCTGGGACTCGGCGGACTCGAGGCCGCTGGAGCCGAAGAGCAGGGTGCACATGGGGATGCCCAGGGCGAGGAACATGAAGGCGACCGGGACGATCGCGACGGCGGAGGTCCGCAGACCCTGCGAGATGTCGTCGCGGACGGCTCCCGGGTCTCCGTCGTGGGCCGCGCGCGAGATCCGCGGAAGCATGGCCGCCATGACGGAGACCGTGATGATCGCCTGCGGCATGCCCCAGATCAGCTGGGCGTTGGCGTAGGCCATGATGCCCGCGCCGCCCTCGCCCACGGTCTTGCCCGCCGCCGTGGCCAGCTGCGTGACGACCAGGACGCCGGCCTGGTTGGCGAGGACGAAGAGCACGGTCCACTTGGCGAGCTTGACGGCCTTGCCGAGGCCGTGACCCTTCCAGTCGAAGCGCGGACGGAACCGGAAGCCGGCCTCGCGCAGGTACGGAACCATCGCCATGGCCTGGACGACCAGGCCGAGCAGGGTGCCGATGCCCAGCAGACGGATGCCCTCCGGCGGGATGTTGGTCACCTCCATCCCGGAGTGGCGGGCGGTGCCGTAGACCCAGAGGAACATGCCGAACGTGAAGATCATGACGATGTTGTTCAGGACCGGGGTCCACATCATCGCGCCGAACTTCCCGCGGGCGTTGAGGATCTGGCCCATGACCACGTGCACGCCCATGAAGAAGATCGTGGGCAGGCAGTAGCGGGCGAACGTGACGGCCACGTTGTTGGCCGGAGGATCGCTCGCGATGGCCGTCGACATCAGCTTGACCAGCAGTGGCGCGATGAAGACCGCGATGGTGACGATCACGCCGAGGGCCACCATGACGACCGTCAGCAGGCGGTTGGCGTACGCCTCGCCTCCGTCGTCGTCCTCCTTCATGGAACGCACGAGCTGGGGCACGAAGACCGAGTTGAGGCCACCGCCGACGGTGAGGATGTAGATCATCGTCGGCAGGGTGTACGCGACGGTCCAGGCGTCACCGAGCGTCGCCGCACCCAGAGCCGCGGTGATGATCATGGTTCGCACGAAGCCGGTGAGCCGGGACACCAGCGTGCCCGCCGCCATCACGGCGCTCGACTTCAGCAAACCGGAAGCACGGCCGCCGGACTTCGCCGGAGCGGCCGCGGGCGGCTGAGGGGCCGTCGGAGCCGGCTCGGGGGCCGGAGCCGGGACCGAGGCGGAAGAGGAGGCGTAGCCGTGACGGACGCCACCCTGCTGCTGGTCGCGGAAGAGGTGAGCGAAGGCGTCGGGCTCATGCTGTTCCTCGCCGGCCTGGGTGACCAGATCGTCCACGCCCACGTACTGGGTGGTCCGGGCGTCGTCGCCGTACGGCAGGTGACGCGTCGGACCGGACGGTTCCGGAGGCGGTGTCTGGGCCCACAGCCGGGGGTCGGGCGCGTACTGCGAAGCGGGCGGGCGCCCGTACAGCGGCTGCTGGGGCTCGTACGTCCCGGGCGGCGGCGGAGGGTGCGCGGCACGGTCGTAGAGCGCCTCCGCCACGGGGTCCTGGGCCGAGAGGTCCTGGGCCCGGTACGGATCCTGGTCGTAGGCGTCCTGGAGGTACATGTCCGCGGGTGACCCCGGCGGTGTCTGAGCGGTCTCCGGCGGGCCCTCGGGGCGGCCGGAGCGGCCCGGGGCCCGGTCCGGGTAGTCCTCGGGGTAGCCCGAGGATCCCGCGCCCTGGCCGCGGTCACCGTCGTACGGCGCGTTCATGGTTACCCCACCTCATCGTCCCCGGGCCCACCGGCCACGACATCGCTCAACGGTCCACTCTCTCACCCGTGCCGGACGGGTCGGCGCTTTCCGGTGCGGTGTCCGGTGTCGGGTCACTCGGCTGCTCCGGGTCGTCTGCCCCGGACTCCGAGTCGGAAGCCCGTTCGGGACTGGTCTCGGAGTCTTCGGTGGTGTCAGTGTCCACGGTGCCCTCGGCGTCCTCGTCGTCGCCCCCCGCATCGGGACCGTTCGCCGCGTCCTCCTCGGCCTGCCGGGCCGCAGCGCGCTTACGCTGCGTGTACATCCGGAAACCGGCGAGTACGAGGAGCAGGACACCGCCGCCGATGACGAGCATCACCGTGGAGGTGATCTCGGTGACCTTCACCTCGAAGGGAACAGGCTCTCCGTACGGCTGCCCGTCCTCCGTGTAGAGCTGGGCGACGACCTGGACGGGGCCGTTGGCCTTGGTGGACGTCGTGAACTTGACCGACTGGCTGTGCTCGCCCGCGACCTGGATCGGCTGCTCGTCGTACGGGCCGTCGCCGATCTTGAGGCGGGTGGGCTGCTGCGAGGTGAGGCGCAGCACCAGATGGCCGACGCCCTGCACGAGGTTGTTCTGGACGGTCACGGGGATCGTGGCGCTGCGCCCGGACAGCTTCGCGTCCGACTTCTGGATGAGGTGCACCAGGCTCATGAGCCCGTCGAGATAGGTCTCCACGCCCTCCCGGAAGTCCGCCGCCTCCGCGGTCCGCCCGCGCCAGGACGCCGACATGCCCCGCTCTATGGCCCGTCCGAACGGGGTGACCACACGGGACTCGTCCGTCAGGATCATCCGGAACTTGTCCAGCTTGGCCTGGGTCGCCTGGATCCTCTCGAACGCCGAGCGGGGCAGCTCCCGGTGGCGCAGCGCCGACGGGTACGAGGACGCGGAGGGCACCTTCGTGGTGGCGCCGGGGTCCGGCTTGGCGGTGGCCGCCTCGGTCAGCCCCTGGGACTGCGACCAGTTCCCCTGCTGGAGCGCCCGCAGCCCGTCGGCCATGGACTGCGCCTGGCTCGCCGTGGGCATGCGCTGCGGAGCGACGACGATGCTGCGCTCGTTCTTCGGCTCCTGCAGGTTGATCGTCAGGCTCTGCGCGAGGAACTTCTGGATGGCGAGCGTCGAGGTGTCCGCCTTCATCATGTCGCCCTGGAACGCGGTCGACAGCTGCTCGTCCGCGACCACCGCGGTGGTCCCGCCGCCGATGGGGCGGGCGGCGCTGGGCGTGTAGGACAGGCCGCCCGTCTCGCGCAGGCTGTCGCTGCGGGCGATCACCTTGTCCGCGCCGGCCGACGTGGCCACCTTGATGATCGACGGGTCCACCGCGCCGTCCGCGGGCCAGGCGAACTCCGTGCTCGGCTTCACGTGGACGATCGTCTCCACCGTGTCGGCCGCCACATCGGTGGCGTCCTTGAGGTGGCTCAGGGAACCGGTGACGTCCTTGCCGTGGTGGGCCAGTGACGCGAGGTCGGGGTCGGCGAACGGGAGGGCCACGAGGCTCCGGCCCTGGACCGTCTTCTCCAGTTTGTCGAGCCAGGCATTGGCCACCGCCTGGTTCTCCCCGGCGACGGTCGTGCCGTTCTTCTGCTGGATCCGGTAGCCGCCCCTCATGGCGTCCACGGAGGCCAGCAGGTCCGGGTCGACGACCCAGGTGACATCGAGCTGGTTGCCCAGCGAAAGGAGCTGGTCCAAGCGCCCGCCCGGGGCGATCTCCTTGGCCAGGTCGTCGTTCTTGAAGACGGGCGTCTGCTGGGCGTCCGAACCCGTCTCCGCCGTCAGGTGGACGGTGGAGACGAGCGGCCAGAGGTACGTCGTCTTCGTCTTCGTGTCCGCCGCTTCGGGCTGCCAGGGCAGGAAGGTCCGCTCGATGCCGAGGACCTGGTCCCACTGCTGGGCGGTGGTCCGGCCCGTGAGCGAGACACCGAGCTGGTAGACCCCGTCGGAGCCGAGGTCGAGATCCTTGACCGGGACCGAGATGGTGAAGCGCTGCGAACTGCCGGCGGTGAGCTTGTCGACCTTCGCGACGTACTTGCCGCCGATCTCCAGCGGGTCGACGCCCGGCTGGAAGCCGGTGCGCTTCGCGACCTGGTCGATGGCGGAGCGGGTGTTCAGGGACGGTCCCACCCGGATGCCCACATGGGCGTCGGTGACCGTCTGCTTGCCCGTGTTGGTGACCGAGCCCGAGACCGTGACCGTGTCACCGTCCGTGGGGACGCTGGGTGTCAGCGAGTCGAGGCTGACGTCCACGGGGCCGGACGAACCCTTGGCGGGAGCCATGGACCCCGCGGTGGCCGCAGAGGTCTTCTCGGCGGCCTGGGAGGGCGTGCTCAGGGGCAGCTGGAGCAGCCCGGCCAGCATCGGCGCCCCGGCCAGCAGTGCACCGCTGCGCCGGAGCCACCGGCGGGCAGGTGAGGGACTCGTCCCTTGGAAGTCTGCCGCCTCGGCCACGCGCTCGCCCGTCCCTCGTCGTCGTCAGTGGTCGTCGGAATGTGCGTCCACGCATGGTAACGAGGTGCGCTGAGAGTAAGTGCCACGGACTGGTTCGCAAGATCAGGGATGGGCACCGACTGTCCTGTATGTGCGCCTATTCTCCCGCGAAAGGGCGTGAGGTGCCGGTGTGGGATTTATCCAGGCGCCCCCCGCCGCCGCGGCCACGTACCCTTTTCTGTTGTGCCGAACGCCAACGAAGACAATTCCAGTGCCCTGAGCCAGGTGCAGCGCCGCGCGGTGAGTGAACTGCTGCGGGTGTCTCCTGTCGCCGACGAGCTCGCCCGCCGTTTCCAGGAAGCCGGGTTCTCGCTCGCCCTGGTCGGCGGCTCGGTCCGGGACGCGCTCCTCGGCCGGCTCGGCAACGACCTGGACTTCACGACGGACGCCCGGCCCGAGGACGTTCTGAAGATCGTCCGGCCCTGGGCGGACGCGCTGTGGGAGGTCGGGATCGCCTTCGGCACGGTCGGGGCGCAGAAGGACGCCCGCGTGGGTGACGTGGAGCAGTCCTTCCAGATCGAGATCACGACGTACCGCTCCGAGGCGTACGACCGGACCTCGCGCAAGCCGGAGGTCTCCTACGGCGACTCCATCGAGGAAGACCTCGTGCGCCGCGACTTCACGGTGAACGCGATGGCCGTCGCGCTGCCGGAGAAGGCGTTCATCGACCCGTACGGCGGTCTGGACGACCTCGCCGCTCGCGTCCTGCGTACTCCGGGCACGCCGGAGGCCTCCTTCTCCGACGACCCGCTGCGGATGATGCGTGCCGCACGGTTCGCCGCACAGCTCGACTTCGAGGTGGAACCCGAGGTCGTCGCCGCCATGACGGACATGGCCGGGCGTATCGAGATCGTCTCCGCGGAGCGGGTGCGGGACGAACTGAACAAGCTGGTCCGGTCCGCCCATCCGCGCAAGGGCCTGACGCTGCTCGTGGAGACGGGGCTGGCGCAGCATGTGCTCCCCGAACTTCCCGCGCTGCGGCTGGAGCGTGACGAGCACCACCGGCACAAGGACGTCTACGAGCACACGCTGATCGTTCTGGAACAGGCGATGGCGCTGGAGGAGAGCGGGCCCGATCTGACGCTCCGGCTCGCCGCGCTGCTCCACGACATCGGCAAGCCGCGGACGCGCCGCTTCGAGCAGGACGGGCGGGTCTCCTTCCACCACCACGAGATGGTGGGCGCCAAGATGACCAAGAAGCGGATGACGGCGCTCAAATACTCGAACGATCTCGTCAAGGACGTCTCACGTCTGGTCGAGCTGCATCTGCGCTTCCACGGGTACGGCACCGGCGAGTGGACGGACTCCGCTGTACGCCGCTATGTGCGTGACGCGGGACCGCTCCTCGACCGTCTCCACAAACTGACCCGTTCCGACTGCACCACACGCAACAAGCGCAAGGCGACCGCACTCTCCCGCGCCTACGACGGGCTGGAGGAGCGCATCGCCCAGCTGAAGGAACAGGAAGAGCTCGACGCGATCCGTCCCGACCTCGACGGCAACGAGATCATGGGGATCCTGGGTATCGGGCCCGGCCCCGCGATCGGCCAGGCCTACAAGTTCCTGCTGGAGCTGCGGCTGGAGAACGGGCCGATGGGGCATGACGCCGCGGTGACGGCGCTCAAGGAGTGGTGGGCCCAACAGGGCTGAGAGGCGGGCGGCCCGCCATGTTTCACGTGAAACATGGCGGTCGGGTCACGCGAAGGGGCGGTGTTTCACGTGAAACGCCGCCCCTTCGCGTGGCTCCCTTACTTCGAGTAGTCCTTAAGGCAGAGCAGGAAGTCACTGCCGTCACCGCTCTCGGTGTAGGAGTACTGGAAGTCCTTGGCCTCCGCCGCGCACTTGCTGTCCGCGGTGGCCGAGGTGAACGAGCCCTCGACCTTGGCCAGCACGATGTACTGCGCCTGCGACGAGCTGCACTCGACGACCTCGAGGTCGGGGTTGGTGCTGCTGCCGTTGCCGCGGTGCATGCAGTCACCGACCGCCGCCGTGTTGGCGTCGTCGCGGCTGGCTATGTAGCCGCCGATGACCGCGACGGCCACCACGACGACGGTCAGGACGTTCTTGACCAGCTTGAAGGTGATCTTGCGCTTCGGCTGCTCCGGCGGGACCGGGGCGTAACCGGCGGGCGGCTGCTGCGGATATCCCTGCGGAGGCTGCCCCTGCGCGAACGGGTTGCCACCCTGAGGCGGCTGCCCCTGGGCGTACGGGTTCTGGCCCTGGGTCGGCGGCGGAGTTGTCACTGAAGGTCCCCCCTGGAACGTAGGTGCGTGATGCGAACGTAAGACGCACATAAGTTATCGGGCCCCTGTGACAACGGAGTAGTCAGAAGTGGCTCTGTGGCATTGATGTGACACTTACTGGAGCTCAAAGCGGGCCATAGCGACCGCAATTGACGCGTAGACCGCCGCCACGGTGAGGACGAGGGAAACGGACCGCCCGTCAGGAGGCAGCATCAGAGCGGCCACCGCGGCCGCTCCGACGAAGGCGACGTTGAACAGGACGTCGTAGACGGAGAAGATCCGGCCGCGGAAACCGTCGTCCACGGCGGACTGCACGATGGTGTCCGTGGCGATCTTCGCGCCCTGTGTGGTCACGCCCAGTGTGAAGGCGGCGCCCAGCGTGGGGGTGGGTGCGAAGGGAAGGCAGAGCGCGGGAACCAGGACCGCGGCGGTGCCGGCGCAGACGGCGATCCAGCGGCCCGGGCCCAGCCGGCCGGCCGCTCCGGGCGTCACCACGGCGGCGACGAAGAAGCCGGCCCCGGAGACGCCCACGGCCAGTCCCAGGAGCGCGAGCCCGCTGTCCGAGCCGGACGCCCACGCGTAGCGGCAGAGCATCAGCACCATGACCGTCAGGGCGCCGTAGCAGAAGCGCATCAGGGTCATCGTCATCAGAGCCCAGGCCGCCTCCCGCCGTGGCGGCTCCGCGAGATGGCGTACGCCCGCGACGAGGCCCCGCGCCGTTCCGGCGAGGGCCGCGCCCATGTACGGGCGGACCGGGTCCTGGTCCGGGCCGAGGAGCGCCGGGGCGATACGCAGCGAGGCGAGGGCCGCGCACAGGTACAGCGCCGCTCCCAGGAGGACCACTGCCGCGTCGGAGTCCGCGGCGACCAGTCGTACGGCGAACGCGAGAGCGGCGCCCGCGGTGGCCGCGAGCGTTCCCGCGGTCGGTGAGAGCGAGTTGGCCACCACCAGCCGGTCCCTGTCGACGACACGGGGCAGCGCGGCCGACAGCCCGGCCAGGACGAAACGGTTGACGGCGGTGACGCAGAGCGCGGAGGTGTAGAAGAGCCAGTCGGGCGCCGGGCTCAGTATCAGGAGAGCCGTCACGCACGCCAGTGCCGCGCGCAGCAGATTGCCGTACAGGAAGACCTGCCGGCGCCGCCACCGGTCCAGCAGGACGCCCGCGAAGGGGCCGACGAGGGAGTACGGGAGGAGGAGCACCGCCATCGCGGAGGCGATGGAGGCCGCGGAGGTCTGCTTCTCCGGTGAGAAGACCACGTAGGTGGCCAGCGCGACCTGATAGACGCCGTCGGCGCCCTGGGACAGCAGCCGTACACCGAGCAGGCGTCTGAATCCCTGGAAGCGCAGGAGGACGCGCAGGTCACGCACGACGGCCATGGGACACAGCCTCACATACGAGGAGGGTCCCCGGGCGGTTAAGCCCGGGGACCCTCGACAGCGAACGCGCGGACGTGCTTAGCGCTCGACCTCGCCCTTGATGAACTTCTCGACGTTGGCGAAGGCCTCGTCGTCGAAGTACTGGACCGGCGGGGACTTCATGAAGTAGCTCGACGCGGAGAGGATCGGGCCGCCGATACCGCGGTCCTTGGCGATCTTCGCGGCGCGCAGGGCGTCGATGATGACACCGGCCGAGTTCGGGGAGTCCCAGACCTCGAGCTTGTACTCCAGGTTCAGCGGAACGTCGCCGAAGGCACGGCCCTCGAGGCGGACGTACGCCCACTTGCGGTCGTCGAGCCAGGCCACGTAGTCCGAGGGACCGATGTGGACGTTCTTCTCGCCCAGCTCGCGGTCGGGGATCTGCGAGGTGACGGCCTGCGTCTTCGAGATCTTCTTGGACTCGAGGCGGTCACGCTCGAGCATGTTCTTGAAGTCCATGTTGCCGCCGACGTTGAGCTGCATGGTGCGCTCGAGACGGACACCGCGGTCCTCGAACAGCTTCGCCATCACGCGGTGCGTGATGGTGGCGCCGACCTGCGACTTGATGTCGTCGCCGACGATCGGGACGCCCGCCTCGGTGAACTTGTCCGCCCACTCCTTGGTGCCGGCGATGAAGACCGGCAGAGCGTTGACGAAGGCGACCTTGGCGTCGATGGCGCACTGGGCGTAGAACTTCGCCGCGGCCTCGGAACCGACGGGCAGGTAGCAGACGAGGACGTCGACCTGCTTGTCCTTCAGGATCTGGACCACGTCGACCGGGGCCTCGGCGGACTCCTCGATGGTCTCGCGGTAGTACTTACCGAGACCGTCCAGGGTGTGACCGCGCTGGACCGTGACGCCCTTGTTCGGGACGTCGCAGATCTTGATGGTGTTGTTCTCGCTGGCACCGATGGCGTCGGAGAGGTCGAGGCCGACCTTCTTCGCGTCGACGTCGAACGCGGCGACGAACTCGACGTCACCGACGTGGTAGTCGCCGAACTGGACGTGCATCAGGCCGGGCACCTTGGTCGCCGGGTCGGCGTCCTTGTAGTACTCGACGCCCTGAACCAGCGACGCGGCGCAGTTGCCCACGCCGACGATGGCTACGCGAACCGAACCCATTCCGGTTGCTCCCTGTGTCTATCGGTGAAACCCCGGACGGGGTCTCACGTGGCGGTGTCGTCGGACGGATCCGGCCGGGGGCTGTCCCGGTGCCGGGGCAGGCCGCCCGTCTCTCCAGATGTGTTGTCCTGCTGAGCGGAGCCTTCGGTGCCGGGACGTTTGACGTCCCGGCCGGCCCGCTCGCTCTCGATGAGCTCGTTCAGCCAGCGCACCTCGCGCTCCACGGACTCCATTCCGTGGCGCTGGAGCTCAAGCGTGTAGTCGTCGAGGCGCTCCCGGGTGCGCGCCAGTGAGGCGCGCATCTTCTCGAGGCGCTCCTCCAGACGGCTGCGGCGACCTTCCAGTACGCGCATGCGTACGTCGCGTGACGTCTGCCCGAAGAAGGCGAAGCGAGCCGCGAAGTGCTCGTCCTCGTACGCGTCGGGCCCCGTCTGCGCGAGAAGCTCCTCGAAGTGATCCTTACCTTCCGCCGTCAATCGGTAGACGATCTTGGCGCGACGCCCCGCGAGTGCTGCCGACAGGGCGTCTTCGGGTGTGGATCCCGCTTCCTCGATCAACCAGCCGTTGGTGACCAGCGTCTTGAGGCACGGGTAGAGCGTTCCGTAGCTGAAGGCACGGAACACACCAAGTGACGTATTGAGTCGTTTGCGCAGCTCGTAACCGTGCATCGGGGACTCGCGGAGCAGGCCGAGTACGGCGAACTCGAGGATCCCGGCACGCCGGCTCATCGTCGCCTCCTCCCTGTCGCTGCCTCGTCGGCACGGTCTTTATGTCGTGCTGATGTATCGACTCGATACATCAGCACGATAGAACGGCCCTGCGGATGGGACAAGGGGGAGTGGAGTGAACGGCATCACATCACCGATTCATACGAAGCAAGTTGCCTGATTTGAGGTGAACCTCGGTGCTAGGTGGGTTTTGGCGGTGCGTACTCTGTGCGGGATGGACACCACCGGGAACCGAGTGACGTCTGAGAACGTCAACGTCTTTGGTGCAGTACGGGTGAATGCGCAATCGACCGCATCCGTACTTCGGGGGGACCGGAAACCAGCCGCCGTTTCCAGGCGCGCAAAGGTGCGCCTGCCCGAGGAGTAGTCGTTCGATGAGCGAGCACCGTCGCAAACCGCCGCAGCCGCAGGGCGGCGGACGTGCCGCGGCCCGGCGCGGCCAGCCGCAGGCAGACCCGTCCGCAGGCCGCCGCGATGCACCGCGAGACGCCGCCGGGTCTTATTCCGATTCGTACGGCGCGGGGGGTGAAGAGAGTCCCTACGGCAGCCGTGCCGATGCGCGGCGTGCCACGCAGCGCGGAACCGGTGGGAGCCGGCGCAGGGCCGCCGACGGCGCGGGCCACGGCGGCGCCGGAGGAGGGGGCGGCCGACGCGGCGGTCCCCAGGGCCCGGACGGCTCCGGCCGTGGCCGTGGCCGCGCCCCCGAGCCCGGCAAGAAGCGCATCATCGACTACCCGCGCGCGGGCCGTTACGGCGCCGCGCGCTGGGTGCCGTCCTGGAAGCTCACGACGGGCCTGTTCATCGGCTTCACGGGCAGCCTGGTCGCGGCCGCCGGCGTCGGGTACGCCCTGGTGGGCATTCCGGACATCGGCAAGACCGCCAAGGCGCAGAACAACGTCTACTACTGGGCCGACGGCACCGAGATGGTCGCCACGGGCGGTGAGGCCAACCGTCAGATCATCGACTACGCCGACATCCCCAAGGAGATGCGGTGGGCGGTGATGTCGGCCGAGAACAAGACGTTCGAGACCGACAGCGGCGTCGACCCCGTGGGTATCGCCCGCGCCTTCGTGAACATGGCCAAGGGCGGCCAGACGCAGGGTGGCTCCACCATCACCCAGCAGTACGTGAAGAACGCGATGCTCGAGGACCAGTCGCAGACGGTCTCCCGCAAGCTCAGAGAGCTGTTCGTCTCGATCAAGGTCGGGGCCAAGGTGCCCAAGGAAGCCATCATGGCGGGCTACCTGAACTCCGCGTACTACGGGCGCAACGCCTATGGTCTCCAGGCCGCCGCGCAGGCCTACTTCGACAAGGACGCCAAGGACCTGAACCCGAGCGAGTGCGCCTTGCTCGCGGCGGTGCTCAAGGGCGCCACGTACTACGACCCCGCCGGATCCCCGTCGATCGACCCGGTCCAAGCCACGCAGGAGAAGAACCGCGCGCGCGCCGAGGAACGCTGGCGCTGGATCCTCGACGAAGAGGTCAAGGACGGCCGTCTGGACGCGGCCACGCGGGGCAAGTACACCGAGTTCCCCGAGCCCGAGTCCCCGCGGTCGAACGCCGCGCTGGGCGGCCAGGTCGGCTACCTGGTCGACCTGGTCAACTCGTACCTGGTCAACAACAGCGACAAGACCGGGATCACCGAGACCAAGCTCCGGCGGGGCGGGTACCAGATTCACACGACCTTCAACAAGAAGAAGGTCGACGCGCTCGAAGACGCGGTGAAGAAGGTGCAGAAGGACAACATCAAGCCCAAGCTGCGGCCCAAGACCGACAAGTACGTCCAGTTCGGCGGGGCGTCCGTCGACCCGGACACCGGTGCGATCGTGGCCATCTACGGCGGTGTGGACGCGACCAAGCACTTCACCGACAACGCCGACCAGACCGGTGCGCAGGTGGGTTCGACGTTCAAGCCCTTCGTGCTGGCCGCCGCCATGTCCTGGGGCGTCAGGAATCCCGACGGGGACCCGACCCAGGCGCAGGACGAACGCACCGTCATCTCGCCGAAGAGCCTGTACAGCGGCAAGAACAAGCTCAAGATCAAGGACTTCGACGGCAACGACTGGGTGGACGACAAGGGCAAGGAGTGGCTGCAGACGAACGACGGCCAGCAGTCCTACAACGCGCCCTCGTACCAGATCGACCTGCGTGAGGCCATGCGCGAGTCCGTCAACTCCGCCTATGTCCAGCTGGGCATGGACGTGGGCCTGGACAAGGTGAAGGACTCCGTCCTGCGCGCGGGCATCAAGGAGTCGAGCCTCGCCAGCTCCAGGTTCCCCTCGTTCTCCCTGGGCACCTCCTCCCCGAGCGCGATCCGCATGGCCGGGTCGTACGCCACCTTCGCGGCCAGCGGCAAGCAGCGCGACCCGTACTCGGTCGAGAAGGTGACCAACAGCGAGGGCACCGTCTTCCGGCACGACAGCATCGCGAAGACCGAGGAGGCCTTCACCGCGAAGGTCGCCGACAACGTCACCGACGTCCTGAAGACCGTGGTCGAGAAGGGCACCGGGACCAACGCCCAGCTCAAGGGCCGTGAGGTGGCCGGCAAGACCGGTACGACGGACGGCAACAAGTCCGCCTGGTTCGTCGGCTACACCCCGCAGCTGTCCACGGCGATCGGCATGTACCGCCTGGACGACGACGAGACCAAGAAGAACCGCGAGTTCCTGGAGATGTACGGCACGGGTGGTGAGGAGACCATCCACGGTGCCTCGTTCCCGTCCCAGATCTGGCAGGACTACATGGAGACGGCGCTCAAGGGCCAGAAGGCGGAGCCGTTCCCGGTGCCCGAGGAGATCGGTACGGTCATCAACGAGGCCCCGGCCCCGACCCCGACGCCCTCGGCCACCGAGAGCGCGACCGAGAGCCCGAGCCCGACCCCGAGCGCGACCCTGCCGTCTCCCACGCCCTCGGTCACCGAGACCTGCCGGAAGTTCGACTTCAGCTGTAACAACAACGGCGGGACCGACAACGGCGGGACCGACAACGGCGGGACCGACAACGGAGGCACGGACAACGGCGGGACCGACAGCGGGGGCACGGACGGCGGCGTGACCACCTCGCCGACGCCGACCGTCACCACCGGTACCAGCAGAGGCAACGGCAACGGAGGCCTCTTCGGGACCTCCGGCTGACAGTCGCCGAACCGGCTTCGCGCGTGTGTGTCTCCTGACCGCACGCGCGAAGCCGTTTCTGCACGTGGGTGGTCGGCCCCCGGTGCTGCCGTACCTGTGGCCGATGCGGTTCTCCCGAGTGGAGGGGCCCTTCCGAAAGGACGTCTCCTGTGCCGGCACTGAAGCGCTCTCTCGTCGTACTGCCCATCGCGGCAGTCCTCGCCATGGCGGGCATCGCCTCGGTGGCCGGCTGTGACGGCGCGACGGGAGGCGAACCCGCCGCCGCGGTCCCCGCTGCCGGCCCTACGGCGGCGCTGCCCGGTCAGGTGGGCAAGAGCCTCCCCGCCGCGCTCTACGCGGCCGTGACGGCGCACTACGGGTAAGGCCTCAGCCAGGCCGACGGCAAAGGGCAGCTCCAGCGCGTCACGCCCGAGGAGTGGAAGGTTTGCTTCCAGAAGCCGGGTCCGCTCGGCGATTCAGTGATCTTCGGAGTCGTCCGCACCGGGGAGCCCTGCCCGGCCCGGTGGATCGACAAGCTGTAGTGATACGCGGGTGAGGACGTTCCCGTACCGCTGTCGGGGAACTCGGCGGGCCGGACCGGACCGGAAGGGTCGTCCCTGCATCTCTTCTCGGACGCGTACGGCAGGATGTGCGGCATGCCCAGTGCAGAGACGACGCGAGCGAGCGATCACGAGCCGGAGCAGGTGCGGCCGACCAGGGACGACGAGGTCGCCGCCGGCGGCAGTGAGCTGATCGGCGGCCCCATCGGGCTGCGTGCGCTGACCGGGACGTCCTGGTGGACGCCCGTACGGGTCGTCGCGCTGGTGATGATCGGCATGTTCGCCCTCGGCATGGTCCAGAAGATGCCCTGCTACGACGGCGGCTGGTTCTTCGGAGCCGGCTCGCAGTACACGCACGCGTGCTACTCGGACATCCCGCACCTCTACCAGGGGCGGGGTTTCGCCGACGGACTCGTGCCGTACTTCGACAAGATCCCCGGCGACATGGAGTACCTCGAATACCCGGTCCTGACCGGCGTGTTCATGGAGGTCGCGGCCTGGCTCACGCCGGGCGGCGGGAGCATCCAGCGCCAGGAACAGATCTACTGGATGGTCAACGCGGGGATGCTGATGGTGTGCGCGGCCGTCATCGCCGTGTGCACCGCGCGCACCCACCGCCGCCGTCCCTGGGACGGCCTCATGGTCGCCCTGGCCCCCGCCTTCGCGCTGACGGCCACGATCAACTGGGACCTGCTCGCCGTGGCCCTGCTGGCCGCCGCGATGCTCATGTGGTCCCGTGGACGCGTCCTCGCCTTCGGTGTCCTGATCGGGCTCGCCACGGCCGCCAAGTTCTACCCGTTCCTGCTCCTCGGGCCGCTCTTCCTGCTGTGCTGGCGTGCCGGCAGGTGGCGTGAGTTCGGTACGGCGCTGCTCGGCGCCGTCGGTGCCTGGCTGGCCGTGAACCTCCCCGTCATGTACCTCGCGCCCGAGGGATGGGCGAAGTTCTACAGCTTCAGCCAGGAGCGGGGCGTCGACTTCGGTTCGGTCTTCCTGTTCGTCTCGCAGTGGCTGAAGATCGCGATCACGCCCGAGACGGCCAACGCCTGGGCGCTGGTCATGATGGTGGTCATCTGCGCGGCGCTGAGCGCCGTCACGCTCCTCGCCCCCCGCCGCCCCCGCTTCGCCCAGCTCGCCTTCCTGATCGTCGCGGCCTTCATCCTCACGAACAAGGTCTACTCGCCGCAGTACGTGCTGTGGCTGGTCCCGCTCGCGGTGCTGGCCCGGCCGCGCTGGCGGGACTTCCTGGTCTGGCAGGCGTGCGAGGTCGGGTACTTCCTCGGCATCTGGATGTACCTCGCGTACACGACCAGCGGCGACGCCCACAAGGGCCTGCCGACCGACGGGTACCAGGTCGCCATCGCCGTCCACCTGCTGGGGACGCTGTACCTGTGCGCGCTGGTCGTACGGGACATCTTCAGGCCGGAGCGCGACGTGGTGCGCCGTACGGGCGAGGACGACCCGTCGGGCGGGATCCTCGACGGCGCCGAGGACGTCTTCGTCCTCGGCCCGGCCGCACATCCGGCGCGGCACGCGGCGCACTTCGACGAGGTCCCCCACGCCGACGCGGTTCCCCATGGCGGCTGGCACGACAATCCGGCACCCGGAGATCGTTCGCTCTGAGCGAACGGAGCCCGAAAGGGGCACGCGAAAGGCCGTACACGGACACCGTGTACGGCCTTTTCTTCGGTCCGGAGCGCGCCGGACCCGCGGTCAGCGCTCGACGACGCGGTCGAACTGCGTGGTGGTGTGCCGCAGATGGGCCACCAGTTCGTCGCCGACCTTCGGCTCCGTGGCGTCGTGCGGCACGAAGAGGATCGAGACCTGCATGTGCGGGGGCTCGGCGAACCAGCGCTGCTTGCCCGCCCAGACGAACGGAGAAAGGTTCCGGTTGACCGTCGCGAGGCCGGCGCGCGCGACGCCCTTGGCGCGCGGCATGACGCCGTGCAGGGCCTTGGGGGCCTCCAGGCCCACGCCGTGCGACGTACCGCCGGCCACGACCACGAGCCAGCCGTCCGAGGCGGCCTTCTGCTGCCGGTAGCCGAAGCGGTCGCCCTTGGAGACGCGCGTGACGTCCAGGACGGCCCCGCGGTACTCCGTGGCCTCGTGGTCCCCCAGCCACAGCCGCGTCCCGATGCGGGCGCGGAAGTGGGTCTGCGGGAACTGCCGCTGGAGCCGCGCGAGTTCCTCGGCCTTGAGGTGGCTGACGAACATCGTGTGCAGGGGCAGCCGGGCCGCGCGGAGGCGGTCCATCCAGCCGATGACCTCCTCGACGGCGTCCGAGCCGTCGGTGCGGTCCAGCGGCAGGTGGATCGCGAAACCCTCCAGCCGGACGTTCTCGATGGCGGAGTGCAGGTGCGGCAGGTCGTCCTCGCTCACGCCGTGCCGCTTCATCGAGGACATCACTTCGACGACGACACGGGCGCCCACGAGGCCGTACACGCCGTCGACGGACGACACGGAGCGGATGACGCGGTCGGGCAGCGGCACGGGCTCCTCGCCGCGCCTGAACGGCGTCAGGACCAGCAGATCGCCGCCGAACCAGTCCTTGATCCGGGCGGCCTCGTACGTGGTGCCGACGGCGAGGATGTCCGAGCCCAGGCGGGTGGCCTCGTCCGCGAGCCGTTCGTGGCCGAAGCCGTAGCCGTTGCCTTTGCAGACGGGGACGAGCCCCGGAAACTGCTCGGACACCTGCTTGTGGTGTGCCCGCCAGCGCGCGGTGTCGACGTAGAGCGTGAGCGCCATGGCCGGTCCCGGAACCTTTCTCGTGGCTGCGGTGTATCAGAGGTGTGAAAGGAAATTGTCGCCGATTCGCGGTGCCGATGGGGCTGTCCCGGGCCGGTTCGGCGGCCCGGGCTGCGATTCGGGGCGTTCCGGCGGCCCGGGACGCGGTTCCGGACGGCTCAGCGGCGGGACATGTACATGTCGAGCGCCTTGTGGAGCAGCTTGTTGAGCGGGAAGTCCCACTCGCCGAGGTACTCGGCCGCCTCTCCGCCGGTGCCCACCTTGAACTGGATCAGACCGAAGAGGTGGTCGGTCTCGTCCAGCGAGTCGGAGATGCCGCGCAGATCGTAGACCGTCGCGCCGAGCGCGTAGGCGTCGCGCAGCATGCGCCACTGCATCGCGTTCGAGGGACGGACCTCACGGCCGATGTTGTCCGAGGCGCCGTAGGAGTACCAGACGTGGCCGCCCACGACGAGCATCGTCGCGGCGGACAGGTTCACGCCGTTGTGACGCGCGAAGTACAGCCGCATGCGGTTCGGGTCCTCGGTGTTGAGGGCCGTCCACATGCGCTGGAAGTACGACAGCGGCCGCGGCCGGAAGCGGTCGCGGATCGCGGTGATCTCGTAGAGCCGCTGCCACTCCTCCAGGTCCTGGTAACCGCCCTGGACGACCTCGACGCCCGCCTTCTCGGCCTTCTTGATGTTGCGGCGCCAGAGCTGGTTGAAGTTCTTGTGGACCTCTTCGAGGGAACGATTGGCCAGCGGCACCTGGAAGACGTAGCGGGGCTGGACGTCGCCGAAGCCGGCGCCGCCGTCCTCGCCCTGCTGCCAGCCCATGCGGCGCAGCTTGTCGGCGACCTCGAAGGCGCGCGGCTCGATGAAGTCGGCCTCGATGTCCCGCAGGCGCTTCACGTCCGGGTTCTGGATGCCGCCCTTGATGGACGTGGCCTCCCAGCGCCGGATGATCACCGGCGGGCCCATCTTCACGGAGAAGGCGCCCTGGTGCTTGAGGTGCGCGAGCATCGGCTGCAGCCAGTCGTCGAGGTTCGGCGCGAACCAGTTGATGACCGGTCCCTCGGGCAGGTAGGCGAGGTAGCGCTTGATCTTGGGCAGCTGGCGGTACAGCACCAGGCCCGCGCCGACCATCTGGCCGGTCTTCTCGTCGAACCATCCGAGGCTCTCGGAACGCCACTCGGCCTTCACGTCCGCCCATGCGGGGACCTGCATGTGGCTGGCCGCGGGCAGGCTCTGGATGTATGCCAGATGCTGCTCTCGGCTGATGGTCCTCAGGGTCAGGCTCATTCGGGGCGCTCCTCGGGCTGGTGTGTCCCCATGGGTACAAGGGCTCCGGCTCTCGCGCCGAAGCCTACTGCGCCCTGTGAGCGCCTCGAATAGCCGTATGGAACCTGGGCCCCGGGGACGCGTCGCGAGGCGTTCCGAGGCCAGGGGAAAACGGACGTTCGACTCAGATCACGCCGCCGAAGAGGCCGCCGTGGGCCAGACCGAGGTAGAAACCCACGCCGGACAGACCGAGTCCCACGATCAGTCCGAAGCGTTCCCGGGTCGTCTCGGAGATGAACTGGCCGTAGGCGCCGGTGAGGATCCCGATCAGACCGGCCCACGAGCTCAGCAGGTGGAGGCTGTGGAACATCGACGTGACGAAGGCGAGGACTCCGCACACCAGGGTCACCGCGAGCAGGGTGTCCTGGAGCGGATGCGGTTTGCCGTCCGTGGCGAAGAGTGAGCCGGTCGTGCTGGGACGCATTACCTGTGCCATGGGGCACCTCCTGCGGAAGGCGGCGCATCGTAGCGCCGTACACACCCGATGTGTACAGATTGACGGCCGACCCGGCCAGATTTCAACCGGAAGCGGGTGTGCAGGTAGTCTGTACCGTCTGCACCGGTGTCTGCCCAGGCTCAAGGCCGGGTCACGACAGGGTTCACCGCTCGGTTCACCGATCGGCGGCCCGATTGTCAGTGGCTGCCGATACCGTTGCGTACGCATCACGACCCTCCTGCCACGGAACGACCGTGGCCGCCGAGTCCAAAGGAGGTGGGTTCCACATGCGTCACTACGAAGTGATGGTCATCCTCGACCCCGATCTGGAAGAGCGCGCTGTCGCCCCCCTGATCGAGAACTTCCTCTCCGTCGTCCGCGAGGGCGCCGGAAAGGTCGAGAAGGTCGACACCTGGGGCCGTCGTCGTCTCTCGTACGAGATCAAGAAGAAGCCCGAGGGCATCTACTCGGTCATCGACCTGCAGGCCGAGCCTGCGGTCGTCAAGGAGCTCGACCGCCAGATGAACCTGAACGAGTCGGTCCTCCGGACCAAGGTCCTCCGCCCCGAGACCCACTGAGCTCTCCAGCTCAGTTGATTTCGGGCATCGAGTAGCACCAGCAGCCAGCAGCAAACCCGCCGAGAGGTTCCCCTATGGCAGGCGAGACCGTCATCACGGTCGTCGGCAATCTTGTCGACGACCCCGAGCTGCGCTTCACCCCCTCCGGTGCGGCGGTCGCGAAGTTCCGTGTCGCGTCCACTCCCCGCACCTTCGACCGGCAGACCAATGAGTGGAAGGACGGCGAGAGCCTGTTCCTGACCTGCTCGGTCTGGCGGCAGGCGGCGGAGAACGTCACCGAGTCGCTCCAGCGCGGCATGCGCGTCATCGTGCAGGGCCGCCTGAAGCAGCGGTCCTACGACGACAACCAGGGCGTCAAGCGCACGGTCTACGAACTGGACGTGGAGGAAGTCGGCGCCAGCCTGAAGAACGCCACGGCCAAGGTCACCAAGACCACGGGCCGGGGCGGTCAAGGCGGCCAGGGCGGTTACGGCGGTGGTGGCGGCGGCCAGCAGGGCGGCGGCTGGGGCGGTGGCCCCGGCGGCGGTCAGCAGGGCGGCGGCGCTCCGGCCGACGACCAGTGGGCGACCGGCGGTTCCGCCGGTGGCAACCAGGGCGGCGGCGGTGGCGGTGGCTGGGGCGGAAGCTCCGGCGGCTCCGGCGGCGGCTACTCGGACGAGCCCCCCTTCTAGGCCTCAGGGCCGAGGGTGGGCCGTACCCCCACTTCTTGATCACACAGGAGATACACCATGGCGAAGCCGCCTGTGCGCAAGCCGAAGAAGAAGGTCTGCGCGTTCTGCAAGGACAAGGTCACGTACGTGGACTACAAGGACACGAACATGCTGCGGAAGTTCATTTCCGACCGCGGCAAGATCCGTGCCCGCCGCGTGACCGGCAACTGCACGCAGCACCAGCGTGACGTCGCCACGGCTGTGAAGAACAGCCGTGAGATGGCGCTGCTGCCCTACACGTCCACCGCGCGATAAAGGAAGGGTGACCGACACATGAAGATCATCCTTACCCACGAGGTCTCCGGCCTCGGCGCCGCCGGCGACGTCGTCGACGTCAAGGACGGCTACGCTCGCAACTACCTCATCCCGCGGAACTTCGCGATCCGCTGGACCAAGGGTGGCGAGAAGGACGTCGAGCAGATCCGTCGTGCTCGCAAGATCCACGAGATCGCGACCATCGAGCAGGCCAACGAGGTCAAGGCCCGTCTCGAGGGTGTCAAGGTCCGCCTGGCCGTTCGCTCCGGCGACGCCGGTCGTCTCTTCGGTTCCGTCACCCCGGCCGACGTCGCCTCGGCGATCAAGGCTTCCGGTGGCCCCGAGGTCGACAAGCGCCGCATCGAGCTGGGCTCGCCCATCAAGACCCTGGGCTCCCACGAGACGTCCGTGCGTCTGCACCCCGAGGTTGCCGCCAAGGTCAGCATCGAGGTTGTCGCTGCCTGAGTGCAGCACTCGGCATAGCTGAGAGGAAGGGCCGCACCCCTCGGGTGCGGCCCTTCTGCTTTCCCTGGGCACGTGCGTACGGGCGTGTTCCCTCGGCCCGTGTGGATGGGGGTGCTCCCCGGGCCCGTGTGGATGGGTCCGGACGGAGTTGTTTCGTGGATGCAGGGGATCGCCGTCGTTTCACGTGAAACGGGCGCTTGTGGTTCTCGTGAGGCGTCCGGCCTGTGTCAGCGGGTCGCGCCGGTGACGATCCAGCGGCCCGAGCGGGAGCGCAGCCACAGGGTCAGCATCCGGATCGTCATCATCAGCGTCATCGTTCCCCAGAGCGCGGTCAGCCCCCCACCGAGGACGGGGACGAGCAGGGCGGCGGGGGCGAACACCGCCAGGGTGAGCAGCATGGCCCGGGCCAGGTACGGTCCGTCCCCCGCACCCATCAGCACGCCGTCCAGCACGAAGACGATCCCGCAGACCGGCTGGGAGACGGCCACCATCACCAGCGCGGGCAGCGCCGCGTCCCGTACACCCGAGTCGCCGCTGAACAGCGGAAGGAACAGGGGGCGGGCGGCGATGACCAGCAGTCCGAGTACGAGCCCGGTGACGAGTCCCCACCGCAGCATGCGGCGGCACGCCTCACGCGCGCCATGAGCGTCGCCCGCACCGAGGTAGCGCCCGATGATGGCCTGTCCCGCGATGGCGATGGCGTCGAGCGCGAAGGCGAGCAGACTCCACAGCGACACGATGATCTGGTGTGCCGCCATGTCGGCGTCCCCGAGCCGGGCGGCGACCGCCGTGGCGATCAGGAGGATCGCCCGGAGCGACAGCGTTCGGACGAGCAGAGGGGCGCCGGCCTGTGCGCAGGCTCGTATGCCGACGGCATCCGGTCGCAGGGAAGCGCCGTGCTTCCGTGCTCCGCGGAGTACGACATGGAGGTAGACGGCGGCCATGCCGCACTGGGCGATGACCGTGCCCCAGGCGGACCCGGCGATACCGAGGCCGACGCCGTAGACGAGGACGGTGTTGAGGAGCGCGTTGGCGGCGAACCCTCCGACGGCGACATGGAGAGGGGTCTTCGTGTCCTGGAGCCCGCGCAGGATGCCGGTGGCGGCCAGTACGACGAGCATGGCGGGAATGCCGAACAGCGAGATCCGCAGATAGGTCGTCGCGTACGGGGCCACGGAGTCGGACGCGCCGAACAGTTCCATGAGGAAGGGCGCGGCAGGCAGGGCGACGGCGATCACGGCCACGCCGATGAGCAGGGCGAGCCAGATGCCGTCCATGCCCTGGCGGATCGCGGCCCGCAGATCGCCGGCGCCGACCCTGCGGGCGACCGCAGCGGTCGTGGCGTAGGCGAGGAAGACGAAGACTCCGACGGCTGTCATGAGGAGGGCCGAGGCCACGCCGAGTCCGGCCAGCTGCGCGGTGCCGAGATGGCCGACGATGGCACTGTCGGCCAGCACGAAGAGAGGCTCGGCCACGAGGGCGCCGAACGCCGGAACGGCCAGTGCGACGATCTCCCGGTCGTGCCGACGCCGGGCGGCCCTGGGGGCCGCGGAAGCCTGTGTCATGGGCATCAATCTAATCTTCCACAGGTAAGAGATGCAAAAGGCGAAGGACCCTTACCTCTTGGTGTGCGGGGTGTGGTGTGGCGCACTGTTCGAGGCGATCTTGGTCCTGCTGGGGAAGTTTTTCTTCTACACAGCCGGTGGATGGGAAAAGACCAGGTCAGATCATGTTCTCTGTGAGGCTTGAGGGCTTGTTCACAGGGCTGTCCACCGGGTCGTGCACAGGTTTCGCCGAGTTCTCCACAGCATTGGGGCCGTCGTCCACATGGCCTGTGGATAACTGGATTGGCTGAGGCTGCCCGCGGGCCTAACGTGGTGCGGCGCCCGTTCTCCTCTCCGCCCTCGGAAAGCACGCAAAACCGACGCGCGGGATCCGGAGCCGGGCCGCTCACTTGTCAGTGCCGTGCCGTAGAAATTGATGGCACTGCTAGGTCCGCTCCGCGGACGGGAGGAGGTGGCTCGGTGACTATTTCCGAGCCCTTGGACGACCCCTGGGCAGACAGTGGGCCCAGTGATCGTCTTCCCTCGTCCCGCCGGCAGGGGAACGGAGGCCGAGGCCGCGACGAGCAGCACGACCGCGACAACGGATCGTGGGAGAGCGGCGGTTCATCCTTCGAACGGGTGCCGCCGCAGGACCTCGACGCCGAGCAGTCGGTCCTCGGCGGCATGCTCCTGTCGAAGGACGCCATCGCCGACGTCGTCGAGGTGCTCAAGGGCCACGACTTCTACCGGCCCGCGCACGAGACCATCTACGGAGCGATCCTCGACCTGTACGCGAAGGGTGAGCCGGCCGACCCCATCACGGTGGCGGCCGAACTCACCAAGCGCGGCGAGATCACCAAGGTCGGCGGCGCCCCCTATCTGCACACGCTGGTCCAGACGGTCCCGACCGCCGCGAACGCCGAGTACTACGCGGAGATCGTGCACGAGCGCGCGGTCCTGCGCCGACTGGTCGAGGCCGGCACGCGCATCACGCAGATGGGGTACGCGGCCGACGGCGACGTCGACGAGATCGTCAACAGCGCCCAGGCCGAGATCTACGCGGTCACCGAGCAGCGCACCACCGAGGACTATCTGCCGCTCGGCGACATCATGGAGGGCGCGCTCGACGAGATCGAGGCGATCGGCTCGCGTTCGGGGGAGATGACCGGCGTGCCGACCGGCTTCACCGACCTCGACTCGCTCACCAACGGTCTGCACCCCGGCCAGATGATCATCATCGCGGCCCGTCCCGCCATGGGTAAGTCGACGCTGGCCCTGGACTTCGCACGCGCCTGCTCGATCAAGCACAACATGCCGAGCGTGATCTTCTCGCTCGAAATGGGCCGCAACGAGATCGCGATGCGCCTGCTGTCCGCCGAGGCGCGCGTGGCACTGCACCACATGCGGTCCGGAACCATGACGGACGAGGACTGGACCCGGCTCGCCCGCCGTATGCCGGACGTCTCGGCCGCCCCCCTCTACATCGACGACTCCCCGAACCTGTCGATGATGGAGATCCGCGCCAAGTGCCGCCGTCTCAAGCAGCGCGCCGACCTCAAGCTCGTGGTCATCGACTACCTCCAGCTGATGCAGTCCGGCGGCAAGCGTTCCGAGAGCCGCCAGCAGGAGGTCTCGGACATGTCGCGAAACCTGAAGCTGCTGGCCAAGGAGCTGGAACTGCCGGTGATCGCGCTGTCCCAGCTCAACCGTGGCCCCGAGCAGCGTACGGACAAGAAGCCCATGGTCTCCGACCTGCGTGAGTCCGGCTCGATCGAGCAGGACGCGGACATGGTCATCCTGCTCCACCGCGAGGACGCGTACGAGAAGGAGTCCCCGCGCGCCGGTGAGGCGGACATCATCGTCGGCAAGCACCGTAACGGTCCGACGGCGACGATCACGGTGGCCTTCCAGGGTCACTACTCGCGCTTCGTGGACATGGCCCAGACCTGACGGCTGAAGCGCTCAGCGCCTCGTCTCGTACCTGGTCAGGACCACGCCGCCGGGAAACGTCCGCGTCTCCAGCAGGTTCAGGTTCACCCAGCCGTCCAGCGCGGTGAAGAACGGCGTGCCGCCGCCCACCAGGACCGGGTGGGCGGCGATCACGTACTCGTCGATCAGCCCGGCGCGCATGGCCGCCCCGGCGAGCGTCGCGCCGCCGATGTTCATCGGGCCGCCGTCCCCGGCCTTGAGCCGGGTGATCTCGGCGACCGCGTCGCCGGTGACCAGGCGGGTGTTCCAGTCGACCTTGTCGATCGTCGAGGAGAACACCACCTTCGGTGTGTCCCGCCAGTTCCGCGCGAACTCGATCTCCGCCAGGGTGGCGTCGGGCTGCTGGTCGCCGGTCGGCCAGTGGGAGCTCATCGTCTCCCACAGCTTGCGCCCGTACAGCGACAGGCCGCTCGCCTGCTCGTGGTCGAGCCACAACCGGAACAGCTCGTCGCTCGGCGGTCCGCCCCAGCCGATGTCGTCGCCGGCCGCGGCGATGTAGCCGTCCAGGGACAGGTTCATGCCGTAGATCAGTTTCCGCATGGCCCAGCCTTCCGTCCGTGGGTGTCCGGTGTATGGACCAGCGCGGCGCGGGAAACTCATCGGTGCGCGATCCGGGCCCGCCGGTAGTCCTCGTGCTCGGGACCCAGCGTGGTGTACCCGGCCGACACGGGCAAGCCTCCTGATCTCGGCCTCGCCCGCACGAGGGAACGCCACGGATCTGGGACCGATCACGGGTGACAAGGCCGTGAGACAGCCAGGAACGCCCAGGTCGCGCAGGACCGGCATGCCACGAGCGGACTCACTCCGTGTCGAAGTCCGTCCCCCGGGAGACCTCCTCCCATTCGGTGAGCTCGGCCCGCACGGAATCCAGGTGCGAGGTCAGGAAATCCACCGCGTCGCCGCCGAGGGCGAGGCGGAGCGGGGTCTTCTCGGCGTCCAGAGCCAGCCGGATCGCTGCCGCGGCCTTCGCCGGGTCGCCGGGCTGGCTGCCGTCGCCGCTCTGCACCGTCTGCCGGGTCGCGCCGACCTTCTCCTTGTACGCCGGGTTCTCCTCGGAGAAGTACGCCGCGCCCTTGCCGAACAGGTTGGTACGGAACGCGCCGGGCTCCACGATCAGCACCTTGATGCCGAACGGTGTCACCTCGTCGGCCAAGCCCTCCGACAACTGCTCCAGCGCCGCCTTGGTCGCGCTGTACGCGGAGAACCCGGCGAAGGACAGCTGCCCGCCGAAGCTGCTGATGTTCACGACCGATCCGCTGCCCCGCTCCCTCATCTGTGGCAGCAGCACCCGGGTCAGACGCGCGGGACCGAACACATGCAGCTCGAACAGATCACGCAGCTCCCGGTCGGTGGTCTCCTCGAACGCCCCCACCTGGGTACGGCCGGCGTTGTTCACCAGCACGTCCACCCTGCCGTAGCGCGCCAGGACGTCGGCGGCCACCACATCGATCCGCTCGCCGTCGGTGACGTCCAGGCTGATCGCCTCGACACGGTCCGGGTGCGCGGCGACCAGGTCGTCCAGTGCCTCGGCCCGCCGGGCAGTGCCGATCACCGTGTCACCAGCGGCGACCGCGGCCTCCGCGATGGCCCGTCCGAAACCGCTGCTCGCGCCGGTCACCAGCCAGACCTTGGCGTCCTCGCTCATCTTCGTCTCCTTCGTCAACTGCCCTTCAGGGCCTTCCGGTTCGACAGACCCGATCCTTCGTCAGGCATCGGCGGGGCGTCCAAGACCCGTTGTGATAGCCATGGGTTATGAACGTCCATGGGCGTGATCTGCATTACTTCATCTCGGTCGCCGAGGAATTGAGCTTCACGCGCGCTGCCGAGCGGCTGTTCGTCTCCCAGCCTGCCCTGAGCAAGCAGATCCGGATGCTGGAGAAGCAACTGGGCGTCGCCCTGTTCGAACGGGACCGGCGGACAGTTCGGCTGACCCCCGTGGGGGAAGTCCTCTTACCGCACGCCCGCGCGGTACTGGCCGCCTGGCAGGGCGCGGAGGCCGCGATGGAGGAGGCGAAGACCGCCGAGCGGCGCACTCTGGTGATCGGCATGTCCACCAGCCCGGGCCGTGGGCTGCTCCCCGCCCTGCGGGCCCGCCTCGTCTCCCGGCATCCGGACGCACGGCCTGTCCTGCGCCAGGTCAACTGGGCCGATCCCAGCGCCGGGCTGGCGGACGGATCCAGCGACGTGGCCTTCGTCTGGCTGCCGCTGCCGGACGATGACCAGTACCGGTACGCGGTGGTGGCCCGCGAGCCACGGCTGGTCGCGCTCCCGGACGGACACCCCTTGGCGGCGCGGGCCGCGTCCGACCCCGAGGGGAAAGTGGATTTCACCGACCTGCTGGAAGAGCCCTTCCTCGCTCTACCACCGGAAGCCGGCCCGCTGCGGGACCACTGGCTCGCCCTGGACGCCCGGGGCGGTCGGCAGCCGCGGATCGGCGGGGTGGTGGCCAGCGCCGAGGAGACGCACGAGGCGGTCGCCGGCGGCCAGGGAGTGGCGCTGCTGGCCGCTGGCAACGCCCCGCTGCTCGTCCGGGACGAGGTGATCGCCGTGCCGGTACGGGGTGTCTCCCCGTCTCGGCTGGCGGTGGCCGCCCGCCAGGACGACAAGCGGGCGCTGGTTCTCGCCTACCTCGCCGCTGCGCGGGAGGTCGGAGCCGCAGCCCGTTGATCAGGCGCCGGGTTGTGCCATGGCGTCGGGGTCCACGGTGGCTCCGGTCCAATCCATTCGACGTCCGGAGCCCGGCCGGGGTGGACTGGTGTCATGACGACATCCCACGATGACCTGCTTCCCGGTACCCGCCGGGCCCTGCTGCACCGCATTGCCGTCGCGCAGAGCGAGGGACGGGCGCCGTCACTCGTCGCCTCGGTGGTGCGGGGCGGGAAGACGGTATGGAACGGAGCACGGACCTCGGTGCCGGGTCACGGCCCGGACGAGAACGTGCAGTACCGGATCGGCTCCATCACCAAGACCTTCACCGCCGTTCTGGTGCTGCGGCTGCGTGACGAGGGTGTCCTGGATCTCGGTGACCCGTTGGAGAAGCATGTGCCGGGCACCGGTGCGGGGGAGGTCACCATCTCCCAACTGCTCGCCCACACCGGAGGGCTGGCCGCCGAGTCGCCTGCTCCGTGGTGGGAGCGTACATCCGGCTCCCTGCGTCCCGAACTGGCCGACGTGCTGGGCGAACAGCCCTTCCGGCATCCGGTCGGACGACGCCACCACTACTCGAACCCCGGCTACACGTTGCTCGGCGCGCTGGTCGAGGAACTGCGCGGCGCACCCTGGGAGGAAGTACTGCACCGCGAGGTTCTCGAACCGCTCGGCCTGCACCGCACGAGCGCCCGCCCGCAGGCGCCGCACGCGGGGGGATGGGCGGTCCATCCCTGGGCGGACGCCATGATGCCCGAACCCGTGGAGGACCTCGGGCGGATGGCTCCGGCCGGGCAGCTGTGGTCCACCACCGGGGACTTGGCCCGCTTCGCCGTCTTCCTCGCGCACGGTGATGACCGGGTGCTGAGCGCGGAGTCCGTCAGGGAGATGCGTGCGCCTGCCGCTCCGCCCGAGACCGCGGACCTTGCGGCGGGGTCCTCGTACGGGCTCGCCCTGCAGATCACGCACCAAGGCGGCCGGACCCTGGTGGGGCACGCCGGCTCTCTGCCGGGCTTTCTCGCCGCACTGGTGATCAGCGCGGAGGACGACGTGGCGGCAGTGGTGCTGTCCAACTGCACCTCGGGGCCGGCCGTGTCCACCGTGGCCGCCGATCTGGTGCGGATCGTCGCCGAGGCGGAGCCACGGATCCCCGAACCCTGGCAGCCGATGTCCGAGGTGGACCAGAGCGCCTTGGAGTTGGCGGGGCAGTGGTACTGGGGGACCCAGACATTCGGACTGCGGTTGCCGGCCGACGGGAGTCTGGTGCTGAGCCCGCTCTCGGGTGTCGGCCGGGGGGCCGGCTTCCGGGCGAACGGCGACGGGACGTGGACGGGGCTCAACGGCTACTACGCGGGCGAGCTTCTGCGGCCCGTACGACGGCCCGACGGCTCTGTGAGCCATCTGGACCTCGGGTCGTTCGTGTTCACGCGGCAGCCGTACGACGAGGACGCTCCGGTGCCCGGTGGAGTGGACCCGGAAGGCTGGCGAGGGGTCCGGTAGCCGCCACCGGATGCGAGGCGGCCTGTTTCACGTGAAACAGGCCGCCTCGCCGACGTGCGTCGTCGGCAGGCTTCAGAGCGGCAGTTTGAAGCCGACGTGCGAGGCCTCGAAGCCGAGCCGCTCGTAGAAGCGGTGGGCGTCGGTGCGGGAGACGTCGGAGGTGAGCTGGACCAGTCGGCAGTCCTGGCGGCGGGATTCCGCGACCGCCCACTCGATGAGCTCTGTCCCGAGACCGCTGCCGCGTTCGTCGGCATGGACGCGTACGGCCTCTATGACGGAGCGGGTGGCCCCTCTGCGGGACAGGCCGGGAATCACGGTGAGCTGCAGGGTGCCGACGACGCGCCCGTCGCGGACGGCGACGACCAGGTGCTGGTTGGGATCCCGGCTCAGACGCTCCAGTGCGGCCAGGTACGGGCTCAGATCGTCCGGCGACTCGCGTCGGGCACCCAGTGGGTCGTCGGCCAGCATCGCGACGATGGCGGGCACATCGTCGGCGAGTGCGGCTCGTATCTCAAGATCTGCCATGAACGCACCCTACGAGGGCACGCTCACGGAAGTCGCGGAGTGGACGGGCGCGTTCAACGACTCCACGACCCGGACCAGGGGCGCCAGGTCAGGGTTCTCGGCCGCGTCGTCGAGTGCTTCGCGCAGTGCGGCGTCATTGGTGGGCCGCGCTTCGGAGAGGAGCTCGAGTCCCGCGTCGCTGACGTTCGTGTAGATGCCACGCCGGTCGGTCGGGCAGAGATAGCGGGCGAGCAGTCCGCGGTCCTCGAGGCGGGTGACCAGCCGGGTGGTGGCGCTCTGGCTGAGGACGACCGCGTCCGCGACCTGCTTCATCTGGAGATGCCCGCCCTCGCCGTCGTGCTGTCGGCTGAGCACGTCGAGCAGGGAGTACTCGCGCACGCTGAGCCCGTGCTCGGACTGCAGGGCCCGCTCGATGTGGGCCTCGATCCTCCCGTGGAGCAGGGAGAGCGCGCACCATCCCTGGGCGAGGGCGGTGAGCGCGGGGTCCTTGGCTGTCATGGCGTTTCCTCCGTCCCGGAGCGGCTCAGTCCAGGATAGAGCACTATCGCAATAGCCCGCGCCTGCAATTATTGTGGATGCCGGCGGAGCACTCACGCGGTCTGCGCACGACAGGATCCTGGCGGCAGCGCCCCGATCCGGCACACCGCGCGTCCGGATTCGTTGTCCCTAGCCGGCGGCCACGGTCAGAGGTGCGAAGCGGCGGGTCCAGTCGCCGGGAAGTTCCGGGATCTTGTGCGTCATGACCGCGTTGAAGGCGACGGAAGCCAGCCCGCGTTCCTTCAGCCAGCGCAGCAGCTCCTCGTGCCGCGTGTCGATGTCGGTACGCAGCGGACGGTCGGTGTGGGCGGCGAGCGAGGAGACGAGAGCCTTCGCCGTCCTCGTGTCCCGGGCGATCAGGGGGCCCACGACCTGGGTGGTCATGTTGGGCCAGGCGGCCGCGAAGCCGATGATCCGGCCGTTCTCCTCGGCCACGCGGAGCTGGTCGGCGAAGGCGGGCAGCCGCGCGATCATGTGGGTGCGGTCGACGCCGAAGACCTCTTCGTCCAGTCGCAGGACCGGGGCGAGATCCTCGGCCGTGGCCGGACGGGTGAAGATCCCGGGCTCGGAGCCGTCAGGAGTGAAGACTCCACGGACCATCTCCGACCGGCCGGTGACCTTGAAGCCCAGCTCCTCGTAGAGCGGGAGTCCGTACGGGGTGGCGTGCAGGGTCAGCGGGGTCGTGCCCATCTCCTCGACGACGTGCCGCATCAGACGACGGCCGACCCCCTGGCGTGCGTGTCGCTCGGCGACGAGGACCATGCCGATCGCGGCCAGTTCGGGACGCTCGCGCGGTCCGTATTCCGTCACGACGCACGCGGTGACGAGACCGCCGGCGGGGTCGTCGATGCCGTATCCGGTCCCCCCGGCGAGCAATAGACCCCACTTGTGTTCCTCACGGGGCCAGCCCCGGTCCTCGGACAAGTCGGCACAGGCGACGAGGTCGCGGGGCGTCAGGCGGCGAATGGGCAGAGCGGTGAGGGAAGGAGTCGACACGCAGGTCAGGCTGTCCGAGATGGACCTCTGCCGTCCACCGCTTTCCCGGTACTCCTGCCGGCTTTCGGCCACAGGCCGCACCAGCGATGGTGAACGGCCGGGGGTTTCACATGAAACCCCCGTCTATGAAAGCTGGTTGGCCCAGTAGCCTCGGCGAACATGGCGAGACTTCATCTCTTCGACCTCGACGGTACGCTGCTCCACGGCAGCACCGCGCCGTTGGAGATCTCCCGGCAACTCGGCCTGGAAGCCGAGACCATCGCGCTCGAAAAGGCCATCTCCGAGGGGCGCATAGGCCCCCCGGAGTACGCGGCCCAGGTGCATGCTCTGTGGGCGGATCTCACCGAGGCGCATGTGACGGCGGCTTTCGACGGTGCGCCCTGGATGTCAGGGATCGAGGACGTCTGGAGGGACATCCGCCGGAACGGCGACTACTGCGCCGTCGTCTCGCTGTCACCGTCCTTCTTCGTGGAGCGCCTGCTGTCGTGGGGAGCGCACGCGGCTCACGGCTCGCGCTTTCCCGCGGTGCCTTTCGTGGAGCCGTTGGATCCGGCGGGTGTTCTCAGTGCCGCGGCAAAGGTGCAGGTCGCAGATCTGCTCTGTGCGGAGTTCGGGGTGAGCCGAGCCGACTGCGTCGCCTATGGCGACTCGGGGTCGGACAGGGATCTCTTCGGCGTCGTACCGGTGTCGGTCGCGGTCAACGCGGACCGGCATCTGAGCGGCCTCGCCACGCATTCCTACACGGGACGGGACCTGGGCGCCGCGTATCGGCTGGTGGGGCGGTAGGGCGCACCGGGTGACCGGACGGCCGACTCGCTCCGGCATCTCTCCCGGTCAGCCCAGGTCGGGTGCGTGCATGGCGCGTACGCCCTCGATGTTGCCGTCGAGATAGTGCCTCAGCGACAGGGGCACGAGATGGACGGAGGCGATTCCCACCCGGGTGAACGGGATGCGGACGATCTCGTACTCGCCGCTGGGCTCGTCCACCTCGGGACCGTGCCGCAGGGACGGATCCATGGACTCCAGCCGGCAGACGAAGAAGTGCTGGACCTTCACACCGGTCGCGCCGCCGTCGTCGCCGATGTGCTCGACCGTGTCGACGAAGCAGGGGACCACGTCGACGATCTTGGCGCCGAGTTCCTCGTGCACCTCGCGATGGAGCGCCTCGACGACAGTCGTGTCCTCCGGTTCGACCCCGCCACCTGGTGTGAGCCAGTAGGGATCGACGCCGGGCTTGGTGCGCTTGATCAGGATCAGGTCGTCACCGTCGAGCAGGACGGCACGTGCGGTGCGCTTGACCACGGGTCGGACGGTCATGGGAGAAATGTGGCCCGGCCGGTTCCACGTGAAACATCGTGCGGCCGCGATTCCGTGGGAAAGCCCTGCAGAAAGTCCTGGGCCCGGGGAAGGCGGGCGACGGCCCTCGTGCGAGCAGCCCGTCCTGGCCCTGGGCGGCGGCATACCTGCCGAGGCTCCTGGCTTCCCGTCCCCGCCGGTCTCAGCTCCAGTCGGAGGCCGCCCGCAGCAGCCACTCGTGCGCTCGGGCGATGTGCGGCATTGCCAGCGTTCCGGTCCGCACGACCAGGAAGTACGTACGCAGCGGGGGTACGGCGGGGTCGAGGAGCGCCACGACGTCTCCGCGCTCGACGGCGTCGGAGCAGAGGTATCGGGGCAGGACGGCGAGGCCCGCGCCCGCGCTGGCGCAGGCGAGGACCGCCCGGAGATCCGGGACGATCACCGTGCCGGAGACCGCGGGGCGGCAGTCGAAGACCGAGGCCCAGTAGCGGGCGACGAGCGGCAGCGACTCGTGGACCTCGACGATGGGCAAGTCCTTGAGAGCGTGGGCGCCCTTGCGGCGGAGTTTGCCCGGACCGATCTCGGCAGCCCAGCGCGGAGCGGCGACCAGGACGTGCTCTTCGTCGCAGAGCGGAGTCGCGGTGAGAAGTGCGCCCCGTGGCTGGGCCGTCGTCATGGCCAGATCATGATGTCCGGCGGCCAGTCCCTCCATCGTCTCCTCCGCGTTGCCGAAGGAGGCGCGCAGCGCGAAGCCCTGGCCGTCGTCGCCGGTCAGTTCCATGAGAACGGGCAGCGCGCGTTCCGTGGTGAACTCGGGAGGCCCGGCGAGATGCAGGGTGCGAAGGGGCGAGTCCTCGTCGAGACCGGTCTCGGTGATCTCCACGAGGGCGTCGAGATGCGGTGCCGCCTTGTGGGCGAGTTCGTCACCGATGGTCGTGGGAGTCACCCCGCGCGCCTGGCGCAGGAACAGGGGTCGCCCCAACTGGCGCTCCAGCGTGCGGATCTGCGATGTGACGGCCGGCTGGGACAGGCCGAGCAGTGCGGCGGCACGAGTGAAGGAGCCGGCCCGGTGCACGGTCACGAACGTGCGCAGCAAGGCCAGGTCCATGGTGCCTCTCCCCTTTCAGCACCCCGTGCGAGCCCCAACTATAAATAAGTCGATAGGTCTCTGTCGCTACGGTGATTGGACACTGACACAGAGTCAACTAGCCTTGTTCGCGCGGTTCTTCGCGCGCAGAACCGGGACGGTCCGAGCCACGAGGGGGGAGGCTCGGACCGTCCGTCGTGCGTAGCGGGGCGCTGGTCCCGCGGTGCCGGAAGCCCTACCGCGCGGATGCGTCGAGGGCCCGCAGGATGTCCGTCACCAGGTCCTCGGGGTCCTCGGCGCCGACGGAGAAGCGGATGAAGCCTTCCGGGACGGCGTCGCCACCCCACCGCCCGCGCCGCTCGGCCGTGGACCGTACCCCGCCGAAGCTGGTGGCGTCGTCCACCAGACGCAGCGCGTCGAGGAAACGCTCCGCACGCTCGCGCGAGGGCAGCGTGAAGGAGACGACGCATCCGAAGCGGCGCATCTGCTGCGAGGCGATCTTGTACGAGGGGTCCTCGGGCAGTCCCGGGTAGCGCAGCCCCGTCACCTCGGGACGGTCCCGCAGGACTTCGGCGATCGTCTTCGCGGTGGCGGTCTGCCGGTCGGCCCTGAGCTGGAGCGTGGCGAGCGAGCGGTGGGCCAGCCATGCCTCCATGGGGCCGGGGATGGCACCGACGACCTTGCGCCAGCGTCGTACGGGAGCCATCAGACCGGCGTTCCTGCCGGTGACGTACCCGAGGAGGACGTCGCCGTGCCCGGTGAGCATCTTGGTGCCGCTGGCCACGGAGAAGTCGGCGCCCAGCTCCAGCGGACGCTGCCCGAGCGGGGTGGCCAGCGTGTTGTCCACGGCGACGAGCGTGCCCTGCGCATGCGCGGCCGCGACGAGGCGTCGAAGGTCGCAGACATCGAGACCCGGGTTCGACGGCGTCTCGATCCACAGCAGCTTCGCGCCGTCCAGCACCTCGAGCTGGGCGTCGCCGGCGGTGGGGGCGGTGCGCACCTCGACGCCGAACGCGTTGAGCTGCTCACGCACCAGCGGAAGCACCTGGTAGCCGTCGTCGGGAAGGACGACGACGTCGCCGGCCCGCAGCTGCGAGAAGAGCACCGCGGAGATGGCGGCCATGCCGGAGGGGAAGGAGAGGGTCTCGACGGACTCCTGTCCGGGTGCCTCCAGCTCGCCGATGGCGCGCTCCAGGAGCGTCCAGGTCGGGTTCTCGTCACGGCCGTAGGTGTAGGGGCCGGTGGCCTCACCGGGCAGATGGAAGTGCGCGGCGAAGACCGGCCCGGGAAGGGTCGGCTCGTACTTGACGGGCTCGGGCAGCCCGGCGCGTACCGCCCGTGTGCCGTCGCCCGCCGCCGTCACCGGTGTCTCCGCCCGCTCTCCCGCGGGGCCGGTGCCCTCGTCGTCCGCCGTGACGAAATCCCCTGACGTCATGCCGCTCGTCCCTCCACTTGCTCTCGTACCGCGGCGAGCAGCCCGGGGCTCGCCGCCTCCACCATCTCAAGACATTCCTCGAAACCGCCCATCTGTCCGTAGTACGGATCAGGGACGTCCAGGTCGTCTCCCGCGGCGGGGTCGTACGAGCGCAGCAGCCGGATCTTCCCGGCGTCCCCGGCACTGTCCGCGAGGCGGCGCAGGGCCTTGAGGTGGCCTGTGTCGAGAGCGATGACGAGATCGAGGCGGGAGAACCACGAGGCCTGGAACCGGCGGGCCGCGTGGTGGCTCTCGTAGCCGTTCGACTCCAGTACGGCGACGGTGCGTTCGTCGGCTCCGTCGCCCTCGTGCCAGCCGTCCGTGCCGGCGCTGTCGACCTCGACGAGTCCGTCGAGTCCGGCCCGCGCCACGTGGGCGCGGAAGACGGACTCGGCCATCGGCGAGCGGCAGATGTTTCCGGTGCAGACGAAGCAGACGCGGTAGGTCATGGGAACCTCCCGGTCGTTTCAGTCGCCGTCGGGCAGCACGACGTTGAGCGCCCAGGAGACGACGGAGATGATCAGGCCGCCCAGGACGGCGGTCCAGAAGCCCTCCACGTGGAAGCTCAGGTCGAGTTTGTCGGCGAACCACGAGGTGAGCAGCAGCATCAAGGCGTTCACCACAAGGGTGATCAGGCCGAGGGTGAGGATGAAGAGCGGGAAGGTCAGCACCTTCACGATCGGCTTGACGAGGGAGTTCACCACTCCGAAGACCAGCGCGACGAGGAGGAGGGTGGCTATCTGTCCGCCCGTGCTGTCGCCCGTCAGGGTTATCTCGTCGAGCAACCAGACGGCGACGGCCAGGGCCCCCGCGTTGGCGAGCGTCTTGACTACGAAATTCTTCATGTGTCTGATCGTGGCAGAGAGATCGACTGGCCAGAAGAGGCTGTGGAAACAGCCTGTGGTGCACAGAGGCGGACGAGGGCGATGAAGGCATTCCGGCTTGATGAACTGGAGGCGGAGCGTGCCGCCAACGACGGTGCGTACCTGCAGTTTCTGCGTGAGCGGAACATGTCGGTCGGGCTGTACGCCCTCGACGCGGGCGCCATGGACCCGCAGAAGCCGCATGCCCAGGACGAGGTGTACTTCGTCGTCAGTGGGCGGGCGTCGATCACGGTCGGCCTGGAGACCACCCAGGTGGCCCGGGGAAGCGTCGTCTACGTGCCTGCCGGGGTCGCCCACAAGTTCCACCACATCACGGAGGACCTGCGGGTCCTGGTGATGTTCTCTCCGCCCGAGAGCTGACCCCGCGTCTCAGGGTTCCCTAGGGGAACGGTCAGGGGAGGACAAGGGGTGCGAGGCCCCCGCACGGGCCCTTCCCCGGCCTAGCATCGGATGCGAGACATCAGAGAACCCGGAATCAGTGTCCCGGAGCGGGACGACGGGCGAGGAAGGCAAGGACAGGGCGATGCAGGAGATCTTCAGCGGTATGCCGTGGTGGGTGAAGTGGGTCGCGGTGCCGGTCATCGCCCTCGTGGTGTTCGGCGGTCTGATAGCGAGCATCGTCGGGTTCGTCATCGGCCTGCTCTTCAAGCTGCTCGTCTTCGTCGCGCTGGTCGGCGGGCTGATCTTCATCGTGCGGAAGTTCATGTCGGGTTCCTCCTCGCGCAGCGACTGGTGAGGCACGCGAGGGTGAGCGACAGGTAACGGAAAAAGGGGAAAGGGAACCCAAGGTTCCCTCGGCCGGGGGAAGTTTTCCGTCGAGGCCGCCTCCGAGCGGTGACGGGCCGTTAGAGTCCGGAACTCGACGCGGGTCCGACCCCGCGGGCAGCGCACAGCCCCCTCCCGTGATTTCCCGCACGGGCGGTCCTCCTCGCTCTTCGGAGTGCCTCTTGGCCACGGTTGACACCGCACCCGCACCATCCGTCGCTCCACCCTCCCGGCGACCGGGTACGCCGACGGCGACCCGCGTTCCACCGGTTCAGCCGCGTACCTCGCCGGGGGAGCCACCCCTCTCGCGCGCCCCCTCGGCTCCGCCCGGGAAGCAGGCGGAGCCCCGGACTCCGGTGGCGGGGGAACCAGCCCGGCGCACCGCGCCGGCGAAAGGGCCCACCGGACCGTCGGGGACCCGCGGCCCACTCCCGACGGCCGTGGGCCAGGCAAGGATCGGCAGCACCGCGCAGGGGCAGCCGGAGGCCGCTCCCCTGGACTCCCACACCACCACGCTGATCGGCTCGGTCCAGCGCGCGATGCGTCTGCTGGAGGCCGTCGCCTCGCGTGAGCAGGGAGCCCCCGCCAAGCAGCTCGCCCGGGAGGCGGGGCTGGCGTTGCCGACCGCCTACCACCTGCTGCGCACCCTGGTCCACGAGGGCTATCTGCGCCGTGACAGAGGGCTGTTCTTCCTCGGTGAGGCCGCCGAGCGGCTGAGCAGCAGCGGCGCGCGGCAGAAACGTCGCAGCACGATGAGGGACACACTCGCGCACTGGCGCGACGCGATCGGCGCACCCGTGTACTACGCGGTCTACCGCGAGGGTGAGATCGAGGTCGTGTGTGTCGCCGACACCCCGGCGAATCCCGCGGTCGAGGAATGGGCCGACTTCCGCGAGACCGGGCACGCCCACGCGGTCGGCCAGTGTCTGCTGGCCCAGCTGGACGACAAGTCCCGGCGTGACCACCTCGACCGCTACCCGGTGCGGGCTCTCACCCCGTACACGGTGCGTGACGAGGACCGCCTGCTACGACGCCTGGAGCGGACGGGCCGGATGGAACCGGTGATCGAGCGGCAGGAGTACGTGCTGGGCACGGTCTGCGCCGCGATCCCGGTCACCGCGGGCAGTTCGGCCGCGGCCGTGGCCTTCTCCCTCCCCTCCCACCAGGGTGACCGGCTGATGCCCACGGCGCGGAAGCTGCAGGGCGAGGTCGGCCGGAGGCTAGGAACACTCGCCTTCTCTATCAGTATCTGAAAAATCACTCCTTGTAATGTGGCATGCACGTTGAGCAATATTTCCAGCAGTGTCAGGTGGGACGACTCCTGGCCAGTCGACGGCAAACGACGGGGTAGGCGATGCGCGAGTCGGTGCAGGCAGAGGTCATGATGAGCTTCCTCGTGTCCGAGGAGCTGTCCTTCCGCATTCCTGTCGAGCTGCGATACGAGACCTGTGATCCGTACGCCGTGCGGTTGACCTTCCATCTGCCCGGCGACGCGCCGGTGACCTGGGCGTTCGGACGGGAACTGCTCATCGACGGGGTGGGCAGGCCCTGCGGCGACGGCGATGTGCACATCGCTCCGGCCGAGCCGGAGGCGCTCGGCGAGGTGCTGATCCGGCTTCAGGTCGGCGGTGACCACGCGCTGTTCCGGTCCGGGACCGCGCCGCTCGTCGCGTTCCTCGACCGGACGGACAGGCTCGTGCCGCTCGGGCAGGAACGCTCCCTCGAAGGTTTCGACACCTCTTTGGACGCGGTGCTCGACCGCATCCTCACGGAGGAGCAGAGCGCGGGCTGAGGCCCTGTCCGGCACGGAGCGGAGGAACGCTTCCTCACAAGGGCCGCCGGTGCAGGATGGTTTCGGCGTTTCCGCGGGACGCGTCAGTGCTTGCGGCGGCGTCCCTTCCCGCTTCGTGCCGGGGTCCTGTCGGTCGCCGGCTGCGCGGGGACGGGGGCGCCGCCCTCGCGGTCCGCGGCCACCACCAGGGCGGCCAGCGCGGTCGTCACCGGCACCGCGGCGACCAGACCGATCGAGCCGACCAGCGTGCGCACGATCTCCTCGGCGACCAGTTCGCTGTTGGCGACGGCGTCCACGCTGCTCTGCGCGATCGAGAAGAGCAACAGCAGCGGCAGCGCGGCGCCCGCGTAGGCCAGGACGAGTGTGTTGACGACCGACGCGATGTGGTCGCGGCCGATACGGATGCCCGCGCGGTACAGACCGCGCCAGCCCATCGTGGGGTTCGCCTCGTGCAGTTCCCAGACCGCGGACGTCTGCGTCACCGTCACGTCGTCCAGGACGCCGAGCGAGCCGATGATGACACCTGCCAGCAGCAGACCGCTCATGTCGATGGACGGGTAGAGACCGTGGATCAGACCGGTGTTGTCGTCGGTGTTGCCGGTCAGCACGGCCCAGTCGATGAAGAACGAGCCGAGGAGACCGATCAGCACCAGGGAGAGCAGGGTGCCGACCACCGCCACGGAGGTGCGGGCCGACAGGCCATGACACATGTAGAGCGCGATCAGCATGATCGCGCTGGACCCGACGACGGCCACGAGCAGAGGATTCGAGCCCTGCAGGATCGCGGGCAGGATGAAGAAGTTCAGGATCACGAAGCTGATGGCCAGGGCGACCAGCGCCATGATGCCGCGCATCCTGCCGATCACCACGACGACCACCGCGAAGATCACGGCGAGCAGTGCCAGAGGCAGCTTCCGGTTCGCGTCCGTCACCGAGTACTGGAGCTCCTTGGGAGCGGACGGCTCGTACGCGACAACGACCTTCTGGCCCTGCTCCAACTGCCGTGACTGATCGGGCTGGACGATCTCGGTGAACGTGCGGCCCTCGTCCTTCCCGGTGTCGATCCGGACGGTCGCCTTCTTGCAATCCTTCGCCGTCTGTCGCTGGGCGGAGGAACCCCCGGTGGCGGTGGCGCCGCCCGTCGAGGCTCCCGGAGCGGCGTTCACGGACTTGCAGTCCACCAGCTCGATCCTGGTGACCGTCGCCTGCTGGGTCTGTCGGTCGAAGCCGACACCGGTGCGCTCGTGGCCCGGCGCGCCGCCGGGCCACAGGACCACGAGACCCGCCACGACCGCGACCGCGAAGGGGATCAGTACCGCGGCGATGACCTTGCGCAGATGCTTGGAGACCGGTGCGGCGGGACCGTGGCTGTGGGAATGCCCGTGCCCGGCGCTCACCGGCTCGTCGTGCCCACGACGGGGATCCGGCCCCGACCCGTCTCCCGAACCGTGATGATCACTTCCAGGGCCGTGTCCATGCCTGTGCTCGTGCTCGTGGCTGATACCGGAGCCATGCCCGCGGCCGCCGTCGGAGCCGGGACGGCGTGGTGGCTCGGACGGGGGGAACGGGTGCTGCCGGGTCGTCGTCACCGCTCGATCATCGCAAGTGCGTCAAGGCGCCCTCTGTTCACCGCGCCAGACATGACGCTAGCGTGGAGGCGCTTTTGTACACGCGGGAGCTCGGAGCACCGGGCTGAGAGGACGCTGACCTCCGTCTTCGCGATGTTTCACATGAAACATCGGCGATCGGAAGCCGCTGCGTCGACCGCTGAACCTGTTACCGGGTAATGCCGGCGTAGGGAGTAGAGGTCTCATGACCGACAAGGATGTACGCACGCCTGTCTCCAGCCGGGCGGACGGGGTTTCTCCGTCGTCCCCGAGCGGGCAGGGCGAGCAGTCCATCGGCTGGCACAAGGCATACGTCGGGGGTACACGTCCCGACCTGCGGGTGCCGGTCCGCCAGGTGCACCTCACCAACGGGCAGTCCGTGACGCTGTACGACACCTCCGGTCCGTACACCGATCCGACTGTCGACACCGATGTGCGCAGAGGGCTGGCCCCCCTGCGTGAGGGCTGGATCATCGCCCGTGGAGACACCGAGGAGTACGCGGGCCGTCCCATCCGTCCCGAGGACGACGGGATCAAGCACACGTCCCCGCGGGGAGGGCTGCGCAATCTCGACGCCGTCTTCCCCGGCCGGCCGCGTCAGCCGCGCCGGGGACGGTCCGGGCAGGCGGTCACCCAGCTCGCCTACGCGAGGCGCGGTGAGATCACGCCCGAGATGGAGTTCGTGGCGGTCCGCGAGAACGTCGACCCCGAGGTCGTACGGGAGGAGATCGCCGCGGGCCGGGCGGTGCTGCCCGCGAACGTCAACCATCCCGAGATCGAGCCGATGATCATCGGCAAGCGGTTCCTGGTGAAGGTCAACGCCAACATCGGCAATTCCGCGGTGACGTCCTCCATCGAGGAGGAGGTCGAGAAGATGACCTGGGCGACCCGCTGGGGCGCTGACACGGTCATGGACCTGTCCACCGGCCGCAACATCCACACCACCCGGGAATGGGTGCTGCGCAACTCCCCCGTACCCATCGGCACCGTGCCGCTGTACCAGGCGCTGGAGAAGGTCGACGGCCGTGCCGAGGAGCTGACCTGGGAGATCTACAAGGACACCGTCATCGAGCAGGCCGAGCAGGGCGTGGACTACATGACGGTCCACGCGGGCGTGCGCCTGGCGTATGTGCCGCTCACCGCGAACCGCAAGACCGGCATCGTCTCGCGCGGCGGCTCGATCATGGCCGCCTGGTGCCTCGCGCACCACAAGGAGTCGTTCCTGTACGAGAACTTCGAGGAACTCTGCGAGATCCTCGCCGCGTACGACGTCACCTACTCGCTCGGCGACGGGCTGCGGCCGGGCTCCATCGCGGACGCCAACGACGCGGCGCAGTTCGCCGAGTTGAGGACGCTCGGGGAACTCAACAAGGTCGCGAAGCGTTTTCAGGTACAGACGATGATCGAAGGCCCGGGACACGTCCCGATGCACAAGATCAAGGAGAACATCGACCTTCAGCAGGAGATCTGTGATGAAGCTCCGTTCTATACCCTCGGCCCGCTGACGACGGACGTCGCGCCGGCGTACGACCACATCACTTCCGGCATCGGTGCCGCGATGATCGCCTGGTGGGGCACGGCGATGCTCTGCTATGTCACGCCCAAGGAGCACTTGGGCCTGCCCGATCGTGACGACGTCAAGACCGGCGTCATCACCTACAAGATCGCCGCCCACGCAGCCGACCTCGCCAAGGGGCACCCAGGTGCGCAGGAATGGGATGACGCGCTCTCCGACGCCCGCTTCGAGTTCCGGTGGGAGGACCAGTTCAACCTGGCCCTCGACCCGGACACGGCGCGGGAGTTCCACGACCAGACATTGCCGGCCGAGCCCGCCAAGACGGCCCACTTCTGTTCCATGTGCGGGCCGAAGTTCTGCTCGATGAAGATCAGCCAGGACATCAACGAGCGGTTCGGCGGGGAAGTGGCCGACGGCGCCTCCGCCGCGGAGATCTCGGAGGGCATGCTCCAGAAGTCCCGGGAGTTCGCCGAGGCGGGCAACCGCGTGTATCTGCCGCTGGCCGACTGAGCCACCGCATGAGGGCGCGGTCCGGGGCGGCCCCCGGACCGCGGCCCTCGGCAGGGTCATGGCGTGACGTCCTGCGGGTACCAGCGCAGTTCGACGGTGTTGCCGTCCGGGTCCTGGACGTAGACCGAGGTGGCGGTGCCCCGCGCGCCGAAGCGTTCCACGGGACCCTCGAGCACGGTGAAGGAGCCCGACGCGATGACCTGGTCCCAGTCCAGCGGTTCCACGGTGAGACAGATGTGGTCGACGTTGGACCCGCCGCGGGCATGGGCGATCAGGTCGATGATGGTCTCCGCGGTGACCCTCACCGACGGGAACGGCGCCTGACCGCGCCGCCATTCGGAGACGCGTACGGGTTCCAGGCCGAGGAGTCCGGTGTAGAAGTCCAGGGACCGTTCGACGTCCTCGACATTGAGGACCAGGTGGTCGAAGGCCTTCACGCGCAGAGTGGTCATGTCGTCTCCAGGGCGACGGCGTGGCGGAGCCACGCGCTGAACAGGGTGGGGTCCACCTCGTCGGCACGGCTGAGCTTCACCGAGGCCATCCGGCGGGCTCCGGCGACCAGCCGACCTGACGGATCGGCCACGTCCTGGCCGCGCCAGAGGCCGAAGGTGACGTAGGACGTGTAGGCCTTGAGCAGGCAGACCGGGGTCCGGCCCGGCTTGTCCCCGAGGCTCCAGGTGGGATGGCCGTGCCACAGCGCGCCGGAGTCGGCGGGGAGGGCGGAGTCGACGACGTGTCCGACCCTCTCGCCGATGTCACGCAGCGGGCCGTCGAGCCCGTCCAGGTAGGCGGTGATGTCCGAGGAAGTCATGTGGGTCCCCGTTCGGAAAGGGTGTGATGGACGGGATGGACGTGGTGCGCGCAACCGGGCGCGGAAGCGCTGTGCACTCGGCGGGCCGGGGGACTCGCAGGCTTTTTCCCACCGCCGGGTGGACGTCTTCTACGATCCGCCGCGGGACGGACGCCATCAAGGCACGATCGCTGTACGACCGTTGAGCCAGATTTAACGCCGGGGGATTCATGCTGGAGCGACTGGAGACCGAGACCTTTCTGACGCTGGCCGAGGAACTGCACTTCGGCCGGACCGCAGAACGGCTGCTGATCACGACCGGGCGGGTCAGCCAGGTGATCAAGAAGCTGGAGCGCCGCGTCGGCGGCCGGCTCTTCGAACGCAACAGCAGATCCGTCCGCCTCACCCCGGTCGGCCGGCAGCTCGCCGACGATCTGACGCCCCTGGTCGCCGGGATGGAAGCCGCGCTGCGAAGGGCGGCCGACGCCAGCCGGGGAGTCACCGGAGAACTGCGGGTCGCCTTCCTCGGTGAGTGGACGGCACCCGCGCTTCTCAGGGCGGTCGGACTGTTCGGCGAGCGCCACCCGGACTGCCGGGTCGACGTCCGGGAGGTTCAGCTCTCCAACTCCCGGGCGAGCCTGATGGACGGTTCGGTCGACGCGCTGCTCGCCTCGTTCCCCTTCGACGGAATGTCCTGCGGCCCCGCCCTGCTGCGGGAGGGACGGGTACTGGCCGTCGCGGCCGGTCATCCGCTGGCCCGCGAGGAACGGCTGTCCCTCGAGGTGCTCGCGGAACACCCCGTGGTCCAGTACCCCCAGGTGACCTCGGCAGCCTTCAAACGGGACCGCACACCGGACCACACCCCCTCGGGCAGGCCCGTTCCGAAGGGGCCGGCCGGAGGGTCGTTCTCCGAGATGCTGACCCTGGTCGCCATGGGCCGTGGCGTCCTTCCTGTCGGGGAACACTCCCGGCAGTACTACCCCCGGCCCGACATCGCCTACATACCCCTTCACGACGCGCAGCCGATCGAACGGGGACTGGTGTGGAGGAAGGGCGACACCACCGAGCGGCTGCGCGAGTTCGTACGGGCCGCGACGGACGCGGCCGGCTCCTTCCACGGGCAGGTGTACAGGTCGGATCCACCGACGGCTTCTCCAGGGAGACTGGGCGCATGACAGCGACATCGATGAGCAAGGGTGCCAACCTTCCCGTCGCCGCGCAGCGGGTGCGGGTCGTACTCGGCTGGTCCGCCGGCCCCGGCGCGCCGGACGCCGACGCCTCGGCCCTGCTGCTCCGCGCGGACGGGCGGGTGCGTGACGACGGTGACTTCGTCTTCTACAACCAGCCCGGTCACGCCTCCGGGGCCGTCCGTCACACGGGCAAGCGACGGGAGGGCGAGGGCACGACGGACACCGTCGAGGTGGATCTGCGTTCCCTGGAGCCGGAGATCCAGCGGGTCGTTCTGGGCGCCTCCGCCGACGGGGGCACCTTCGGTGAGCTGTCGGGTCTGAGGCTGCGGCTGTTCGACGCCGAAACCGGGCAGGAGCTGGCGTTCTTCGCGATGGAGGCGACGACGGAGACGGCGTTCATCGGAGGTGAGCTGTACCTGAGGGGCGGGCAGTGGAAGTTCCGCGCGGTGGGCCAGGGATACGCCTCCGGACTCGCGGGTCTGGCCACCGACTTCGGGATCAGCGTGGACGAGGACCCGGGCGCCTCCGGGAGCACCGACGCGAGGAGCGCGGGCACCGGGGCCGCCCCGCCGGCACCGACAGCCCCACCGGTCGCCGCGCCTCCGGCACCCCCGACCGCGCCGCCCGTTCCCCAGGCAACCCAGACACCCCCGGCACCCGCCCCAGGATCGGCTCCCCGGCTCGTCAAGGGCGAGGAGCGGCTGCCCGTGGACATGCGCAAGCGGCTCTCCCTGCGCAAGGAGCAGGTGGCGGTCAGCCTGCGCAAGCACGGGGCCGTGGACGTCAGGGCCCGCGTCATCCTGGTCCTGGACGCTTCCGGCTCCATGTCGCTCCTGTACTCCAAGGGCGTCGTGGTCGACGTGGTGGAGCGGATGGCGGCGGTGGCGGCCCAGCTGGACGACGACGGGGAGATGCAGGCGTGGACCTTCGCGTCGAACCCGGCCCGGCTGCCCGATCTCGCCCTGGGCGATCTTCCGGAGTGGCTGGAGCGCCATGTCCGGGTCGGTGAACTGACCCTGTTCCGGCGGAAGAAGCCGAAGAAGGGTCTGCTGCCGGGACAGGTGGACATGCGGGCCGTCGGCATCCAGAACGAGGAACAGAAGGTGATCGCCGAGGTGCGGGCGTTCGTCCGTGAGCACCCGGCCGCCGATCCCACGCTGGTGCTCTTCTTCTCCGACGGCGGCGTCTACCGCAACAAGGAGATCGAGAAGGAGCTGCGGGAGGCGGTGGACGAACCGGTCTTCTGGCAGTTCGTCGGGCTGGGGCGCTCCAACTACGGCGTCCTGGAGCGGTTCGACACCCTGCCGGGCCGACGCGTCGACAACGTGGGTTTCTTCGCGGTCGACGACATCAGCGACGTACCGGATCCGGAGCTCTACGACCGGCTGTTGTCCGAGTTCCCGTCGTGGACGAGGGAGGCGCGGCGGTTGGGCATCATCTGAGGCACCCCGAAACCGGCAGCCGGACCACAGCCCGGACAGCCAGCCGGACCACGGCCCGGCCCCGGCCGGGCAGCCCGAGGAGACCGGGTCCCTGCCGCGGCCGTACGGGGAGGTGTTCACGGCAGCGGGAAAGGGCGCAGTGGCACGGTGTACGGGCCCGCGCGGCCGCGCGGGCCCCGTCCCGCCACGACCCGGCCGTCGGCCGGCCGGGTCACTCGGGCTGGTGTTCAGGCCCTCCGAAGTCCGGGCTGGTGAAGTCCGGGCTGGAGAAGCTCGGGCGCGGGCCCGCCGCAGGTCCGCCCTCGGGGCTGCTGAACCCCGGTCGGCCGTACCCGAGGTGGGGTATGCGGCTGGGGGCCGGTGCGGGGCGGCCCAGTGCCGCCGAGCCCGGGTCCGCGAGGGCTTCCCGGAGGAACGGCATGATGCCGCGCTCCAGCAGGGCGTCACGCCAGGCTTCCTTGGCCCGGGTGACCTGTCCGGTCAGTTCGTCGCCCGCTTCGGCCCGGAGGGAGGAGGAGCTGTTGCGCAGGGCGGTCAGCAGCAGTCCGGCCGCGGCGACCAGGATGGCGGCCGCCGTGACCGCGCCGAAGACCCATCCGGTGGTCAGAAGGGTTCTGGCGATGGTCGGCTCAGGGTCGAGCATCCGCAGGACGTAACCCACGAGCAGGAAGATCACCGCGGCCGTCCCGGCGAGGACGGGGGCGAGCACCGCGACGACGGCGACCGCTCCGGCCCCGGCGGTCTCGGTGACCTCCCCCACGGTGGTGGCGAGCCCCATCGTGGTCGTGCCCGGCTCCGTGGAGCCGGTCTCCTCGCCCGCGGCCGGGGCGGACCGCACCGGCCGGCGCAGTTCGCTGCGGATCTTCACGTAGTGCGCGTACTCGTCCGACGCGGCCGTCGTGATGAGGGCCGTGGCGTTGAGCGCCATGGTGCGCAGTTGTTCGAGGTTGAGCCGCCGGCCGACAGCGGCGAGTTCCGGGCGGTGTGGTGCGGAGCGCAGCGCCTCATCGAGGATCCGCTCGTATTCCTGGCGGTCCTCGCTCAGCAGGTGCTGCGGAACGCTGTTCATCTGCATCCCCCGATGCTCCGTAGGGCTGATGGCTCGCACGCTGACGAGCCGTTGGGCAGAAACGGAGGGGAGCCTGCTACGGATAAGGCGATGGTAGAGCGGCGACGGCACGCCGTGACAGGGGGTTTCCAGAAATTGGCCCCTGTCCGGAGCGGTCCGTCCGCCGGGCTTCTGCCCGGCGAACGCTCAGACGTCCAGCGGAAGTTGTTGGACCAGCAGCTTTCCGGCCATGGTCACTCCACCGTCCATCGCGATGGCCAGACCCTCGGCGTAGACGTGCGGTCCTTCGATGACGGGACCCGATCCGGCCTCGCCGTCCTCCGGGACCGCCTCGCCCAGGAGGTAGGGGATGGGGCTGTGGCCGTGGACGACGCGCGTACCGCCGTACGCGCCGAGCAGCTCGCGGACCGCCCCGGCCCCCTCGTCGCGGAAGGCGAAGCGCCGGGTGAACTTGCGGAAGAGGTCCCAGCAGTCCTCGGCGTCGTTGCGGGTGAGGGTCTCGCGGACGGTGTCGTTGACCGCTTCGATGGAGTCGCCGTAGTCGAGGTAGGCGGTGGTGTCGGAGTGCACCAGAAGGTGACCGTCGACCAGTTCCATGGCGTCGAGGCGGGCCATCCACTGCAGGTGGTGGTCCTGGAGGCGGTCCATGTCCGTCTTCTGGCCGCCGTTGAGCAGCCAGGCGGCCTGGAAGGTGGCGGTGCCGGCGCCGGAACTGACCGGTGTGTCGCCGAACCGCTTGGCGCCGAGCAGCAACAGCTCGTGGTTGCCCATGAGCGCCTTGCAGTAGCCGCCGGCCGCGGCCGCCTCGGCGGACAGCCGCATCACGAGGTCGATCACGCCGATGCCGTCCGGGCCGCGGTCGGTGAAGTCGCCGAGGAACCACAGGCGCGAGGTACCGGCCGACCAGCTGCCGGCCGCGTCGACGAGGCCCTTGGCCTGGAGCGCGGCGACGAGCTGGTCGAGGTAGCCGTGCACGTCACCGACGACGTACAGCGGGCCGGGTCCGTTGCCGGGCGCCGGGGCGGGCGCGCCGGAGGGGCTGACGACGACCTGCTGGGTGTCGCCCCGGTTGATGACCGGCAGATCACGCTGTGTGGGCGTGTACCCCTCGGAGAACTCGCCCGGGAACTCCGCCGGAGACTTCATGGACGCGTAGGGGGAGGATTCCCCCGACGCGTACCGCGCAGTCTCCCCGACAGGTCCGGCGCCCTCGCCATGAGGCGTGTTCTGCGCATACGGACCGGTCTCGTGGACGTACCCCGGTACCCGGAAGTCGCGCAACGTCGCCGTCCGCACCACCTCGGGTCCCTGACCGGCCCCCTGAGTCATCGACCCCTCCACCACCATCGCGCCGCATCTGCACCGGTTCGGACTGCCTGGTCGCAGCGGCCCGCGGTGTCGTCCGCCCATCATAGGAATGCGGATCGCGCCATGTGATGACCCAGGGGTGGTGAATCGGAACAGGAGCCCAGTTCACCGCGGTTTTCGCCCGAATTGGGCGGGGCTCGCCCCGCCCTCGCCCGATCGGTCCTCAGCGCTGCCCGGGTGATCGGGGCGGACTGACGGTCGTCCGCGGCGGCCGGCGCTGCGACGAGGTCCGCACGATCAGCTCCGTGGGTATCACCTGCTCGACCGGTTGATCCGATTCGACCCCCTCGATGGCGTCGATCAGCAACTGGACGACGGCCGTGCCGATCCTGCGCGGTTTGAGGGAGAGGGTCGTGACGGGCGGCTCGGTGCTGGCGTAGACGTTCGACTCGCTGCAGCACACCAGAAGCAGGTCGTCGGGTACGCGCAGACCGTAGCGGCGGGCGGCGGCCAGCAGGTCGGTGCCGTTCGGGTCGAAGAGGCCGTAGACGGCGTCCGGGCGGTCGGGCCGGGCGAGGAGCCGGTCGGCGGCCACCGCCCCGGCGCACGGATCGTGCGCCGGGTAGGCCTCGTACACCGGATCCTGTCCCACGCGCTCGCACCAGCGCAGGTACGCGGTGGTGGAGAGATGGGTGTACGTGTCCGTGGTGGTGCCGGTGAGGAGGCCGATGCGGCGGGCGCCGGCGTCGGCCAGGTGGTCGAGGATGCCGAGGACCGCGGCCTCGTGGTCGTTGTCCACCCAGGCGGTGACCGGGAGCGATCCCACGGGCCGGCCGTCGGAGACGACGGGCAGCCCCTGGCGGACCAGCTCGCTGACGACCGGGTCCTGGTCGGACGGGTCGATGACCACGGTTCCGTCCAGGGCGACGTTCGACCACACGTCGTGGCGGGAGGTCGCGGGGAGGATGACCAGGGCGTACCCCCGGGCGAGCGCGGCCGAGGTGGCGGCTCTGGCCATCTCGGCGAAATACGCGAACTCGGTGAAGGTGAAAGGTTCATCCCCGTACGTGGTGACGGTCAGGCCGATCAGGCCGGACTTGCCGGTACGGAGGGTTCGGGCCGCGGCCGAGGGGCGGTAGCCCAGCCGGTCGGCGACTTCGCGGACATGGCGTCGGGTGGCGTCCGGGAGCCGTCCCTTGCCGTTGAGGGCGTCGGACACGGTTGTGATGGAGACCCCTGCTGCCGCGGCCACGTCTCTGATACCGGCCCGGCCCGGCCGACCGCCTCGGCGGGAGGTCTCCGCCCGGCTCACCTGGTGCTTCCCTGCTGCTGTCATGGCGAGCCGATAGTAGGGCTCCTGCGGTGGGGTAGCGCGGACGCATATGCACGCGTTGACAGGCACGTTTCTGCATGATCGAAATGCTTTAACTTCCTTTGAAGTGAAGGAAGTTGGGCGATCCCATCCCAGTACGTGACTTGTCGGCGCGCGCGAGCCTGCCAAGCGGGCCATGTTTCGAAGAGGTCTCAACTCACCTGTACGAGGGATGCGCGCCACGGCGTGAGCCACCGGCGCATGTGATAGCCGTCGGCGCGCCCCCTTTTCGTACGACTTCGTACTTCGACGGCCGCCTCGCTGCCTCGCCGCCCGCCTCACCGCCCGCCCGGCCGCCTCACCGCCGGGCTGCCTCACCGCCGGGCCGCCCGGCCGTGGGCCGGCGACGGCCGGCCCGGTGCCGCCCGGGCCCGCGGATGATCACCCGGCGGGCACGTGGTGGTGTCAGGTTGTCCACAGGCCATTCGCAGCGGCGCGGAATCCTCATAAGGTGAGAAGCATTGGTAGCCGGTGGTGGTCATGAGCCGCTGGTGGTCACGAGGAGGACTGCGGTGAGCGACACGAACCCCAAGCTGCGTGCCGAGCTGGCGGGTATTCCCACCTACAAGCCCGGCAAGCCCGCCGCCGCCGGCACCGTGGCGTACAAGCTGTCCTCCAACGAGAACCCGTATCCGCCGCTGCCCGGCGTGGTCGAGAGCCTGACCGCGGCGGCCGGTTCGTTCAACCGCTACCCGGACATGGCGTGCACCGGGCTGATGAACGAGCTGGCGGACCGTTTCGGCGTCCCCGTCTCCCACCTGGCGACGGGCACCGGCTCGGTCGGCGTCGCGCAGCAGCTCCTGCAGTCCACGAGCGGCCCCGGGGACGAGGTCATCTATGCCTGGCGCTCCTTCGAGGCGTACCCGATCATCACGCAGATCAGCGGGGCGACCTCGGTGCGGGTGCCGCTGACCCCGGGCGAGGTGCACGACCTGGACGCGATGGCCGACGCCATCACCGACCGGACGCGGCTGATTTTCGTCTGCAACCCGAACAACCCGACCGGCACGGTGGTGCGCCGGGCCGAACTGGAGCGGTTCCTGGACCGGGTGCCGAGCGATGTGCTGGTCGTCCTGGACGAGGCGTACCGCGAGTTCATCCGTGACGCCGAGGTGCCGGACGGTGTGGAGATCTACCGTGACCGGCCCAACGTCTGTGTGCTGCGCACCTTCTCCAAGGCGTACGGCCTGGCGGGTCTCCGGGTCGGCTTCGCGATCGCTCACGAGCCGGTGGCAGCCGCGCTGCGCAAGACGGCGGTGCCGTTCGGTGTGAGCCAGCTGGCCCAGGACGCCGCGGTGGCGAGCCTGCGGGCCGAGGACGAACTGATCGGCCGGGTCGGCTCCCTGGTCTCCGAGCGCACCCGGGTGGTCGACACCCTGCGCGGTCAGGGCTGGACGGTGCCCGAGACGCAGGCCAACTTCGTGTGGCTGCGCCTGGGGGAGCGCACCCTGGACTTCGCGGCGCACTGCGAGCAGGCCGGTGTCGTCGTGCGTCCCTTCGCCGGCGAGGGCGTCCGCGTCACGATCGGTGAGACCGAGGGGAACGACATCTTCCTGAAGGCGACCGAGAGCTTCCACAAGGGGCATTAGCCGCCCGGCCGTCAGGGGTTGCCGCTGGTGGTGGAACCCCCGCGGTGAATGCGGACGAAAGAGGGGCCCGTACGCGTCGCGTACGGGCCCCTCGGCATGTGCGGGCCCTTCTGCTCGGGCTCGGGGCCCTTCGGCCGGGCCCAAGGGCCCCCCACCCCTCGGCCCTCGAACGGGCATGCGTCATAATTGCTTGTGAATGTGAACGCGTTCACAAGCGTGTCCCGGTATTCCAATAATGTCTACTCAAAAACGGGCAAACTGCCACTGCAACTGCCGCGACGTAAGGAGATGACGACGTGGACTTGGCATTGGCGCCAGAAACTATGGCGCGATGGCAGTTCGGCATTACCACCGTCTACCACTTCTTCTTCGTGCCCCTGACGATCTCGCTCGCCGCGCTCGTCGCCGGTCTGCAGACCGCCTGGGTGCGTACGGAGAAGCAGAAGTACCTGAGCGCCACCAAGTTCTGGGGCAAACTCTTCCTGATCAACATCGCGATGGGCGTCGTCACCGGCATCGTCCAGGAGTTCCAGTTCGGCATGAACTGGTCCGCCTACTCGCGCTTCGTCGGTGACATCTTCGGCGCCCCGCTCGCCTTCGAGGCCCTGCTCGCCTTCTTCTTCGAGTCCACCTTCATCGGGCTGTGGATCTTCGGCTGGGACCGGCTCCCGAAGAAGCTCCACCTCGCCTGCATGTGGATGGTCTCCATCGGCACCATACTGTCCGCGTACTTCATCCTCGCGGCCAACTCGTGGATGCAGCACCCGGTCGGTTACCGGATCAACGAGGAGAAGGGACGCGCCGAACTCACCGACTTCTGGCTCGTCCTGACCCAGAACACCGCGCTCGCCCAGGTGTTCCACACCCTCACCGCGGCCTTCCTGACCGGAGGTGCCTTCATGGTGGGCATCGCCGGGATCCATCTGGTCCGCAAGCGGCACGTCGCCGTCATGAAGACCTCGCTCCGCCTCGGTCTCGTCACCGTCGTCATCGCCGGTCTCCTCACGGCGGTCAGCGGCGACACCCTCGGCAAGGTCATGTTCAAGCAGCAGCCCATGAAGATGGCCGCCGCCGAGGCGCTGTGGGACGGCCAGGAGGCGGCGCCCTTCTCGATCTTCGCGTACGGAGACGTCAGCAAGGGCCACAACACCGTCGAACTGTCGATCCCGGGGATACTGTCGTTCCTCGCCAACGACGACTTCAACTCGTACGTTCCCGGCATCAACGACACGAACAAGGCCGAGCAGGAGAAGTACGGCCCCGGCGACTACCGCCCCATCATCCCGGTCACCTTCTGGTCGTTCCGCTGGATGATCGGCTTCGGCATGGCCTCCTTCGCGATCGGCATCGTCGGACTCTGGCTGACCCGCAAGAAGTTCTTGCTGCCGCAGCACCTGAGGGTCGGTGAGGACGAGGCACCGCATCTGGTCCTGTTCAAGAACAAGGCACTCGGCCCGAAGCTCACCAAGTGGGGTTGGCGCATCGCCATCTGGACCCTGGCCTTCCCGCTGATCGCCAACTCCTGGGGCTGGATCTTCACCGAGATGGGCCGTCAGCCGTGGGTGGTGTACGGCGTTCTGCAGACCCGGTTCGCGGTCTCCCCCACCGTCTCGCAGGGCGAGGTCATCACGTCGCTGATCGTCTACTCACTGCTCTACGCGATCCTCGCCGTCATCGAGGTCAAGCTGCTCGTGAAGTACGTGAAGGCAGGACCGCCCGAGCTCACCGAGTCCGATCTCAACCCGCCCACCAAGATCGGCGGCGACTCCAGTGACGCCGACAAGCCGATGGCCTTCTCCTACTAGGCTCAGGGAGCTGCTGAGTCATGGAACTTCACGACGTCTGGTTCGTCCTCATCGCGGTCCTCTGGACCGGCTACTTCTTCCTGGAGGGCTTTGACTTCGGAGTCGGCATCCTCACCAAGCTGCTGGCCCGCAACCGCATCGAGAAGCGGGTGCTGATCAACACGATCGGTCCCGTCTGGGACGGCAACGAGGTGTGGCTGCTCACGGCCGGCGGTGCGACCTTCGCCGCCTTCCCCGAGTGGTACGCCACGCTCTTCTCGGGCTTCTATCTGCCCCTGCTGATCATCCTGGTCTGTCTGATCGTGCGCGGTGTCGCCTTCGAGTACCGGGCGAAGCGGCCCGAGGAGAACTGGCAGCGCAACTGGGAGACAGCGATCTTCTGGACCTCGCTGATCCCCGCGTTCCTGTGGGGCGTGGCCTTCGGCAACATCGTGCGCGGAGTGAAGATCGACCGGAACTTCGAGTACGTGGGCAACTTCTGGGACCTGCTCAACCCGTACTCGATCCTCGGCGGTCTGGTCACGCTCACGCTGTTCACCTTCCACGGGGCGGTGTTCGTCGGACTCAAGACGGTGGGGGACATCCGGGAGCGGTCGCGGAAGCTCGCGCTGCAGGTCGGCCTGGCGACAGCCGTGCTGGCTCTGGTCTTCCTCGTCTGGACCCAGGTCGACAGCGGTGACGGCGCGTCGCTGGCCGCGCTGATCGTGGCCGTGGTCGCCCTCGTCGCGGCACTGGTGATGGTCGGCGCCGGGCGTGAGGGATGGGCGTTCATCCTCTCGGGGCTCACCATCGTGGCCGCCGTCGCGATGCTCTTCCTGTCGCTCTTCCCGGACGTCATGCCATCCTCGCTCAACGAGGACTGGAGCCTCACGGTCACCAACGCCTCGTCGAGTCCGTACACCCTGAAGATCATGACTTGGTGTGCCGCGATCGCCACACCGATCGTCCTGCTCTACCAGGGCTGGACCTACTGGGTGTTCCGCAAGCGCATCGGCACGCACCACATCGCTGTGGACATGTCGCACTGAATCCGATGGAGCGGCATGTTTCACGTGAAACGTGCCTGACGGGCCAAAGGTGTGTTTCACGTGAAACCAATCGATCCGCGCCTCCTCCGGTACGCCCGAGCCACCCGTGGCTTTCTGGTCGCGGTCGTGGGGCTGGGCGTCGCCGGAGCGGCTCTGGTCATCGCCCAGGCGATGCTCATCGCCGAAGTGGTGGTGGGTGCCTTCCAGCACGGGTTCTCCGCCGCTGAACTGCGCACTCCCCTGATGTTGTTGACGGCCGTGGCGTTCGGGCGCGCTGTGGTGGCCTGGCTCACCGAGCTCGCCGCGCACCGCGCGAGCGCCGCGGTCAAGTCGGAGCTGAGGGGACGGCTGGTGGAGAAGGCCGCGTCCCTCGGGCCCGGGTGGCTCGGCGGCCAGCGGACGGGTTCCCTCGTGACCCTCGCGACACGGGGCGTCGACGCGCTCGACGACTACTTCTCGCGCTATCTGCCGCAGTTGGGCCTCGCGCTGGTGGTCCCGGTCGCCGTCCTGGCGCGGATCGTCACCGAGGACTGGGTGTCCGCCGCGATCATCGTCGGCACCCTGCCGCTCATTCCCCTGTTCATGGTGCTGATCGGCTGGGCCACGCGCGGCCACATGGACCGCCAGTGGGGCATGCTGTCCCGGCTGTCCGGACACTTCCTGGACGTGGTCGCGGGACTGCCCACACTCAAGGTGTTCGGCCGGGCCAAGGCGCAGGCCGAGTCGATTCGGAAGATCACCGGCGAGTACCGGCAGGCGACCATGCGGACGCTCCGGATCGCCTTCCTGTCGTCCTTCGCCCTGGAACTGCTCGCCACCATCTCGGTCGCCCTGGTCGCGGTGACCATCGGAATGCGGCTCGTCCATGGCGAGATGGACCTGTACATCGGGCTCGTCATCCTCGTGCTGGCGCCCGAGGCCTATCTGCCGCTGCGGCAGGTGGGAGCCCAGTACCACGCCGCCGCCGAAGGGCTCGCGGCCGCCGAGGCGATCTTCGAGGTGCTGGAGACCCCTGAACCGAGGTCCGGTTCGCTGAGCGTGCCCACAGGGGCGATCGCCTTCGACGGCGTGACCGTCCGCTACCCGGGGCGCTCCGCGGACGCGGTCTCGGACGTCTCCTTCACCGTCGAGCCCGGTGAGACGATCGCCCTCGTCGGCCCCAGCGGGGTGGGCAAGTCGACCTTGCTGAACGTCCTGCTCGGGTTCGTGGAGCCCACCGCCGGCCGAGTCCGTGCCGGCGGAATCGATCTCGCCGACGCCGACCTCACGGAGTGGCGCTCGCGGATCGCCTGGGTGCCGCAGCGGCCGCACCTGTACGCCGGATCCGTCGCCGAGAACGTACGACTGGCGCGACCCGACGCCGACGACGCGGCACTGCGCAAGGCGCTCGTCGACGCCGGTGCGGCGGAGTTCGTCGACGCCCTGCCCGCCGGGACCGACACGGTCCTCGGAGAGGACGGCGCCGGACTCTCGGCCGGTCAGCGTCAACGCCTGGCACTCGCGCGGGCGTTCCTCGCGGACCGGCCCGTGCTGCTGCTCGACGAGCCGACGGCCTCGCTCGACGGCGAGACCGAGGCCGAGGTCGTCGCGGCGGTCCGGCGGCTGGCCGTGGGACGGACCGTGCTGCTGGTCGTGCACCGGCCGGCCCTGCTGGACGTCGCGGACCGGGTGGTCCGCCTGGAAGCCGCTGCCGTCTGCGCGCCGAGGCCGGCGCCCGAGACCGGCGCCCACGCCTTCGCCGAGCCGACGCACACACAGCCGCTCCAAGAAGCCGGCCCGGAGGAGCCGTTTCCGGCGGAGGCCGGAGGACTCGTCACGACGGCCCGGGAACGCGGCGGCGTGCTCGCCCGCGTCCGGGCGATGGCGGCCCCCCGCCGTGGTCCGCTCACGCTCGCCCTGCTTCTCGGAAGCCTCGCGCTCGGGAGCGCCGTCGGCCTCATGGCCACCTCCGGCTGGCTCATCTCACGGGCCTCCCAGCAGCCGCCGGTCCTCTATCTGATGATGGCCGTGACGGCCACCCGGACGTTCGGCATCGGACGGGCGGTGTTCCGGTACGCGGAACGGCTCGTGTCGCACGACGCCGTGCTGCGGATGCTGGCCGACACCCGGGTGTCCGTCTACCGGCGTCTGGAACGGCTCGCGCCCGCCGGGCTGCGGACCACCCGGCGCGGTGACCTGCTCTTGCGTCTCGTCGCCGACGTGGACGCCCTCCAGGACTACTGGCTGCGCTGGCTGCTGCCGGCCGGAGCCGCAGTCCTGGTCTCCGCCGCCTCCGTCGGATTCACCGCCTGGCTGCTCCCCGAAGCGGGCGCCGTTCTCGCCGCCGGTCTGCTGGCGGCCGGTGCCGGGGTTCCCCTGGTGACCGGCGCCGTGGCGCGCCGTGCCGAGCGGCGGCTGGCTCCCGCACGCGGCGCGCTGGCGACCCAGGTGGCCGATCTGCTCACGGGAACCGCCGAGCTGACCGTCGCGGGCACGCTGCCCGCCCGTACCGACCGGACGAGGAAGGCCGACGGCGTCCTCACGGGGATCGCCTCGCGGGCCGCCACCGCGACCGCCCTCGGCGACGCGCTCACGGCACTCGTCTCCGGGCTCACCGTCGCGGCCGCCGCCCTCGTCGGCGCCCAGGCGGTCGCCGCCGGGCGGCTGCACGGCGTGCTCATGGCCGTCGTCGTCCTCACCCCGCTCGCCGCCTTCGAGGCCGTCATGGGACTGCCGCTCGCCGTCCAGTACCGGCAGCGGGTGCGCAAGAGCGCCGAGCGCGTGTACGAGGTGCTGGACGCCCCCGATCCCGTACGCGAGCCCGAACAGCCGCGACCGGCGCCCGCCTCCCCGTTCCCGCTCCAGGTGTCCGGGCTCCGGGCCCGGCACGCGGGACAGGACCGGGACGCGCTGGACGGACTCGATCTGACCCTCGAGGAAGGCCGCAGGATCGCCGTGGTCGGCACCTCCGGAGCCGGCAAGACGACGCTCGCGCAGGTGCTGCTGCGGTTCCTGGACCCCGAGGCGGGGACGTACACGCTCGGCGGGGCGGACGCGGACGGGATGGACGGGGACGCCGTGCGCCGACTGGTCGGCCTGTGTGCCCAGGACGCGCACCTCTTCGACAGCACCGTGCGCGAGAACCTGCTGCTCGCCCGCAAGGACGCGACCGAGGCCACGCTGCGCGACGCGCTCGGACGGGCCCGGCTCCTCGACTGGGTGGACGGACTGCCCGACGGGCTCGACACCCCGATCGGAGAACACGGGGCACGGCTGTCCGGCGGCCAGCGCCAGCGGCTCGCGCTGGCTCGCGCGCTGCTCGCCGACTTCCCCGTGCTCGTCCTCGACGAACCGGCGGAACACCTCGACCTGCCGACGGCCGACGCGCTCACCGCCGATCTGCTGGCCGCGACCGAGGGCCGTACGACCCTGCTGATCACACACCGGCTGGCCGGACTCGACGCGGTGGACGAGGTGATCGTGCTCGCACGGGGACGCGTCGTCCAGCGCGGGTCGTTCGCCGAACTGACGGCCGTCGAGGGGCCGCTGCGGGCGATGGCGGAACGGGAGAGCGCCGCGGATCTGCTGGTGCGCGTGGCGGCGCCCTGAGCGCCGCGGGGACGGATCGCGGGTGGCGCGAAAGGCCGGCTCTCCTCCCCGGCCCGCACACCCGACTTTCCCTGGCAAAAGGTACTCATTAGGCTCGGAGCATGTCAGCGGCGAGGGGCTCCCCGGTCCCGGGCGACGACACGGACGCGGCGGCCCGGACGGTCCGTGCTCCGGGAGGTTTGGCCGGTGGGCCGGACGCACGGGTCCCGCGACTGCTGGAAGCCGTGCGCTCGGTCGGGTCCGGGCTGGAGCTGCACTCCAAGCTGGACAGGATCTGCGAGACGGCGGCCGAACTCACGGACGCGCGCTACGCGGCCATCGGAGTCGTGGACGAGAGCGGGGAGGGCCTCGCGGACTTCGTCCAGCGCGGCGTCGACGAGGAGACCGCCCGCAGGATCGGGCGGAGGCCCGACGGCCACAAGGGGCTGTTGGGCGCGCTCGTCCGCGACCCCGATCCGGTGCGCCTCGCGAACCTGACCGACGACCCGCGCTCCTGCGGGTTCCCGGCCGGCCATCCGCCGATGCGCAGTTTTCTCGGCGTACCGATCCGGGTGCAGGGGGAGATCTTCGGGAACCTGTACCTCACGGAGAAGCGCGGCGGCGGCACCTTCGACGACGACGATCTCGACATGGTCCGGGTGCTCGCCACCGAAGCCGGCATCGCCATCGGCAACGCCCGTCTGTACGAGGCGGCCAAACAGCGTGAACGCTGGATCGACGGCTCCGTGGCCGTCACCACCGCGCTGCTGGCGGGCGACGACGCCGAGGAGGCTTTGCAGACCGTCGCGGAGCAGGCCCGCCGGCTCTCCGGCGCGGCGGCCGGGATCGTGCTGCTCCCCACGGAGGAGGGCGGTCTGGAAGTCGTCGCGGTCGCCTCGGACCACCCGTCGAAGGTGCTCGGCGTGGTCGTTCCCCCCGAGAGCGAACTGGTCGCAGAACTCCGCGACGGAAGGCCGGTGTTCCTGGCGGACGCGTCCACCGACCCGCGCATGCGGACGGATCTCACCCACGCCTACGGGCCCGTCATGATGCTCCCCCTGCAGAGCGACGGCCGGGTCCTCGGCGCCCTCCTCACCCCGAGGTCCCGCGACGGACGCCAGTTCACCGAGACCGAACGGACGGTCGCCACGCAGTTCGCCTCCCAGGCGGCCCTGGCGCTGATGATGGCCGACACCCAGCGCGACCGGGAACGGCTCGCGGTGTACGAGGACCGCGACCGGACGGCCCGCGACCTGCACGACCTGGTCATCCAGCGGCTGTTCGTCACCGGGATGATGCTGGAGAACGCGCAGCGCCGGTCCGACGTGCCCGAGGTGCGGCAGGGCGTCGGCAAGGCGGTCGGCGAACTCGACGTCACCATCCAGGAGATCCGCGCCGCGATCTTCGCGCTCCGGCAGGGCCCCGCAGACGCTCCCTCCGGACTGCGCACCCGTGTGCTGCGCGAGATCAACATGGCCGCCGTTCCCCTCGGTTTCCACCCCGGACACCGCTTCACCGGCCCCGTGGACACGCTGGTCGGCGAACTCATCGGCAAGAACCTCATCGCCGCGCTGCGGGAGGTCCTCTCCAACGCCTTCCGGCACGCGAGGGCATCCAGGATCGAGGTCTCCGTCGAGGCGGACGTGCTGCTGCCGGACGGGCGGCCCGGTGTGCGCCTCGCCGTCGCGGACGACGGGGTCGGCATTCCCGAAGGCGGCCGGCGCAGCGGCCTGAAGAACCTCGAACGGCGTGCCGAGTCGCTGGGCGGCGCGAGTTGGTACGGGCCGGGGATCGGCGAGGACGGAGGCGGCACGACGGTGGTGTGGCAGGTACCTCGCTGAATCCCCTTGTGCGGCCCGCCCGTTCGCGGACGGCCGGCCCGGTGCGGCACCCTCCGGCCGGGCCGCTGGGCCATTCGTGACGTCCTGTCCCCCAGGTGTACGCCTTGAACGGGCCGGGCCCGAAGGCGCGGGCCACGATCGCTGTCATGCGCTCATCTCGCCGTCATCCCCTGCTCGTACCGGCCCTGTTGTCCGCTCTCGTCGTCCTCGCGGCCCGGCCTGCGGTGGCCGACGGCGACGGGGCGGAGCTCGACATCAGCGCCCAGGTGGCGCGGCTGTACGAGGACGCCTCCGTCGCGACGGGACAGTACGAGGCGGGGCGGCGGGACTCCGATGCGCAGCGCGGCCGGGCGGAGCGGGCCGAGCGGCTCCTGGTGCGGGAGCGGCGGGAGATCGCGGTGCTGCACGACGACCTGGGACGTATCGTGCGCGCCCAGTACCGGCAGGGCGGCAGGCTGCCGTACACGGCGCAGATCCTGTTCGCGAAGGACCCCGAGGGCCTGATGCGCGGTCAGTACGCCTTGCGGCGGGCCGATCTGGCCCTCGCCGGCGCCGTCGAGAAGAGCAGGCGTGCCGAGGGCCGGCTCGCCGCGAGCGAGGCGAAGGCCCGTGCCGAGTGGCAGGCGCTGGAGAGACGGGCCGGGGAACTCGCCGCGGTCAAGCGGACCATCGAGGCGAAACTCGACGAGGCGCGGTCGGCGTTGCAGAGCCGGGCGGACGCCTCCGTGGCGGCCGGCTCCTGCCGCGGGGCGGTCCGTCTCGACCAGCCGCAGGTGGCGCTCACGCGGGCGTGGGTCGCGCCCGTGGAGACGTACGAACTCTCCGCGGGGTTCGGCAGCGGGGGCGAGCGCTGGGTGCACCGGCACACCGGCCAGGACTTCGCGGTGCCCATCGGCACCCCGGTGCGGGCGGTCGGGGAGGGCCGGGTGGTGAAGGTGTCCTGCGGCGGTGCCTTCGGCATCGCGGTCGTGGTCGAGCATCCCGGCGGTTACTACACGCAGTACGCGCATCTCGCGTCCGTCGCCGTCGACCAGGGCCAGCGGGTCTCGACCGGGGAATGGATCGGCCAGTCGGGCACGAGCGGCAACTCGACCGGTCCGCATCTGCACTTCGAGGTGCGGGTGACGCCGGAGACGGGTTCGTCGATCGACCCCGTGCCGTGGCTGGCGGAACACGGGGTCGTCGTCCAGGACAGGCCCTAGGGCCTGCCGGTCCTCGGGCGGTGGGTGCCGAAGGGATCTCGGTCGTGCCGGTGAGGGGCTACGAGCCGTCCGCCAGGATCCGCTCGATCACGACCGCCACCCCGTCCTCGTTGTTCGCGACCGTGCGCCCGGAGGCGGCGGCGATCACGGCGGGGTGGGCGTTGCCCATGGCGTACGAGCGGCCGGCCCAGGTGAGCATCTCGACGTCGTTCGGCATGTCGCCGAAGGCGACGACCTCCTCGGGCGCGATACCGCGCTCGGCGCAGCACAGCGCGAGGGTGCTGGCCTTGGAGATGCCGGGGCCGCTGATCTCCAGCAGGGCGCTGGGGCTCGACCGGGTCACGTTGGCCCGGTCGCCGATGGCCGGGCGGGCGACGGAGAGGAATGCGTCCGGGTCCATCTCCGGATGGAACGCGAGCACCTTCAGCACCGGCTGGTCGGCGTCCAGCGCGTCTTCGGCGAGGAGCTTCTCGGCGGGCAGGACGATCTCCGGGGGCTCCATGTGCATGAGCGGGTAGCCCGGTTCGAGATGGAGGCCGTACGTCCGCTCGACGGCGCACACCGTGCCGGGTGCGGCGGTCCGCAGGATCCGGACGACGTCCAGCGCGATGTCGGGCGTCAGTTCGCGGATCTTGACGAAGCGGTGGGCGCCGGGGCCGCCGTGCAGGTCGACCACGGCGGCGCCGTTGCCGCAGATGGCCAGCCCGTGCCCGTGGACGTGGTCGCTGACGACGTCCATCCAGCGGGCCGGACGGCCGGTGACGAAGAAGACCTCGATGCCGGCCTGCTCGGCGGCGGCGAGGGCGGCGATCGTGCGGTCGGACACCGATTTGTCGTCGCGCAACAAGGTGCCGTCGAGGTCCGTGGCGATCAGCCGGGGCGGGACGGTGGAGGCCGGGGTCTCGGGCCGGCGAGTCGCTGAGGTCACGTGCTCATTCTCCCGCATATATGCGCACGGCCGTGCGGCGGTCCGCACACTTGAGTGGTTACCGTCCTCGCCCCGCCCCACCCCCGCCCCACCCGTGTTGTCGGGCATGCCGCAGGCGGGGGCGTGGCGGCCCGGTTCAGCGGAGCTGAGCCATCGCTTCCATGGCGATCCGCTCGAAGACCTTCGGGTCGGCGGCGAAGTCCGAGTCGGGGATCGGCCAGTGGATCACGATGTCGGTGAAGCCCAGTTCGGCGTGCCGGCCCGCGAAGTCGACGAACGCGTCGAGGGACTCCAGGGGGCGGCCCTTGTCGGGGGTGAAGCCGGTGAGCAGGATCTTGTCGAGCTCCGCCACGTCCCGGCCGATCTCGGCACAGGCGTCGGCGAGCCTGGAGACCTGTCCGCGAATGGCCTGAACCGACTGCTCGGGGGTGCCCGTCTCGTACAGCTTCGGGTCGCCGGTCGTCACCCACGCCTGCCCGTGACGGGCGGCGAGCTTCAGTCCGCGCGGGCCGGTGGCGGCCACGGCGAACGGCAGCCGGGGGCGCTGGACGCAGCCCGGGATGTTGCGGGCCTCGTGCGCCGAGTAGAAGTTGCCGCCGTAGGAGACGGAGCCCTCGGTGAGGAGCCGGTCGAGCAGGGGGACGAACTCGCCGAAGCGGTCGGCGCGCTCACGCGGGGTCCACGGGTCCTGTCCGAGCGCGGTGGCGTCGAAACCGGTGCCGCCTGCTCCTATACCCAGCGTGAACCGGCCGTTCGAGACGTCGTCGAGGGAGATCAGGTCCTTGGCGAGGGTCACCGGGTGCCGGAAGTTCGGCGAGGTCACGAGCGTGCCGAGGCGCAGCCGGTCGGTGACGGCGGCCGCCGCGGTCAGGGTCGGCACGGCTCCGAACCACGGGCCGTCGCGGAAGGTCCGCCAGGAGAGGTGGTCGTAGGTGAACGCGGTGTGGAAGCCCAGGTCCTCGGCGCGTCGCCACTTGTCGCGGCCTTCGTCGCGCCAGCGGTCGATCGGCAGAATCACAGTGCTCAGTCGCATGGGACCGACTCTACGAGAGACCGAGCGGGTGCCGCATCGACCGCGCGGCCCGGACGGCGGCGTCACCGCAGCAGTTGTCGGACAGGACGTGGACCTCCCGCGCCCGCCCGGCCATCTCGCGGCGCGCTCACGGGACCGGCTCAGGAACTCCACCGCGGGCCTCCCCGGGGCGAACCGGTGCGGGAACCGGAAGACCGGCGTCCCCGGACGGCCGGACTCGCGCAGTGGTTCGAGGGTCCCGGGATCGACGTCCGGCCGGTTCCGCTGCCGCGCGAAGGCCGGTCACAGATCCGCGGGCAGTGCTCCCGGCCGTGTCGGGTGCCCGGTGTGCAGGGAGAACGCCTTCACGTCGGAACGGACGTCCGGGGTCAGTGCGGGCCGGGGAAGCGCAGATAGCGCGGAGGTACGGCCTCCGTCAGCCAGACGCCGTTGGCGCTGACCCGGAAGACGTGGCCGTCGCGGTGCATGGCGGCGGCGTCCACGGAGAGGACGACCGGGCGGCCGCGGCGGGCGCCGACGCGGGTGGCCGTCTCCCGGTCCGCCGAGAGGTGCACGTCGTGCCGGTTCATGGGTCTCAGACCCTCGGCGCGGATCGGGTCCAGGCTGCGGGCCACGGTCCCGTGGTAGAGGTACGCCGGCGGGGTCGCCGGGGGCAGTCCGAGGTCGACCTCGACGGAGTGGCCCTGGCTGGCCCGGATCCGGGTTCCCTCGACGGCGAAGCGCCGCTTGTCGTTGGTGGCCACCACGTGATCGAGCTCGTCACGCGTGATCCGGAAGCCGTGCGCGGTGGCGGCGGAGATCAGCGCGTCGATCTCGACCCAGCCGCCCTCGCCGAGGGCGAGACCGATCCGCTCGGGCTGGTGCCGCAGATGCTTCGCGAGGTACTTCGACACCTTCACGGTGCGTTTTTCGTCCATCGGTTCACCGGCCCGTCTTTTCGTACGGTCATCCGTTCGTCCGCGCGTCTGTTCATCGGTGTGCTCCTTCATCCTCCCAGCGTGCCGGGCGAGAGGCGGATCACGCATTTGATTTTGGTTCGGAGGTTTGATCCACAGCCAAGCGCTGTTATCCACAGGCGAATTGACGAAGCTGTGGACAACACGGTTCGGCTTTACGGCACTTCGTCAACAATGCTGCGGTGAGGTCCGTTTGCCGCCAGATGGTCCAACATGCGTGCCCGTACCTCCCTTTCGGCGGCCGCCGTCACGAACTCCGCCGCGTGCTCCGCGCCGACCAGACGTTCCACGGCCAGCATCGTCCCGGCGGCCACCTGTACCGGGCGCGCGCCTTCCGGCGCCACCGGGCCCTGCCACGCGGTGAGGCGCCGGCTCGGATGACGTGTGGCCGACATCCGCATGGCACGGGCGAGTTCGGCGTCCACCGCCCGCTGAGCGAGCGGTCGCAGCCGTCGTACGAGCGAGGCCGCCTCGGCCGCTTCCGCGTCGCTCGGCGGACGCTCTCCCGGACGGCGCGCGAAGACGTGCTCCGCGGTGAACTCGAGGAAACGGGAGGCCATGTGCTCCACCTGCACCCTCAATTCCCTCAGATGGCAGGTGACGGCGGACAGCGGCACGCCGGAACCGCACAACTCGACGGCCACCGAGAGCTCTTGGGGGCTCGGGACGACGAAGGTGTCCTCGTCCCCGGGAACGGGCTCCAGTACGCCCAGTTCCACGGCCTCCGCCACGGCCGTGTCGTCGAGGCGGCCGCCGAACCGCTCCACGAGCTCGCTCCGGGAGATCCGGGCGGCCTCCTCGTCGCTCCACGGCCCGTCGACCTCCGCGACCAGGCCGAGTATCCCTCCCAGCCCCCGGCCTGCGTCCCAGGCCTCCAGGAGCTCCTTGATCGACGCCAGTGTGTAGCCGCGGTCCAGGAGGTCGGCGATCTGCCGCAGCCGCGCCAGATGGGCGTCCGCGTACACGTTGGCGCGCCCGCGCCGTTCGGGGCGGGGCAGCAGCCCACGGTCCTGGTAGGCGCGGATCGTCCGGACCGTGGCGCCGCTGTGGTGCGCCAGGTCCTCGATGCGGTACGCGGCACCGCCGGGATCGTCGCTCATCTCTCCCCCTCCCGCGCTCGGGTCCGGAACGGACCGCGCACTCACCAGGGCGGCTCCATGCGCGCGATCGCGCGCAGCGTCCGGGGCGCGAAGCGGTGCAGGAGGCGGGTGCCACGTGCCTCCGCGGTGACCGGAACCACCGCCTGGTCGTGGACGACCGCGCGCAGGACCGCGTCGGCGACCTTCTCCGGCGGGTAGCCGCGCAGCCGGTAGAGCCGTGCCGCCCTCTTCCGGCGCCGCTCCTCCTCCACCGCGTCGACCCCGGCGAAACGCGCGGCCGTGGTGATGCCCGTGTCGACGAAGCCGGGGCAGACGGCCGAGACGCCGATGTCCCGCCCGGCCAGCTCCGCGCGCAGGCACTCGCTGAGCATCAGCACGGCCGCCTTGGAGGTGCTGTAGGCGGGCAGCGTCCGCGAGGGCTGGTACGCCGCCGCCGAGGCGATGTTGACGATGTGGCCGCCCTGCCCGCGCTCGGCCATCAGCTTCCCGAAGAGCCGGCAGCCGTGGATGACCCCCCACAGGTTGACGTCGAGGACCTTCCTCCAGTCCTCCGGCGTGGTGTCGAGGAAGGATCCGGAGAGTCCGACACCGGCGTTGTTCACCAGCACGTCCACCACGCCGTACTCGGCGGCGACCTTGGCGGCGAGCTTCTCCATGGCCCGCTCGTCTCCGACGTCGGCCGTCTCGGCCCAGGCCGCGGGCGAACCGATCAGCAGGGACGTCCTGGCCGTGCGGGCCGCGGCCTCCCCGTCCCGGTCGACGGCCACCACCCGTGCCCCCGCCTCCGCGAACGCGAACGCGGTGGCCCGCCCGATGCCGCTGCCCGCGCCGGTCACCAGCACGAGCTGCCCGCCGAACCGGTCCGCGTGCCTGCCGGAGGCCACCGGCCCGGGAGCGGGCGCTCCGGCCTTCCGGTCCTCGTCGGCGCTCACGAATCCCGATATCCAGTCGGCCACCCGGTCCGGGCGGGTGCGCGGGATCCAGTGCCCGGCCGGGAGGGTGCGGCGCACCGCGCCGGGGGCCCACCTCTCCAGTTCGTCGTAGAGCCGCTCGGAGAGGAAGGCGTCGCCGAGGGGCGTGATGAGCTGCACGGGCGCGTGCGCGTACGCGTCCTCGCGGGGACGGCCGAGCCGGGACCGCACGTTGTCGCGGTAGAGCCACGCGCCGTGCGCCGCGTCGGACGGCAGCGACGGGGTCGGGTAGTCGCCCGCGGGCACCTTCTCCAGCCGCTGGAGGATCTTCGGCCACCGCTTGCCCAGGGGACCGCGCCAGGCCAGTTCCGGGAGCACCGGCGTGTGCAGCATGTACACGTACCAGGACTTGGCGCCCTGCCCGAGGAGCTGGCCGACCCTCCGCGGAGTGGGCCGTTTCGTCCGCCGCCTGATCCAGTGGCCGAAGTGGTCGAGGGACGGACCGGACATCGACGTGAAGGACGCGATCCTGCCCTCGGTACGGGCGACGGTGACGAACTCCCACGCCTGCACCGAACCCCAGTCGTGGCCCACGAGGTGCACCGGCTCGCCGGGGCTGACCGCGTCGATCACCGCCAGGAAGTCGTCGGTCAGCTTCTCCAGCGTGAACCCGCCGCGCAGGGGGCGCGGCGCCGTCGACCGGCCGTGCCCCCGCACGTCGTACAGCACGACGTGGAAGCGGTCGGCGAGCCGCGCGGCGACCTCGGACCACACCTCCTTGGAGTCCGGATAGCCGTGCACGAGCACCACGGTGGGCCGTCCGGCGTCGCCCAGCTCGGCGACGCACAGCTCGATCCCGCCCGTCCGCACCCGGCGCTCGCGCGCGCCCATGAGACCGGGCCCGCCTGCCGACACCATCGTCATGCCACCGCCCCACCCTGTCCGCACCCCGACCGCGGTACGTGTCCGTAACGTGACACTGGCGAATGTGACAGTTGTTAGAGGCTGCGTCAATAGACCCGGGCGGCCTGTGGACGACCGGCCGGCGCCCGGCGGGACCGGTCGGCGGGACTTGCCGGCGCCCGGCAGCCGTACCTGAGGGTGACCCCTACGGGCCCGTACGACTGGAGAGTGACTCGGATCCACCTCCGTGGGCTGACGACCGCCGTGCCCCGCGCCACTACCGTCGAAACGTGACTGTCATCGCGACCGAAAGCCTGAGCAAGCGGTACCCCCGGGTGACCGCGCTCGACCGGCTCTCCGTGGACGTCGGGCCTGGTGTGACCGGACTCGTCGGGGCCAACGGAGCCGGCAAGTCCACACTGATCAAGATCCTGCTGGGTCTGTCCCCCGCCACCGAGGGCCGCGCCCACGTGCTGGGCCTCGACGTCGCCACCGAGGGCGCCGCCATCCGCGAGCGGGTCGGGTACATGCCCGAGCACGACTGCCTGCCGCCCGACGTCTCGGCCACCGAGTTCGTCGTCCACATGGCGCGGATGTCCGGGCTGCCGCCGGCCGCGGCCCGCGAGCGGACCGCCGACACCCTGCGCCACGTCGGTCTGTACGAGGAGCGCTACCGCCCCATCGGCGGCTACTCCACGGGCATGAAGCAGCGCGTCAAACTCGCGCAGGCCCTCGTCCACGATCCCCAGCTGGTCTTCCTGGACGAGCCGACCAACGGTCTCGACCCGGTCGGCCGCGACGACATGCTCGGACTGATCCGCCGCATCCACACGGACTTCGGCATCTCGGTCCTGGTCACCTCGCACCTGCTCGGCGAACTGGAACGCACCTGCGACCACGTCGTGGTCGTCGACGGCGGCAAGCTGCTGCGCTCCAGCTCCACCACGGACTTCACCAAGACCACCACGACACTCGCCATCGAGGTCACCGACAGCGACGAGCACCCGGACGGCACGAGCGCCGTGCGCGAGGTGCTCAGCGCGCGCGGGATCGAGACCCACGACGGCGGCGGACTGCCCGGCGCCGGGCACATCCTGCTGCTCACCACCGAGAGCGAGGACACCTACGACGTCGTCCGCGACGTGGTCGCCGACCTCGGCCTCGGCCTGGTCCGCATGGAACAGCGCAGGCACCACATCGCCGAGGTCTTCAGCGACAGCGACGACCAGCGGAAGGAGGCGGTCGGCCATGGCGGTTGAGCACCCCGTCACCCACCCGGGTGAGCAGACCCGTATCCACAACATCGGCTACCGCGACTACGACGGCCCGCGTCTCGGCCGCGCCTACGCCCGCCGCTCCCTCTACTCGCAGTCCCTGCGCGGCGCCTACGGACTCGGCCGCTCGGTCAAGTCCAAGGTCCTGCCCATGCTGCTCTTCGTGGTGATGTGCGTCCCCGCGCTGATCATGGTCGCCGTCGCGGTCGCCACCAAGGCGAAGGACCTGCCCGTCGACTACACGCGCTACGCGGTGATCATGCAGGCGGTCATCGGCCTGTACGTCGCCTCGCAGGGCCCCCAGGCGGTCTCCCGGGACCTGCGTTTCAAGACCGTCCCGCTGTACTTCTCGCGCCCCATCGAGACCGCCGACTACGTGCGCGCCAAGTACGCGGCCCTGGCCTCCGCCCTGTTCGTCCTCACGGCCGCCCCGCTGATCGTGCTCTACGTGGGCGCGCTGCTGGCCAAGCTCGACTTCGCCGACCAGTCCAAGGGCTTCGGACAGGGACTGGCCTCCGTGGCCCTGCTGTCCCTGCTTTTCGCGGGCATCGCCCTGGTCATCTCGGCGATCACCCCGCGCCGCGGCTTCGGCATCGCGGCCGTCATCGCCGCCCTGACCATCTCCTACGGAGCGGTCTCCACCGTCCAGGCCATCGCCTTCGAGCGGTCCAGCAGCGGAGCCGTCCCCTGGATCGGGCTCTTCTCGCCGATCACGCTCATCGACGGAGTCCAGACGGCCTTCCTCGGCGCCTCCTCCGCCTTCCCCGGAGAGGTGGGCCCCTCGTCCGCGCAGGGCGTCGTCTACCTCGTCGTCGTCCTGGGTCTCATCGCCGGCTGCTACGGCCTCCTGATGCGCCGCTACCGAAAGGCCGGACTGTGACCACGCTCAGCATCGACCACGTATCGCGCTGGTTCGGCAACGTTGTGGCGGTCAACGACATCACGATGACCATCGGCCCCGGTGTCACCGGACTGCTCGGCCCGAACGGAGCCGGGAAGTCCACCCTCATCAACATGATGGGCGGCTTCCTCGCCCCCTCCACGGGCACCGTCACCCTCGACGGCAAGCCGACCTGGCGCAACGAGGACATCTACCGGCACATCGGCATCGTCCCCGAGCGCGAGGCGATGTACGACTTCCTCACCGGACGCGAGTTCGTCCTCGCCAACGCCGAACTGCACGGCCTCGGCGCGAAGGCGGCCGACCGGGCACTGGCCACCGTCGAGATGGAGTACGCGCAGGACCGCAAGATCTCCACGTACTCCAAGGGCATGCGGCAGCGCGTGAAGATGGCGTCCGCGCTGGTCCACGACCCGTCGCTGCTACTGCTCGACGAGCCGTTCAACGGCATGGACCCGCGCCAGCGCATGCAGCTCATGGACCTGCTGCGCCGCATGGGCGACGAGGGCCGCACCGTGCTCTTCTCGTCCCACATCCTCGAAGAGGTGGAGCAGCTCGCCGCCCACATCGAGGTGATCGTCGCCGGGCGGCACGCGGCGAGCGGCGACTTCCGGCGCATCCGCCGGCTGATGACCGACCGCCCGCACCGCTACCTGGTCCGCTCCAGCGACGACCGGGCACTCGCCGCCGCGCTCATCGCCGACCCGTCGACCTCCGGCATCGAGGTCGACCTCGCCGAGGGCGCGCTGCGCATCCAGGCCGTCGACTTCGGCCGGTTCACCGCCCTGCTGCCGAAGGTCGCGCGCGAGCACGGCATCCGGCTGCTGACGGTGTCGCCGTCCGACGAGTCGCTGGAATCCGTCTTCTCGTATCTCGTCGCGGCGTAGGAGGCCGAAGATGTACGACCCCACAGTCGCCCGGCTCACCTACCGGGGCCTGCTCGGCCGCCGGCGGGCCCTCATCCTCGGCGTCCTGCCCGTCCTGCTCATCGTGATCTCCGCGGCCGTCCGGGGCTTCTCCGGAGCCGACGACCAGGTGGCCTCGGACCTGCTCGGGGGGTTCGCCCTCGCCACCATGGTGCCGATCATCGGCGTCATCGCGGGCACGGGAGCGATCGGACCCGAGATCGACGACGGCTCGGTGGTGTACCTGCTGGCCAAGCCCCTGAAGCGGCCCACGATCATCTTCACCAAGCTGATCGTCGCGATCGCCGTCACCATGGCCTTCTCGGCGGTGCCGACCTTCGTCGCGGGCATGATCCTGAACGGCAACGGCCAGCAGATCGCCGTCGCCTACACCGTGGCCGCCCTGGTCGCCTCGATCGCCTACGCCGCGATGTTCCTGCTCCTCGGGACCGTGACCCGGCACGCGGTGGTCTTCGGCCTCGTCTACGCGCTCGTCTGGGAAGCCCTGTTCGGTTCCCTGGTGTCCGGCGCGCGCACGCTCAGCGTCCAGCAGTGGGCGCTCGCCGTGGCCCACAAGGTGACCGGCGGCGACATCGTCACCTCGGACGTGAGCCTGCCGACCGCGACGGTCCTGCTGGTCGTGGTCACCGCCCTCGCCACCTGGTACGCGGGGCAGCGGCTGCGGTCGCTGACGCTGGCCGGCGAGGAGTGAGAGAGGAATTCCGTGCGGGCTCCCGCGCGTGGTGTCCGTCACGGGCACCGCGCGCGGGAGCCCTCTTCTCGTTCTTCGTCCGTCGGGCGGGGGCGTCGGCGCGGACGGTGCCGCAGGCGGGCTCCCGGGGTGCGCCCTTTAATTCAGTGGCGCCCAAGTCGGCTCACGGGCACAGTGGTTGTGTTCACGCCGCCGCGTCGAGCCGGCGCCGCACACCGGGAGAGGAGCGCGACGATGTTCATCAGGAGCAGTTCGTCGAGCTCCCGACAGGGCAGCCCCCGGCGGGTTCCGGAGTAGTTACCCCTCCGTCGAACCCGCTCGCAGGGGAGTTGCCCGGGGCGGCCGCTTCGAGCGCGCGTCATGCGCGGGCCGCCCACCCGGAGGATTGGCCGAGTGGAAAGGCACCGGCTTGCTAAGCCGTGGTCGGGGGTGAAGCCCCGCGCGCGTTCGATCCGCGCATCCTCCGCACGACGTTCCCGTTCCCATCCGCTGCCGCTGCCGCTGCCGCTGCCGCTGCCGCTGCCGCTGCCGCTGCCGCTGCCGCTGCCGCTGCCGCTGCCGCTGCCGCTGACCACCGTAGGCAAGGCCGCCGGTCGCCCGTCGCGATGACGCCGGTCGCCGAAGGCGGAGGCACCCACAGCGAGGCCGCCGCAGGCGGGCTGCGGCGGCCGGCTCGGGTCATCACATCACTACGGACGCGTCAGCAACCGCTCCAGCACGACCGCGATCCCGTCCTCCTCGTTCGAGGACGTCACCTCGTCCGCGATCGCCTTGAGGTCGGCGTGGGCGTTGGCCATGGCCACCCCGTGGGCCGCCCAGGCGAACATCGGGAGGTCGTTCGGCATGTCGCCGAAGGCGATGGTGTCCGCGGACCTGACGCCCAGGCGCCGGGCCGCCAGAGACAGTCCCGTCGCCTTGGACAGACCGAGCGGGAGCAGCTCGACGATCCCCGGACCCGCCATCGTGACGCCGACGAGTCCGCCCGCGACCTTCAGGGCCACGGCCGCGAGCTCGTCGTCGGAAAGCGTCGGGTGCTGGACGTACAGCTTGTTCAGAGGCGCCGACCACAGGTCCGCCGCGTCCTTGATCGCGACGACCGGCAGCGCGCCCTCCAGCCTGCGGTAGCCGGGACCCACCAGCACCTCGCCGTCGAGCCCGTCGCGGCTCGCGGCCAGCAGCAGCGGTCCGACCTCCGCCTCGATCTTGGCGAGCGCGAGACCGGCGAGCTGCCGGTCCAGCGTCACCGAGGTGAGCAGCCGGTGCTCTCCCGCGTGGTAGACCTGCGCGCCCTGACCGCAGACCGCGAGACCCTGATAGCCGAGTTCGTCGAGGATGTGCCGCGTCCAGGGCACCGCGCGCCCGGTGACCACGATGTGGGCGGCGCCCTGTTCGGTCGCCGCGGCGAGCGCGTCACGTGTGCGCGGCGAGACCGTCTCGTCGGAACGCAGCAGCGTCCCGTCGAGATCGGTCGCGACGAGCTTGTACGGGAACGTCCCCGGCCCGGTGGACCCGGACGCTCCCGGCGAACCGGCGGTGCTGGTCACTTGGAGATCGGCTCCAGAACCTCACGGCCGCCCAGGTACGGACGCAGCAGCTCGGGAACCCGCACCGAACCGTCGGCGAGCTGGTGGTTCTCCAGGATCGCCACGATGGTGCGCGGGACGGCGCACAGCGTGCCGTTCAGCGTCGCGAGCGGCTGGACCTTCTTGCCGTCGCGCATGCGGACCGACAGGCGGCGGGCCTGGAAACCGTCGCAGTTCGAGGCCGAGGTCAGCTCGCGGTACTTGCCCTGGGTCGGGATCCACGCCTCGCAGTCGAACTTGCGGGAGGCCGAGGACCCCAGGTCGCCGCTGGCCACGTCGATCACCTGGAAGGGCAGTTCGAGGCCGGTCAGCCACTGCTTCTCCCACTCCAGGAGCCGCCGGTGCTCGTTCTCGGCGTCCTCGGGAGCCACGTACGAGAACATCTCGACCTTGTCGAACTGGTGCACGCGGAAGATGCCGCGGGTGTCCTTGCCGTACGTGCCGGCCTCGCGGCGGAAGCACGGCGAGAAGCCGGCGTAGCGCATGGGCAGCTTGCCGGCGTCGAGGATCTCGTCCATGTGGTACGCCGCGAGGGGGACCTCGGAGGTGCCGACCAGGTAGTAGTCGTCCTTCTCCAGGTGGTACACGTTCTCCGCGGCCTGGCCGAGGAAGCCGGTGCCCTCCATGGCACGCGGGCGGACCAGGGCCGGGGTCAGCATCGGAGTGAAGCCGGCCTCGGTGGCCTGCGCGATCGCCGCGTTGACGAGGGCGAGCTCCAGGAGCGCGCCGACACCGGTCAGGTAGTAGAAGCGCGAGCCGGACACCTTGGCGCCGCGCTCGACGTCGATGGCACCCAGGGCCTCGCCGAGCTCCAGGTGGTCCTTGGGCTCGAAGCCCTCGGCGCCGAAGTCGCGGATGGTCCCGTGCGTCTCCAGGACGACGAAGTCCTCCTCGCCGCCGACCGGGACGTCGGGGTGCACCAGGTTGCCGAGCTGGAGGAGGAGCCGCTTGGTCTCCTCGTCCGCCTCGTTCTGGTCGGCCTCGGCGGCCTTGACGTCGGTCTTGAGCTGCTCGGCCTTCTTCAGCAGCTCGGCACGCTCGTCCGGGGTGGCCTTGGGGATCAGCTTGCCGAGCGACTTCTGCTCGGAACGCAGCTCGTCGAAGCGGACGCCGGACGACCTGCGCCGCTCGTCGGCGGAGAGGAGGGAGTCGACGAGCGCGACGTCCTCTCCACGGGCGCGCTGGGAGGCGCGAACACGGTCGGGGTCCTCACGGAGCAGGCGAAGGTCAATCACCCCTCAAGGCTACCGGTGCGGACTTCCGGCCAACGACCCGATATTCCAGAGCGTGACGGCTGTCCGGTTATGAGTGAAATGTCGGATCGAACCCCTTGATCGCCGAGTCGCGTCCGAGCCGTGTCCGCGTCGCGTCAAGGAAAAGGGGCCTACTCCCCGGAACGGGGCAGACGGCGCTTCGGTGATTGACCGGACTTCCTTGTGGGCGGCGGGACTTGCGGGATGGGTTGTCCACAGGGTGTGACGGTTCCCGAGAGTTATCCACAGGGTGTGTGGATGATCTGTGGATGTTGGAATTGATCGTTCCGATACCCTTCCGGTGGCCGTGGAATTCGCGGTCCAAACCCTCTGGACAGCCACTTTCGGGTGTAAATGATTCGCTCCATCGGGTTGATCGATGGAAAAGGGTAGACGAAGAGGGACGTACGAGGGTGTGGACGGACTTGGGTCGAGTAGCCGATTTGTCGACGATGTAATGCTTCGTTGTCGACTTGTCCCCAGGTCGAGAAGCACCCCTGTGGATAACCCTGTGGACAGTGGAAATCGGCAGGCGGGCCCGAGGGGAACGCTCGGACGGCTGTGGATCCGCCGCTCAGAACCGGCCGTCGGCGCAGCGCGCCAGCCAGTCCGAGGCCGCGGAGAACTCGTCGTCCGACGTACCGGGCCGCAACGGCCGTACGTCCTCCAGGGCGACACCGGCCCGCGGATAGGAACCGAGAAAGCGCACCTGGGGACAGATCCGCTTGAGGCCCATCAGCGCCTCGCCCACCCGGCGGTCGGTGATGTGGCCCTCGGCGTCGACCGAGAAGCAGTAATTGCCGATGCCCTGTCCGGTCGGGCGGGATTCGATCCGCATCAGGTTGACGCCGCGCACGGCGAATTCCTGGAGCAGTTCGAGCAGCGCTCCGGGGTGGTCGTCGCCGAGCCAGATGACCACGGACGTCTTGTCGGCGCCGGTCGGCGCGGCGGGCCGGGCGGGGCGGCCGACCAGGACGAAGCGGGTCTCGGCGTTCGCCGCGTCGTGGATCTCGGTCACCAGCGGTTCGAGGCCGTACGTGGCCGCGGCGAACTCGCCCGCGAAGGCCGCGTCGAAACGGCCTTCCTGCACCAGCCGGGCGCCGTCCGCGTTCGAGGCCGCCGACTCCCAGACGGCGTCCGGCAGATGGGCGGCCAGCCAGTTGCGCACCTGGGGCTGGGCGACCGGGTGTCCGGTGACCGTCTTGACGTCCTTCAGCGCCGTGCCGGGCCTGACCAGCAGGGCGAACGCGATCGGCAGCACGACCTCGCGGTAGATCATCAGCGGGTCGCCCTTGGCGAGCTCGTCCAGGGTGGCGGTGACACCGCCCTCGACGGAGTTCTCGATCGGGACGAGCGCGCCCGCGGCCTGGCCGCCGCGTACCGCGTCGAGCGCGGCCGGGACGGACACCATGGGGACCAGCTCCCGTGTCGCGGCCTCGGGGAGCGTGCGAAGGGCGGCCTCGGTGAACGTACCCTCGGGGCCGAGATAGGTGTAGCGCGTCGCCGACATACCGTCACCCTAATGGGCCGCGCCGGACGCGTCGGACGCCCGCGGCCCGCCGCGAGCGAGCCCGGTACGGAGCCCGGTACTGCGGTATGGAGCCCGGTATCGCCCGCCGTCGCACGGACGGAACGGCATGGCACGGACGGGACGCCCCCGTCATCCCTCCAGCAGCCGCTGCCCCACGTACTCCCCCTCCGCCGCGCCGCCCGGCACCGCGAAGAGGCCGCTCGACTCGTGGCGGACGTACGCCGAGAGCGCGTCGCCGCGGTCGAGCTTGCGCTGGACGGGGACGAAACCGCGCACGGGATCGGCCTGCCAGCACACGAAGAGCAGACCGGCGTCGGGCGTCCCGTCGGCACCGATGCCGTCGTGGAAGGAGAACGGACGGCGCAGCATCGCGGCGCCGCCGTTCTGGTCGGGCCGGGTGATGCGGGCGTGCGCGTTGACCGGCACGACCAGGTTGCCGTCGGCGTCGGTCTTCTCCAGGTCCATCGCGGTGGTCTCCGTGCCGCCGCTGAGCGGTGCCCCGTCGGACTTCTTCCGCCCGATGACGTCCTCCTGGGCCTTGCCCGAGAGCTTCTCCCAGTCGTCGAGCAGCATGCGGATACGGCGTACGACGGCGTAGGAGCCGTTCGCCATCCACTCCGGGGTGCCGGAGGCGGGGACGAAGACCCGTCCGTCGAAGTCGGGCTCGCCGGGCTTGGGATTGCGGGTGCCGTCGATCTGGCCCATCAGGTTGCGGGCACTCATCGGCTCGGCGGTGGCGCCCGGCGAGCGGTTGAAGCCGTTCATCTGCCAGCGCACACGTGCCGCGGCGCCGGCGTCCTTCTGGATCGCGCGCAGGGCGTGGAAGGCGACGAGGGCGTCGTTCGCTCCGATCTGCACCCACAGATCGCCGTCGCTGCGCGCCTTGTCGAGGCGGTCGGAGGAGAAGTCGGGCAGGGGATCCAGGGCGACCGGCCGCTGCTTCTCCAGGCCCGTACGCGCGAAGAAGCTGTGTCCGAAACCGAAGGTGACGGTGAGGGACGACGGGCCGGCGTCACGGGCGATGTCCGTGTCCTCGTGGCCCGCGGCCTCGCCCGCCATCAGCCGCCGAGCCGTCACCGACCAGCGGCGCAGCAGTGCCGCGGCCTCCCTGCGGCCCGCGCCCGCCGTCAGGTCGAAGGCGACGAGGTGGCCGCAGGCGTGGAGGGCGGTGGTGATGCCCGGCTGATGTTTCCCGTGAAACATCGCCATGTCCGCGCCGACGGAGGTCAGCGGGACGGCCTTCGCCGGGGAGGGTGCCGCCGCGTACCCCACGGCGGCACCCGCCGTTCCGAGCGCGAGCCCGGTGGCGCCGGCGGTGCCGAGCAGCCGGCGCCGTGACATGACCCCCTGCGGAGCGTCGTTCCGCGGTGCGGCGTCGGAGGGCGACGCCTCGGGGGACGGAGCTTTCCGGGCGGAAGAGGCGGTGGTCCCCGGTGTGGACTGGTCAGGCATGGTCAGGTTCAGCCGATCTGCGCGTTCTTGTTCACGGTGGCCTGGTCGATGTCGGAGGTGCGCACGGTCACCGCGATCTTCCAGTCGCCCGCCAGCGGGATCTGCACCCCGCTCGCCGCCCAGTGCCCGGTGGCGACCCGGTCGGGAGTCACGGGCAGCGGGCCGATGTTCTTCGCGGTGAGGGTGAAGGCGACCTTCACCTCGGGGACGTCGAAGGCCTTGCCGTTCGGCCGGAACACGAAGACGTGCATCTGGTTGCCGCCGACCCGGGCCGGGTCGAGGGTGATCTCCACCGTGCCCTTGCCGTCCTCGCCGCCCGTGTCGAACGGCAACTTCAGGGACAGCGGCCCGGAGCGCTGCGCGGCGGACGCGGTGGCCTGCCGGGCCGCCTCCGCCGTGCGTCCCGGCTCGGTGGCCGTCAGCGCGGTCGTGACCGCGAGCAGGACGACCGCGACCCCCGCCTCGGCGAGCACCGAGCGCCGCAGGCCCGAGCGGTGCGGGTCGGCGTCGCGGACCCGCTTCTCGCGGGTGGAGTCCATGGCGGCCTGCTGCCGGGCGAGCTGGGCGGCGCGCCGGGAGTCGGCGGGGACGGTGGCGGGGGTCCTGAGTTCGGAGCGCTGCTCCACGACGACGGCCGCCTCGGGGGCCGTCGTCCCGGCGAGCCGGGCCGTCCAGCGCCGCGAGATCCACGCGATGCCCACGAGGAGGGCCACCAGGCCGACCTTGACGAGCAGCAGCCGTCCGTACGAGGTGTCGGTGAGCGCCGACCAGGAGCCGAGCTGCCGCCACGACTGGTAGATCCCGGTCGTGACCAGGACGAGGACGGAGCCGAACGCGAGACGGGAGAACCGGCGGACGGCCGCCGCCTCGACGGGTGTGTCCGCAGGGGCCCGGAACAGCGCCACGGCCAGCGTCGACAGACCACCGAGCCAGACGGCGACGGCGAGCAGGTGCAGGACGTCGAGGGGCATCGCGATGCCCGGCTGGACGCCGGTCGAGGCGTGTTCGGCCATGGCCCAGGTCGCGGCGAGGCCGGCCGTGACGACCGCGCCGCCGACGGCGAGCCCGAAGGTGAGGTCGTTCTTCTCCGCGGCCAGGTACCCGGCTTCGGCGTCCGCCTCCTCGGCGTCCGTGGTGCGGGCGTTCGTGGTGTCGGTGTCGGTGTCGGTGGCTTCGGCCGGTTCGCCGCCGCCGGTGTCCGCTCCGGCCGGGCGTTCGTCCCCGTCGCGTCGGGCGTACGCGCCGAACAGCACCGCGATGAACAGCGCCGCCGCGGCGATCAGCAGCAGCCTCGACACCAGGGCGGCGCCCGACTTGGTCTGGAGCACCTCGCCGAGCAGGGTCAGGTCGAAGATGTCGCCGACCTTGCCGGACCCGACGTAGGAACCGCGCAGGAGCAGCAGGGCGAGGGTGGAGGCGGTGAGCGTGAGCCATCCGCAGACCACGAGCCGCTGCACCGGCCGGACGCCCGAGCCGCGCTGCCAGCAGGCCAGTACGAAGGCGGCGCCGCCGACGAGCAGGATGAATCCGGCGTACGACAGGTAGCGCGCGGTGTCGTAGAGGAAGCCCACCGGTCCGCCGCCCGCCGCCTGGCCGGACAGCGCGACGGAGGTCTGCGAGGGGGCGCCGACGGAGAAGGTGAAGGCCCCGGAGACGGGGTGGCTGTCCGCCGACACCACCTGGTAGGTGACGGTGTACGTGCCGTCGGGCAGCCCCGGGCGCAGCTTCAGGCCGTAGGTGTCGCCGCCCAGGTCGCTCGCGCCGCCGGTGTCGACCCGCTCGCCCCGGGGGTCGAGCACCTGGAGCGAGCCGTCGTTCAGCGAGACCTGTTCGGAGAAGGTGAGCGAGACCTGGTCGGGTGCCTTGTCGACCACCGATCCCTGCGTCGGGTTGCTCCCGGTCAGCGCGGCGTGCGCGGAGGCGGGCGCGGCACCCGCCAGGAGTGCTCCGGTGACCGCGAGGAACAGCAGCAGGAAGGTCCTGAAGCGGGGGGCGATGGTCGGTGTCACGGTGATGCCTCCCTCAGCGTCCGGTCTTCGGGTTGTAGGTCGCGGGCTTCACCGGCATGGAGATCCTGACCGTGCCGGACTTGGCGAAGTGCAGTTCCACGGACACCTTCTCGCCCTGTCCGGGCTTGTGGGTGAGCTTTTCGAACATGAGGTGGCTGCCGCCGCTGGCGAGGTCCAGGGTGCCCCGGGCGGGTACGGCGAAGGACTTCTCCTCCCGCATCGCGCCGTCCACGGTCGCGTGCATCGTCACGTCGTCCGAGAGGTCGCTGGTGACCGAGGTGAGGGTGTCGGCGCCGCCGGAGTTGGTGACGGTGAAGAAGCCCGCCGCCATGGTGTCCATGCTCGGTGCGGGCATGTAGGCGCCGGTGACCTCGAGTTCGGGATCGGCGGAGGACGACGCGGAGTCGTCCGAGCCGCAGCCCGTCAGCGTCCCGGCGGCCAGGACGAGGGAGCAGGCGGCGAGGAGTCCCGCGCGGCGCGTACGGCCGCTCACGGGTTCTTCCCCTCGGCGATCCTGGGCAGGTCCTTGGCGTAGTCCTCGACGGTGGCCTTCTCGCCGTACAGCACGTAGCCCGCGTCGGTCTTCGGGGAGAAGGCGACGACCTGGGTGCCGTGCACGGAGACGGGCTTGCCGTTCTTGTCCTTGGTCGTCGGCTCGATGGTGATGCCGAGGCGGCGGGCGCCGGCCTGGATCGTGGCGAAGTCACCGGTCAGGCCGACGAAAGAGGAGTCGACGCCCTTGAGCCAGGTGCCGAGCGCGGCGGGCGTGTCGCGGTCCGGGTCGGTGGTGACGAACACGACGCGCAGCTTGTCCTGTTCGGCCTTCGGGAGCTGCTTCTTGGCGACGGCGATGTTGTTCATCGTCAGGGGGCAGACGTCGGGGCAGTGGGTGTAGCCGAAGTAGACGAGCGTGGGCCGGCCCTCGGTCTCCGCGCGCAGGTCGTACTTCTTGCCGGTCGTGTCGGTGAGTACGAGGTCCGGCTTCTCGAACGGGTTGTCGAGGACCGTCGCGGCCTTGGTGGAGCCGGATTCGGCGGAAACGGCGGCGACCGGCTCGTTGCCGTCGTCGCCGCTGCCGCAGGCGGAGAGGGTCAGAGCGGCGGCGGCGAACAGGGCGGCCGTCGCGTACGTCTTCTTGCGCATAGAAAAATGTCCCAGATGTGAGCGTTCCGGTGGGCGCCGGGGGTCTGCCGGGGCAGAGGGGCCGGGCCGGACGCCGGTCCGGAGAGCCGCGTCCGCCGGCCTCGCGGCCGGGAGCCGGCGCCGGAAGGGCCGCGGCCCTCCGGCGCCCACCAGGAGCGTGTGTGTCTCAGTGCCTCAGGTGCGTGCCGGCACCTCAGGCGGTCGTACGCCGCCGGCCGGCCAGAACGCCGTACGCCACGCCCGCCAGGCCGACGAGGATGCCCACGCCGCCGAGCACGCGCGCGGTGGTGTCGCTGGAGTCCGCGGCGGAGGCGGCCTCGTCGGTGTGCTCGTCGGAGTGCTTGTCGGCCTCGTCCGTGTGGGAGGCGTCCTTCGCGGCGGTGCCGCCGTGGTGCCCGTCCTCGGTCGCGGCCGTGAGCGCGAGGGCCGGGGCCGGGTGCTCGGGCTCCTCCGCGCCCTTCTTCTGCGGCTCGATCCAGCGCACGACTTCCTTGTCGGAGTACGTCTGGACGGCCTTGAAGACGAGTTCGTCGGTGTCCTCGGGCAGCGCGCCGATGGAGAGCGGGAACTTCTGGAAGAAGCCCGGCTGGACGCCCTTGCCGTCGGCGGTCCAGGTGACCTTGGTGACGGCCTCGTTGATCTTCTGGCCGTGCGCGGTGATCGGCTTGTCCAGCGTGGACTTGGTGACCTTCACGGTCCAGCCGTCGAGCGGCTGGGGCATGACGGAGGACAGCGGGTGGTCGGCCGGGAGGCTCACCTCGAGCTTGACGGTCGAGGCGCTGTCGCTCTCGTTGGGCACCTTGAAGTTCACGACGGTGTAGCCGCCCTTGGCGGCCGCGCCCTCGGGCTGCACGCTGACGTGCGCGAACGCGGGGGCGGACAGGGCGAGAACGGCGGTGGCGGCGACGGTGCCGACGGCGGCGAGACGAGAAGCCTTCATGGAAGGAGGTACTCCACTTTCAGTCCGGTGACGAAGGGGAGCGCGTGCGCCTCGACGTCCCGTGGAAGGGGCGAGGGGTGCCCGGGGGAGACCCGGCCGGCACGCGCGTGCGGCACGACCGCGTCCCCTCCGGGAAGGTCCGTGAATCCCGCGCGGTCCGTGGAGTCGGGGACTCCGGCGACCGGGGGAATTCCGTGGATTTCCGTGAAAGGCGCGTCGTGTCAGGCGGCGAGGGCGAACGCGGCGGAGGGCGGCCCGCGCCGGACGACCGTGTGCTGGAGCGCGGTCGTCCGTGGAGCGAGGGGCGCGAGCGGCGCGGTGCGAGGCGTGCGCGTGATCTCGGGCGCTCCGGGAAGCCCCGTGCGCAGGGCGCGTACGAGGGTCAGGGAGGCGCGCAGGGAACGTACGAGCGCCGCTTCCGCGACTCCCTGCGCCGACAGGCGCATGAGACGCAGGAGGGCGAGGTCGCCGTGGCGCAGCACCCACCCGGCGGCGACGGCCGCGAGCACGTGGGCGAGCAGCATCGGCAGGGAGGGCAGCACCGGCATCGGGGTGCCCGCGACGGCGTCCGCGGCGTGGTCCATGGACGACGCCATGCCCGTCGTGCCCGAGCCCGTCGTGCCCGTGCCGATCCGCGCGTCGGTGAGGATCTTCATGGCCTGCGCGGGGCTGATCGCCGCCGCGGCCGTGCCGCACACCAGACGGGCGGCCCGCTCCACGAGCGCGGCGTCGGACATCGGTGTCCCCGGCGCCATCGCGCCCATGGACGGCCCGGTGGCCGTCGTGCCCGTCCGCGGACCGAGTCCGAACAGGGTGTGCAGCGCCGTCTGGCCGAGCGCGAGCAGTGCCACGATGCCCGGCAGCGCGCGTTCGCGGCCCGCCAGCGAGGCGGCGACGGCGAAGACCGTGAGGAAACCGGCGCCCAGTGTCCACAGGGGGACCGTGGCGCAGGAGGCGATCCCGTGACCGGCCGCGGCCAGCGCGACGCAGACCGCGGCGAACACCGCGGCCCTCAAGGTCCGGAGGCCTGCTCCGGAACGCGCCGAACGCTGGTGGGGGGCAGTCATGGCGGGCTCATCATCGCACTGGGCCCCGACGCTTCGTACGGCAGGTCCGATTGACGGCTTGTGACCGGTCCGTCCGCCGGACGGCGGGCGCCCGAAGGGCCGTCGTCCGGCGGCTGATCGCTCGCGCATACACCGCCGGCTCACGGGAGCGCGTCGGCTGTATGGGCGGCATCACGTCGCGTATGCGATTGCGCACGGGTTGTCGCGGCAATACGTAACGGTATGTCGAGCCGCGGCCGGGAGGCTGGAGCATGAGCATCTGGTGGTCACTCCATCTGCGGCGCGAGGCTGCGAGTGTCCCGCTCGCCAGACGCCTGCTGCTCGGCACGATGGAGAGCGCGGGCGTGGACCCGGACATCTCGTACGACCTCTCCGTCGCTCTCACGGAAGCCTGCGCCAACGCCGTCGAGCACGGCGGGGGCGACGTGCGGGGCTCTTCCTGCGAGGCGTACCGCGTGACGGCCTACCTCGACGGTGACCAGTTCCGTATCGAAGTCGCCGATTCCGGCCCCGGTTTCCCGGCCGGCAACGCCCGCGCCCTGCTCCGCCAGGCCGGCGAGGACGCGGAGCACGGACGGGGGCTGTGCCTGATCCGCGAGCTCGCCGACCACGTCCACATCGGCAACAGGCCGGGGCGCGGCGCGGTGGTCAGCTTCGACAAGATCCTCAAGTGGAAGACGGCCCCCTCGCTGCTGCCGGCCTGACGCGCCGGGCCGAACCGGTGTCCCGCGCCCGGCGGGAACCACGGGCGTGATCCCCCGGCGGGAACCATGGGCGTGATCCCGGGGAGAGGCACGGGCGGCTGATCCCGGTGGGATGCACAGGTGACTGATCCGGGCGGGATCCCGCGGGCGACCGGCCCCGGTGGGATCCACAGGCCGCCGACAGCTTCTGCCCAGGTTCTTCAAGGGCCGCGCGTCTAGGTTCCCTTCGCACCCGACCGGCCCCGGCTCCCGTGCCGTCACCGCCGGCGTACTCGGAGGAGGGGGACGTCGATGAGCAGCCGCGCGGAGGACGAGGCGCTGGCCCGGGCCGCGGTGGCCGCCCTGACCCGGCAACTGGAGCTGGCCCCCAAACCCGGACTGCCGGACCCGCGCGACCTCCGCGCCCGGGTCACCCGACGGGATCTCGGTTCCCTGCGCTGGTCCGCCCAGGCGCTCGTCCCCGGCCTCGCCGCCATGGCCGCCGCCGCCCGCCGCACCGGCCGGCCCACGCCCGAACTCCGCGCCGAACTGGGCTCGATCGGCCGGTGCGCCGAGCACTCGGTGGCCCTGACGGGCGGCGGTCACCGCGGCGCCCTGTGGGTTCTCGGGCTGCTGGTCGCCGCGGCGGCTCTGGACCCCGGGGCCCGTGGACCCGGGGTCACCGCGACGGCCAAGCGGATCGCGGCGCACGCCGACCGGCGGGCACCGCGGCGGCCCTCCCGCGGTTCGTCCGTCTCGGCGCGGTACGGCGCGGCCGGCGCGCGCGGCGAGGCGCGGGCCGGATTCCCGCACGTGCGCAGGGCGTTGGACGCGCTCGCCGCCGCCCGCGCGGCCGGTGCGCCCGAGCCGTGCGCCCGTCTCGACGCCCTCCTCACCGTCATGTCCACGCTCCAGGACACCGAGTTGCTGTACACGGCGGGTCCCCACGGCCTTCGCCATGTCCAGGACGGCGCCCTGGAAGTGCTCGAAGCGGGAGGCACGTCCACGCGGGCGGGACGCTCGGGCCTGGCCGCCCTCGACGACGACCTCCACGCGCGCGGGTGGAGCCCCGGCGGCAGCGGCGCCCTGCTCGCGGGCGCGCTGTTCGTGGACGCGCTTCCCCTCGCGCCCGCCTGACGCCGGTTCGGCTCCGCTCCGGCGCCGGAGCCCCGTCGGCGAGGAGGGCACCCCAGCTCGTGCCGGAGCCCGGGAGGCCGTCCCCGGACGCACCGGTGGCCGGGCGCTTCGAGAAGCACCCGGCCACCGGTCCCGTGTCCCCGCCCTCGCGGGGACGGGGTCAGCCCTTGAGGGACGCCATCCAGGCCTCGACCTCGTCGGAGCGGCGCGGCAGGCCGGCCGACAGGTTCCGGTTGCCGTCCTCGGTGACGAGGAGGTCGTCCTCGATGCGGACGCCGATGCCGCGGTACTCCTCCGGCACGGTCAGGTCGTCCGCCTGGAAGTACAGGCCCGGCTCGACGGTCAGGCACATGCCCGGCTCCAGCGTGCCCTCGACGTACGTCTCGGTGCGCGCGGCGGCGCAGTCGTGGACGTCCATGCCGAGCATGTGGCCGGTGCCGTGCAGGGTCCAGCGGCGCTGGAGACCGAGCTCCAGGACACGCTCGACGGGACCTTCGAGGAGCCCCCACCCGACGAGCCGCTCGGCCAGCACGCGCTGGGCGGCGTCGTGGAAGTCGCGGTACTTGGCACCCGGCCGGACGGCCGCGATACCGGCCTCCTGGGCGTCGTACACGGCGTCGTAGATCTTCCTCTGGATCTCCGTGTAGGTGCCGTTGACCGGGAGCGTGCGCGTGACGTCGGCGGTGTAGAGGGTGTGGGTCTCCACGCCCGCGTCCAGCAGCAGCAGGTCGCCGGAGCGGACCGGGCCGTCGTTGCGCACCCAGTGCAGGGTGCAGGCGTGAGGCCCGGAGGCGCAGATCGAGCCGTAGCCGATGTCGTTGCCCTCGACCCGCGCGCGCAGGAAGAAGGTGCCCTCGATGAAGCGCTCGCTGGTGGCCTCGGCCTTGTCCAGGACCTTCACCACGTCCTCGAAGCCGCGCACGGTGGAGTCGACGGCCTTCTGCAGCTCGCCGGCCTCGAACTCGTCCTTGACGAGCCGGGCCTCGGACAGGAAGACGCGCAGTTCGTCGTCGTGCTCGCGGGTGACCTTGTCGGTCAGCGCGGCCTCGATCGCGGCGTCGTAGCCGCGCACGACGCGGACGGGACCGGTGGCTTCCTTCAGCGCGGCGGGCAGTTCGCGGACGTCGGAGGCGGGGATGCCGTAGAGCTGCTCGGCCTCGGCCAGGGAGTGGCGCCGGCCGACCCACAGCTCGCCCTGCCCGGACAGCCAGAACTCGCCGTTCTCGCGGTTGGAGCGCGGCAGCAGGTAGATCGTCGCCTTGTGGCCCTCGGCGGCGGGCTCCAGCACGAGGACGCCGTCCTCGGTGAGGTTGCCGGTGAGGTACGCGTACTCGACCGAGGCACGGAAGGGGTACTCCGTGTCGTTCGAGCGGGTCTTCAGGTTGCCCGCGGGTATCACCAGGCGTTCGCCGGGGAAGCGCGCGGACAGCGCGGCGCGGCGGGCAGCGGTGTGCCCGGCCTGGGCGATGGGCGTGAGGTCCCGCAGCTCGGTGTCGGCCCAGCCGGACTTCATGCTTGCGGCGAGCTCGTCGGACACGCCCGGGTACAGGCCGTTCTTGCGCTGCTTGATGGGCTCTTCCTCGCCCGCTTCGTCAGCGGCTTCGTCGAGCACGGCTTCCGGGGTCTCCGGTGTGAGCGCCTCCGACACGGTCTGCCTCCTTCGTACGACTCTGGACCTCCCCCATCGTACGGTCGTACTGAAGGGGGCCCAGGGCCGGAAGGCCTGTTACACCGGGTGAGGACCCTCTCAGTCGAAGCGGGCCGCCAGGAGGACGACGTCCTCGTCGCTGTCGGCCTCGTCGAGACCGTCCGGGAGCACACCGCGCAGCACGTGGTCGGCGATCGCGCCGGGATCGTCGCGCAGCGCCCTCGGGACGCTCGCCGCCGCCGCGTGCAGCCGGGCGAAGGCGCGGTCCATCGGGTCGCCGGTGCGGTGCAGCAGACCGTCGGTGTAGATCAGCACGGTCTCGCCGGGCTCGGCGGTCAGTTCGACGCTCGGCGCCTCCCAGCAGGCGAGCATGCCCAGGGGAGCGGACAGGGAGGTCTCCACGAACTCGGTGCGCCGCGGGCCGATCACCAGGGGCGGACTGTGTCCGGCACCGGCGAGCGTGAGCTTGCGCAGGGCGGGCTCGCAGTACGCGAACAGGGCGGTGGCGGAGCGCGCGGGTTCGGTCAGCCGCAGCAGCAGTTCGAGGTCGGAGAGCACGGCGACGGGGTCCTCGCCCTCCATGACGGCGTAGGCGCGCAGGGAGGCGCGCAGTCGGCCCATGGCGGCGACCGCGCTGGGCCCCGAGCCGGTGACGGAGCCGACCGCGAGGCCGAGCGCGGCGTCGGGCAGCGGCAGCGCGTCGTACCAGTCGCCGCCGCCGCGCGGGCCGGTGCGGTGCCGGGCGGCGAGCTGGACGCCGGAGACCCGGGGCAGCCGTGGGGGCAGCAGTTCCTCGGACATCGTCGTCGCGCGCGCACGCGCGCGTTCGAGTTCCAGGAGCCGGGCCAGATGCTCCGTGGCGTAGCGGGCGTAGAGGCCGACGAGGTGGCGCTGGCGTTCCACCGGCTCGGCGGGCTCGTCGTAGAGCCACACGGCGGCACCGAGACGGCCCGCCGCCTCCGTGGACAGCGGCAGCGCGTAACTGGCGGCGTAGCCGAGGCGGGCGGCGACCTCGCGCTGGCGCGGATCGAGCCCGTCCTCCGAGAGGAGGTCCGGCTGGGTGATCTCGCCCTCGCCGCCCGGCAGTCCGTCCAGGATCTTCCCGTACGACATGGAGCTGCGCGGCACCGTCTCGATGTGGCCTAGATCCGCCCGGGCCAGACCGAGGCCGATCGTGGTGTCGGGGCCCAGTCCGTCGCCGGGTTCCAGGACGACGAGACCGCGCCGGGCGCCCACGAGGGCGGCTCCGGCGCGCAGCAGTTCCTGCAGCGCGTCGTCCAGTGACGCGGTGCGGGCCAGGCACTCGGTGAGTTCGTGGAGCGTGGTGAGGTCCGAGACCCAGCCCGCGAGACGGTCCTGGAGGGCCGCTCCGGGTCCGGCCGGTGAGGCGCCCGGGGGAGCGGGCGTCGGCGCGACAGTGTGGGTGGGCGCAGGAACCGCTGAATCGATTCCGGCCACTTTCGGAAGGTGAGGGGCGTTCATGGCGTCCGGCTTTCCGACCGGTGCGTTTTGCTCAATAGCATCGCAAACCCCCATGTCGTTCTGCGCCGCTAGCGGTGTCTCCACATGTACACGTACTCGTGAGGGGATGTCCAGCATTGTCCTGCCGGGATTCCTGGTGTCCGTGAGACCGGTGGTAACCCTTGCGGGAAATTGAAATTGGCCTAAAACTGACTCGGGCAACGGCTTATTGAGGTCGACTGGCCTTGTTCGACGGAGCGTCACAGCGGTCGTGATGGGTACGTACTCGGTGAAGGCCAGGGGTGGTTGAGATCCGCCCGGAACCTGGCGACGGACCCGGGCGTCTTAACCACCGACGACCGTGCCCCATCCTCCCGTGGCGGAGGCGGCTAGGAATACGCGGGACGTAAAACGCCAGGCGCCGCCACCCCACGCCATGCCCATGCTTTGGATATGCGCGGTATGGGCGCGGACACAGCCACATGCTCGGCCCAGAGGGGTTCCCCTTGTCTCCAGCAGGGGTGTGATGCGCCAGCAGGTACGCACAGTGAAGTGATCGACACATGGTGTGATGTGATCCTCGGTGTTGCCAGGCGTGCAACGGAAAGGAACGAGCGCTCATGCGCGAGATCCCCGGAAGGCGACGCAGGCTCCTGTCCAGGCGAAACGACGGGGGGCCTGAGATGCTCAGCGCGGCCCTGACGTTCGCGACCGCATGGCGGTGGCCCGTCCTGCCGGGTGCGGCGGCCGATCCGCGGGGGCGTGCCCGCTGCGGCTGCCCCGACCCGGAGTGCGCGGTGCCGGGTGCCCATCCCTTCGACCCCGGCCTCCTCGCGGCCACCACGGACGAGCGCATGGTGCGCTGGTGGTGGACCAACCGGCCCTCGGCCCCCGTCGTGCTGGCCACCGGCGGCGGCGCTCCCTGCGCGGTGAGCCTGCCCGCCCTCGCGGCGGCCCGCGCGCTCGACGCCCTCGACCGCGCGGGCATGCGCCTCGGCCCGGTCGTCGCGTCCCCCTCGCGCTGGGCGATCCTCGTCGCCCCGTACTCCATGGAGCAGCTCGGCGAACTGCTCTACGCCCAGGACTTCGTCCCCGGCTCCCTGCGCTTCCACGGCGACGGCGGGTACATCGCGCTGCCGCCGTCCGAGACGGGCGAGGGCGGGATCCGCTGGGAGCGCGCTCCGCTTCCCGGGTCGGCCGCCCCCTGGGTGCCCGGCGTGGAGGCGGTCGTGGGCGCCGTCGTCGAGGCGCTCACTCGTACGGGTGTGAGCGCGCCCGAGTTGTAGGGGCGTCCGGCGTGCGGCGCGGCGAACGCACTCCCGCGCTCGTTATCGTCCGCCTATGCAGCGTCGTTCCGGGGGGTGCCGGGCCGCAGCGCCGTCGGGCGGCGGGCCGGACCCCCGAAGAGTCCGCCTGATGGCGCTGGCGTCGGCCGTGGCGTCCGTCCTCACCCTGCCACTGGCCGGGGCCTCGGCCGGGCCGGTGGGCGACGGCGGCGCGTCGGCCCTGCGCGGGGCGGCCCCCGCGGACGGCCGGCCACGGACGCCCGGACCCCGGCGCACTCCCCTGCTGCTCGGTCTCGCCACCGCCGCCCGGTGCGGTCCCGAACTCTCCTCGCCCGACGGCGTCGAGGCGCAGACCTGTGTCCTGACGCAGGGCGAGGAGACCTGGGCGCGCACCTACTACCGCAACGCGACCGGCCACGCGCTGGGCTCGTCCCTGACGCTGATGGGCCCCGACGGCCGCACGGTGCAGACGGCCTGCGCGGTGGACGCGGAGGACGATCCGGGGGTGTGCGAGACACCGAGGGAACGCACGGCGGGAGAGCCGGGTGCCTACTCGGCGGTGGTGGAATTCGCGATGAGCGGCGACGGGCCGCTGCTGCTGCGCTCGGGAAGCAACTCGGGGCGCCGGTAAGGCGATTGATATTGTTCGGGATTCCGAACATGGAAAGACCCGGTTGCTGGCGACGGGGGATGCACCAGCAACCGGGCTACTCGAACGGTAACAAGAGATCGGCGGTTCGCAAATTCGATCTCGGCTATTCGGACACGGATTTACCTGTCACAACGGGGAGTTGTGACAGGAGTCACCCGTTTCCGAGACCCTGACGAGCTGACCGGTCGGTCAGTTCTCGGTCCCGTGGGCCCGCTGTGGGTCAGCTGAGCGTCACCTGGCGGTTGGTGAGCCCCCCGCGCGCGCGGCGCTCGTCCGCCGTCAGCGGCGCGTCCGTGGCCAGAGCGGTGGCGAGGCGCTCGGCGAACTCGGCCGCCGGCTTCTCGACGTCGTCCGCCGTGACACCGCTCGGCAGGTCCCAGACCGGCACCGTGAGCCCGTGCGCACGGAAGGAACCCACGAGCCGGGTGCCCTCGCCGAGGCTCGAACGGCCCTCGGCGTGCAGTCGCGCGAGAGCGTCCAGAAGCTGCTCCTCCGGGTACGGCATGACCCAGCGCAGGTGGTTCTTGTCGGGCGTCTCGCACCAGTAGGCGGCGTCGACCCCGGAGAGCTTCACCGTCGGGATGGCGGCGGCGTTGGCCCGCTCCAGCGAGGCGGTCACCTCGGGCGTCGCGTTCTCCGCGTCCGGGACCCAGAACTCGAAGCCGCTGTGCACAACTGGCTCGAAGGCGCCTTCGGGGTCGAGCAGGTCCTGGAGCCGCGGGCCGTCCGCCGGGGCGCGCCGGCCCTCGACCGGGGTGCCGGGCGGCGCGACGAGCGCGCGTCGGAGGGTGTCGGCCAGGTCGCGGCTGATGTCGCCGGACGACGTGTCGTTCTGCAGGCCGAGCAGCACCGAGCCGTCCTCGCGGCGCAGCGCGGGCCACGCCATCGGCAGGACCGTGGCGAGGGTGACCGAGGGGACGCCCTCGGGCAGGCTCTCCCTGAGCGTCAGTCCGACCGTTGCGGCGGGCACCAGCTCGCGCAGCGCGACCCAGTCGCCCTCGCCCCGCAGACCCTCGAACGGGCGGTGCACCAGCTCGGTCGCGGCGTGGGCGGCGGCCCGGCCGTGACATGCCTTGTACCGGCGGCCGCTGCCGCAGGGGCAGGGCTCGCGGGCGCCGACGACCGGGATCTCGCCGTCCTTGAGCTGCGGCTGCTTGGCCTTCGTCTGGGGTCGCTTCTTGGCCATCGTGGCTGTCTCCCGATCACGGCTCGTCTCGTACTGGCGCGAGCCTAGCCGTTCGCGGGGAGACCGACGGGATCCTGTGGACAACGCACCGCGTCGTCCTGGAGTTCGGCGGCCGCTCCGCGCCCCGGCCCGGCTCAGTCGAGGTCGTCGAAGACGTCCGTGAAGTCCAGACCGGGGATGCCGGACACCCTCGGCGACGTGACGCGCGTAGCGAAATCGTCGCGCCGGTGCGCCGCCTCCACGTCGCCCCGGACGACCACCCACACCGTGACCTCGCCGCGGATGCCGTCCCGGACGCCCCAGTCCTCGGCCAGCGCCGTGATGATGTTCAGCCCGCGGCCGCCCCGGGCCGTGACCGACGGAGTGGCGGGCACCGGGCGGGTCGGGCCGCCGCCGTCCGTCACCTCGACCGTCAGCCGTCCCGCCGGATCGACACGCCAGGCCGCGCGCACGTCGCCGTCGCCCGCGAGGGCGTCGCCCAGGGGCCTGCCATGTCGGCACGCGTTGCTGAGCAGCTCGGAAAGGATCAGTACGGCATCATCGACGACCGTTTCCGCGACGCCCCCCGAACGCAGTTGATCGCGCATCCGGTGTCTTGCTTCCCCCACGCCCGCAGGGCCATGGGGTACGGCCATGCTCGACGACGTGGGCACCTCCTGTGCCACCACCAACGCCACCCCCGAGACCTCCTTCACCCCACGCCAGGGTGTGAATGCCCCTTTGGGCTGGACCGGAAACCGGCCGATCGACGTCTGCTGACGCACTCGTAACGATCGAATGCGGAAAGAAAGCGCCGGTGCACTACCTGTGACGGAGTGGCTGGTTCTCGATGGTTTCCGGAGGGCAGTCGGAGTGTTCTCCGGGGGCCGCCGTCACTCGTGCAGGGCCAGGTCAGCGGCCGAGTTGACGGAGTACCGCACGGGGTCGGTTGGTGATGATGGCGTCGATGCCCAGCTCGACGCAGAGATCGACGTCCTCGGGCTCGTTCACGGTCCAGACGTGCACCTGGTGACCGGCGCGTTTCAGCCGCTCGACGTACCCCGGGTGAGAGCGGACGATCCGCATCGAGGGGCCTGCGATCCGGACACCGGCGGGCAGTCGTCCGTCGCGCAGCCGGGGGGAGACGAACTGGAGCAGATAGACCGTCGGCAGGGTCGGGGAGGCGGCCCGGACGCGGTGCAGCGAGCGCGCCGAGAAGCTCATGACGCGCACGGCGGACTCGGCCGGGGAGGCGGGGGCGTCCAGGCCGAAACGCTTCAGCAGCTGGAGCAGGCGCTCCTCGACCTGGCCCGCCCAGCGGGTCGGGTGCTTGGTCTCGACGGCCAGCTCCACACGGCGGCCGGCGTCGGCGACGAGTTCGAGCAGTTTCTCCAGGGTGAGGACGGAGGTGTCCGTCAGGCTCCCCGGGGTGTGCTCCCAGTCGGGCGACTCGTCGCGGTTCTTCCACGAGCCGAAGTCCAGTGCCGTGAGTTCGGCGAGCTCCAGGGCGGAGACGGCTCCGCGGCCGTTGGACGTCCGGTTCACGCGGCGGTCGTGGACGCAGACGAGATGGCCGTCGGCGGTCAGCCGCACATCGCACTCGAGGGCGTCCGCACCGTCCTCGATCGCCTTCTTGTACGCGGCCAGCGTGTGCTCGGGGGCCTCTTCGGAGGCTCCGCGGTGGGCGACGACCTGAATCGGGTGCTGTCGTGCGAGGGTCACCGCGTCATGGTGCCACCGTCGTCAGGCACGTGTGAGGTGAGATATCTCCCAACTCATTCCCTTTGGTAATAAAAGTCCGTTATAAAGGATGGCCTCGGACGCACAGCCACCGCTTATGGTGCCCTGACGGCCTGTGGGAAAAGCTGACAGCGTACAAAAACACGTGCACAGCTGAATCGCGCCGGGCCATCGACAAGTGTGAGTGGGCGTGACCGAGTGCGACCGAGAACAACAGCCGTGGATCGAGGAGAAGAGCTGTGAGCACCGAGAACGAGGGCAACGCAGTACCCCCGGCCCCGTCCGCACCTCCCGTGCCGGTGGAAACTCCCACTGCTTTTGCGCAGGACGTCCCGCACGCGGGGAACGAGCCGACCACCCCGATCCCCGCGGTGCCCGGCGCACCGCAGCACGAGCCGGCGCCCGCGGGCACGCCGGCGTACGCGTCGAACGGAGCCGGGCAGGGGAGCGACCCCTACGGACAGGCCCCGACCCAGGGCTCCGCCCCCGAGGCGGGCTGGCCGCCCCCGCCGCCCGCCACCCCCTCGTACGCCGACGGCGGTTCGGGGCACGGCGGCTGGGGTTCCTCCTACCAGCAGCCCGAGCCGAAGCCGAAGAACCGGCGCGGCGGTCTGATCGCCGCGGTCCTGGTGGCCGCGCTGGTCGCCGGCGGTGTCGGCGGCGGCATCGGCTACTCGCTGGCCAAGAACGACGACGGCTCCACCGACTCCACGACGGTGTCGGCCCCGAGCAGCAGCGGCGAGGTCAAGCGCGCCTCGGGAACGGTCGCGAACGTGGCGGCCGGCGCGCTGCCGAGCACCGTCACCATCGAGGCCCAGAGCAGCAACGGCGAGGGCGGCACCGGCACGGGCTTCGTCTTCGACAAGCAGGGCCACATCCTCACCAACAACCACGTGGTGGCGGACGCGGTCGACGGCGGCAAGCTCAGCGCCACCTTCCCGAGCGGGAAGAAGTACGACGCCGAGGTGGTCGGCCACGCGCAGGGGTACGACGTCGCGGTCATCAAGCTGAAGAACGCGCCCTCGGACCTGAAGCCGCTCGTCCTCGGCGACTCCGACAAGGTGGTCGTCGGCGACTCCACGATCGCGATCGGCGCGCCCTTCGGTCTCTCCAACACGGTGACCACGGGCATCATCAGCGCCAAGAACCGTCCGGTCGCCTCCAGCGACGGCAGCGCCAGCAGCAAGTCCTCGTACATGAGCGCCCTGCAGACGGACGCCTCGATCAACCCGGGCAACTCCGGCGGTCCCCTGCTCGACGCCTCGGGCGCGGTGATCGGCATCAACTCGGCGATCCAGTCGTCGAGCGGCGGCGGTCTCGGCGGCTCCGGCCAGTCCGGTTCCATCGGCCTGGGCTTCGCGATCCCGATCAACCAGGCCAAGCACGTGGCCCAGCAGCTCATCCAGACCGGCAAGCCGGTGTACGCGAAGATCGGCGCGTCCGTCTCCCTGGAGGAGGGCACGGGCGGCGCGAAGATCACCGAGGAGGGCGCGAGCGGCTCCGCGGCGGTCGAGGCCGGCGGTCCCGCCGACAAGGCGGGCCTCAAGCCCGGCGACGTCATCACCAAGCTCGACGGCATGACGGTCGACAGCGGTCCGACGCTCATCGGCGCGATCTGGACCCACAAGCCGGGCGACACCGTCAAGCTCACCTACACGCGCGACGGAAAGACCCACACGGTCGACGTCACCCTCGGCTCCCGCGAGGGCGACAGCTGACCCTTCGTGCAAGCCGAAAGGGGTGTCTCTCGCGAGAGACACCCCTTTCGCGCATCCGCCGTCCCGCCCGGCCCGGAAGAGCTCATACCGGGGAAGAACCCGTGCCGGTAGAAGCCCGTGCCGGTAGGAACCCGTGCCGGTAGGAACCCGCGTCCGGGACGGGTCAGACGCGCGTCTTCTTCGCGGCGGCCGCAACCTTCCTGCCCTCGGTCCGGTTCCCGGCGCGTTCCGGGGCCGACGCCGGGCGGGGGCGCTGCCGATGGCGGGACGCGGACTGGCGGGGCGGCCGGGTCAGCGTGATCTGACGGACTAACTGCTGGAAGCAGGTCAGCGACGCGAGGGCGGGCACGACGGCCGTGGCCACACCGGTGACCGTCTGGTTGGCGTCGGCCACGCAGAACATCATGGCGACGGAGGAGAACAGCAGGACGACATACCACGAGTGCACGGCCCGGCGCCGGTGCAGGGCGGCTCTCAGGATGGAGAGCGAGGCCACCACCCAGGGGCCGTACACCAGGAGGGGCCACCAAGGTCCCGTGCCGCTCTGCGCGTTGGACGCGATGCGCTGCAGGGGCGAGTAGGCCACCATGCCGCTGAAGACGCTCACCATCGACACGGTGGCGGTGGCGACCGCGGCGATCGCGAAGCTGACGGCCTGCAGCCAGTTGCGGGGGTTGCGCACCCGCACCTTGCGGTGCCCCGTCGGGGAGCGCCGGATGGGCGGCAGCTCCGTGGTGATCTGCACCAGGTTTTCCATCGGATCACCGTCGTACTCACCGCCGTACTCGCCGACGCGCTCACCGACGTGCTCACCGACGTATTCGCCGACGTATTCGCCGGTGTACGTCGGCTCGCTGCGCGGGGGCGGCACGGTGACCTCCTGCTCGGCCGCCGCGGCGTCCTGCAGGAGGTAGGTGAGTTCCTCGACGGGGTCCCAGCCCTGTTCGTTCAGGGCGGTCACGGGATCGCCGTACGGGCCGGTCCCCGTCCCGGCGGGGTATCCGGGGTTCTGCCCGTACCGGGCGAAGGACAGGTCCGGGTATTCGTCATTCACAAAAGTTCGTCCCGGTCGCGTGAGCGCCGTGGCGGCCGGAGCTTTCCCGGCCGTTCCACCGCTGGCCGATGTCCACTTGAACCGTGGCAGGTGCCGCGGGGGCCGGGGCAGGGTCCCTTGCCGTAGCTCCGGAACCGGTCGGAGCGAGAGATCTTGCTTTCGCCATGTTCCCCTAACGCCGTTGCCCCTCCTTCAGATGTTGCGGCAAACGAGTGAGCGCGAGGTCTCGGAACCGTCCGCGGAAGCGGCTTCCCGCGTCCGTGCCGGACGGCTTCCCGGACCTTTTCCCGGACCGCTTCCCGGGCCGGGGAGAAACCCCCTGGTACCGCACTATTGGGGCGTGGACGGCTCCGGCGGGGGCCACGGCCCCCGCCGGGCGCTCGCGGCCGGTAGGCTGTAGCCGCTCCGCCCCAGGTGGGACGGGGCGAGGTGGGTTGCCCGAGCGGCCTAAGGGAACGGTCTTGAAAACCGTCGTGGCGCGAGTCACCGTGGGTTCAAATCCCACACCCACCGCAGTTCATGGACGTGCAGGACGAATGGGGTGCCCCTCGGTGAGGGGCACCCCATTCGCGTGGGGGGCCGTCCCCCGTCGGTCCGGCCCGGCGGCCGGGGCGGGTCAGGAGTGCTCGCGGGCCGCCGGGTTGTTCAGGCAGAGCGCGATGTTCCGGACCGCGGCGGTGAGTTCCTCGATCACCCTGGCCGCCTGTTCCGCGTTGTGGAAGGCCGGGCGTTCCGCCAGCGACAGACCCAGTTCCTGCGCCGCCCGGAGGGCCGCTCCGGCGCTCTCGGCGGGAGGCGGTGACGGGGCGGCGGCGGGCGCGGACGTCCCGTCCGGGGGAGGGGGCGTCGGCGTGGCGGGCCGGACCGGTGCGGCCGGGTTCGCCAGGGGCGCGCCGGAAGCCGCAGGCGTCGGCCGGGCGGTCGGCTCGGGAGCGGCGGGTGCCGAAGGGCCGGCCGGCGCGGTGCCGGTCTCCTGCTCCCCCCGGTACCTGTCGAACGGGAGGTGGAAGGTTCCGGAGCCGCTGACCGGGAAGGTGTGCGTCTCCTCCTCCGGACGGGACGGCGGAGCCGGTGGGGACGGCACGGTGTAGGGGCCCTGGGCGATCTGCTGGACGTGCGGGGGAAGGTCCGGAGCGCGACGCGTCCGGGGCAGCAGGAGGTGTTCGAAACCGGGGAACGCCAGGGTGGCCGAGTGGGTGGAGGCGCGGGGGCCGTACTGGGCCTGCCACTGCAGGCGGTAGCAGTCGACCTGGTCGGCGCAGGCGGCGCGGGTGTGGAAGACCGCGGTGTTCTCCCCCAGGTCCGGGTACCAGAGGTTCGGGCCCGGGAAGTGCACGGTCCGTCCCCGGGGCTTGATCTGCTCGGCGCACCCCATGCAGCAGCCCTCCGGCACCATGAGGGAGATGCCGCCGCTCTGCTCGGGGCGGCGCGGACCGCTCTCCCAGCGGTACTCCCCGTGGTGGCAGGGGGGCAGCTCGCCGCAGGCGTGACAGACGGCGTAGTGCTCCGGGAGGACCTGCCAGTCGTGGCTGGCGGGAGCGCACCAGTGCTTCGGCGTGGACCGGGACAGGTTCTCGCTGCGCAGGACCAGGATCACCGGGCGCTTGTAGAACTCGGTGCGCTCGGGGGTCGGTTTGACAGCCTGGCCGTTGGCCCGCCGCAGTTCGTTAGCGTGCCACCACAGCTCCAGGTGTTCGCCCCATGCCTTCTCGTAGCACTCCGGCCACCAGTCGCCCGGGTAGTCGTTGATCTCCAGGACCCGCCAGGCCTGCCGGTCCAGTACCACAATGGAGCCGGCCCGCAACCGCAGGTGTGTCCTGTCGTCACCCTCGTCCGGCCAGTCGTGCCGGCCGATGTGGGTGGGTTGGCCCGGGAGCCACCTGCGAACCTGCATGCCACGCTCCTCGGCAACGAAACTTCAAAGTTTCAAATGGGGCGGTTGGGCACATTCTGAACAATCAAGGCGTTTGGTTCGGTGTAGACACGCACACGCCGTTGACTCATGACGACCGGAAATGCGTTCCGCGTCACCGCTTCCTTCCGGAAACGCCTTTGCCGACGGGTGTTTTTCACCGCTCGGTCCGTCGCCGGGACGGGCCTCTCGGCGATCCGGGGCAGGTGGGCCCATACCCGGACGCCGTGTCCCGACGCTCACCCGTACGTGTGATGAAACTCCACGGGGCGTCACCCCGTACGTGTGCATCGCCCCGACCGCCCGTCAGCGCCGCCCGTCAGTGCCGTCCGTCGGCGGGGGCCGCCATCCGTGCCGCGGAGGCGATCGTCGAGCGGGCCTCCTGTTCGGTCAGGCCCGTGCGGACGGCGGCCTGGACGAGCCGGGCGGTCAGCTGGGGGCCGATGCCGTTCTCGTAGGCGCGGCAGGCGGCCCAGAAGAGGCGGGTGTTGCGCTGGCCCTCGTGGGCGGCGAGGACGAACCGGACCAGTCCCTGGCCCTGCCGCTCGGTCGCGGAGGGCGTGGAGGGCGTGGAGGTGGTGGAGGCCGTGGGGCGGTGGGCGCGCGGTGGGGGCAGGAGCAGGCGCAGGAGTTCGGGCGGGCAGGGCGCGGGTGCGAGCCGGGAGGTGCCGGGTGCCGTCCCGTACGCGCCGTGCTCGGTGCGTGAGCCGGGGCCGACGAGGTAGCCGCCGGCGCCGCGGATGTCGATGCCGGGGGCGAGCCGGCTCGCCGAGTTGGGGACCACGACGTCCGGCGGTCCGCTCAGCCACAGGTGGCGGCCGCCGCTGGGGGTCAGGACGACCACGGTGTCCGGGATCGTGAAGAGGTGGCGCAGGGCCAGTTCGCGCAGGGCGGCCGAGGAGTCGGTGTCGGACTTGGTGTCGAGGTCGACGCCGATGAGGTGGTGCGGAGGTAATCCGCAGGCGATGCCGTAGCCGGTGGCCCAGGGGGCGGCGGCGAACAGTTCGCGGATGCGCCGGGGATCGGTCGAGGCGTCGTACACGCCGTGTCCGAAGCGGCCGCATTCGCCGTGGCACGGCCGGGGGTCGGGGTCGTCGCGGTGGGGGGAGCGCAGGGCCGGGAGCTTCGTGCGGGACAGCGGGATCACCGCGAGTCCGCGCTCGGCCGCGGACAGGGCATGGGCCAGGGCCAGAGTGGTGGCCCGCCGGTCGATGGTGGCCATGTATCCATAATCGTACGGGTGTTCGGGAAAAGGAAGGGCTCCCGACCTCCCCGAATCCTTCGGACCCCCTGACCCCCCGGACTCCCCGGACTCCCCGGATTTTCCGGTCCCCGGCCCGCGGGGCGGGACGGGTGCCGCGGTGCCCGCGCCGACGGTCGGCGCCCGCCCCGTGGCGGGGTCCACGACCTTGACAGGTGACGGTATCTGACGGACAGTCAGAAAACCTTGTTCGTACGAGGTCCGGGAGGGCCGCCGTCGTGCACCTCGCCCCCACCGAGCGCCAGCAGCGGCTGCGCGCCGAACTGCGCACGTACTTCCGGGACCTGATGCCGGACGGGCCGCCGCCCCCCGACGACCCCGCCCGGCAGCGGGAGCTGCTGCGCCGCATCGGCGCCGACGGTCTGCTCGGACTCGGCTGGCCGGCCGAGTACGGCGGGCAGGGGCGCGGAGCGGACGAGCAGTTCGTCTTCTTCGACGAGGCCTACCGGGCAGGCGCCCCCGTCTCGATGGTCACGCTGAACACCGTCGGACCGACCCTCATGAAGTACGGCAGCCGGGAACAGAGGGAGTTCTTCCTGCCGCGCATCCTGAAGGGCGACCTCGTCTTCGCCATCGGGTACTCGGAGCCGTCGGCCGGTACGGACCTCGCCGCCCTGCGCACCCGCGCCGTCCGGGAGGCCGGGGAGGGCGGCGACGGGGGAGGGTCCTGGCGGATCGACGGCCAGAAGGTCTTCACGTCCAACGCCCAGAACGCCGACTGGATCTGGCTCGCCTGCCGGACCGACCCGGACGCGCCCAGGCACCGGGGCATCTCGATCCTGCTCGTGCCCACCGACGCCCCCGGGTTCTCGTGGACACCGATCGAGACCGTGGGCGGCCAGACCACCACGGCCACCTACTACGACGGGATCCGCGTCCCGGCCGGGAACCTGGTCGGGGAGGAGAACGGCGGCTGGGCGCTCGTCACCAGCCAGCTCAACCACGAGCGGGTCGCCCTCGCCGCGACCGGCATGCAGGCCGAGGACTTCTACGCGGCCGCCCTGGAGGCGGCCCGCACCCCCGATCCGGTGACCGGGCGGCGCGCGGCCGACGAGCCGTGGGTGCGCTTCCAGCTCGCCGAGGTGCACGCCCGGCTGGCGGCGTCACGCCTGCTCAACTGGCGTCTGGTGGGGGACGTGGGAGCCGGCGGGCCGGCGCCCGGGGACGCGAGCGGAGTGAAGGTCATGGGGACCGAGTCCGCGGTCGCGGTGTACCGGATGTGCCAGCACGTCGTGGGACCGCGGGCCCTGGTCCGGGCGGGTTCTCCGGGGGAGTTCGGGGGCGGCGGACTGGAGCGGATGAACAGGGCGGCCCAGATCAACACGTTCGGGGGCGGGGTGAGCGAGGTGCAGCGGGAGATCGTCGCGACGATGCGGCTCGGCATGCGGCGGGGGCGGCGGTGAACGGCCGGGGAGCGGGCGACACGGGCCCCGCGACGGGCGGCGGCGCCGGGTCCGAAGGGGCCGCCCGGGAGGGCGTCGCGCCGGACGGGGACGGGCTGTCGGCGCGGCTGAAGGAGTACGAGGGGCGAGCGGCCACCGCCGGGGGCGTCGGCAGGGATCCGGTCAACGCGCCGATGATCCGGCACTGGTGCGAGGCCATGGGCGACACCAACCCGGCGTACACGGGACCGGACGCGATCGCCCCGCCCACCATGCTCCAGGCGTGGACGATGAGCGGCCTCTCCGGGCACGCCGACCGGCCCGGCCGCTCCACGACCTACGACGAGCTGTTCGCCCTGCTCGACGGCGCCGGATACACCTCGATCGTCGCCACCGACTGCGAACAGGAGTACCTGCGGCCGCTGCGCCCCGGGGACGAGGTCACCTTCGACTCGATGATCGAGTCGGTGTCCGGACGCAAGACGACCAAGCTGGGCACGGGCTACTTCGTCACCACCCGGATGGACATCCGGGCGTGCGGCGAACTCGCAGGGACGCACCGGTTCCGCATCCTCAAGTACGCCCCGGCTCGACGGACTCCGAAGAACGCGGGGCCGGGGACCGCGGAGCCGGGCGCCAGGCGTCCGCGCCCGGTGGTCAACCGGGACAACGCGGGGTTCTGGGAGGGCGTCGGAGCGCGCCGGCTGCTGATCCAGCGCTGCACGGCGTGCGGGACGCTGCGCTTCCCGTGGCTGCCGGGCTGCGGGGCGTGCGGCGGCCCGGACTGGGACACGGTCGAGTCGGGCGGCGAGGGGACCGTGTACTCGTACGTCGTCATGCACCACCCGCCGTTCCCGGCGTTCGACCCTCCCTACGCCGTCGCGCTGGTCGAGCTCGCCGAGGGCGTGCGGATCGTGAGCAACGTGGTGGGGGTGCCCTGCGACGAGGTGCGGATCGGGATGCCGGTGCGGCTCGAGTTCCGGCGGTACGACGAGGAGCTGGTGCTGCCCGTCTTCCGGGCCGCCGCTGCCGCCGCGGTGCCGGGCGAGGTGAGCTGACATGGACTTCACGCCCACCGAGGAGCAGGCGGCCGCCGTGGACCTGGCCGCGCGGATCCTCGGCGACCACTCCACCCACGAACGCCTCACCGCGGCCGGTACGGGCAGTGACGCCGGACTGTGGAAGGAACTGTGCGCCGCCGGGCTGGTGGGGGCGGTCGCGGACACCGGGCTCCTCGGGCTCGTCCTGCTGCTGGAGGAGCAGGGGCGCGTCACGGCCCAGGTGCCGTTCGCCGCGAGCTGTGTGTACGGGCTGCTCGCGGTGGCGGCGCACGGCTCGCCGGAGCAGCGCGAGCGGCTGCTGCCGGGGATCGCCGACGGGACGGTGGTGGTGACCGGCGCGATATCGGGCGCGCAGGCCCTGTCGGCCTCCCCGCCCCCCTCCGCCTCCCCCGCCGTCTCCGGGACGCTGACCGGTGTCCTTCCCGCCGTGCCGTGGCTGCGCGACGCCACCCACGTGCTCGTCGCCGACGAGCGGCGCGGGCTCTGGCTGGTCCGCGTGGCGGAGGCGGCGGCGAGCGAGCCGGTCGAGCTCACGGCACCCTGGTCGGCGGGGCGGCTGACGCTGGAGGGGACGCCGGGGGAGGCGCTGGGCGCCGCGGGCGCGTACGACGACCTGCTGGCGACGGCCCGTACCGCCTTCGCCGGACTCCAGGCGGGGGTGTGCGCGGGTTCGCTGGCGCGGGCGGTGGAGCACACGAACACACGCGAGCAGTTCGGGCAGCCGCTCGCCGCCCGGCAGGGCGTCCAGCTGCGGGCCGCCGACGCCTACATGGACACCGAGGCGATACGGGTGACGGCGTACGAGGCGGCGTGGCGGCGCGACGAGGGGCTGCCGTACGCGGCGCACGCCCTCACGGCCGCCTGGTGGGCGTCCGAGGCGGGCCGACGGGTGGTGCACACGGGCCAGCATCTGCACGGAGGGGCGGGCGCCGACCTCGGGCACCCCGTGCACCGGCACTTCCTGTGGGGCAGGCAACTGGACGCATATCTCGGCTGCGGGGGCGAACTGCTCCAGGAGCTCGGGGAGTTGATCGCGAACGGGGAGGTGGGGACATGAGGGTGGGAGACGTGCTGCCGCCGCTGGAGATCGAGATCACCCGCACGCTGATCGTGGCCGGGGCGATCGCCTCACGGGACTACCAGGACGTCCATCACGACGCGGACCTGGCGCGGGCGAAGGGATCGCCGGACATCTTCATGAACATCCTGACGACCAACGGCCTGGTCGGACGGTACGTGACCGACCACTTCGGCCCGGCCGCCGTGCTGCGCGGGGTGGCGATACGGCTGGGCGCCCCCAACCACCCCGGGGACACCATGGTGTTGACCGGCTCCGTCGAGGAGGTCGACGGCGACACGGCGACCGTCAGGATCCTCGGCGCCAACGGCATCGGCCGGCATGTCATGGGCACAGTGACGGTGACCGTCCCGGCAGGCGGTGCCGCATGAGTGTGCGCAAGCAGGACAGCCTCGGCGGGCGGGCGGCGGTCGTGGGCGCCGGGGCCACCGAGTTCTCCAAGGACTCGGGGCGCAGCGAGCTGCGGCTGGCGGTGGAGGCGGTGCGGGCCGCGCTCGACGACGCGGGGCTGACGCCCGGGGACGTGGACGGCCTCGTGACGTTCACGATGGACACCAGCCCGGAGATCACCGTCGCGCAGGCGGCCGGGATCGGGGAGCTGTCGTTCTTCTCGCGCGTCCACTACGGCGGCGGGGCGGCGTGCGCGACCGTCCAGCAGGCGGCGCTCGCCGTCGCCGCCGGCGTGGCCGAGGTGGTGGTCTGCTACCGGGCGTTCAACGAACGGTCGGGCCGCAGGTTCGGCTCGGGCGTACAGCGGCGGGAGCCGTCCGCGGAGGGCGCGGCGCTCGGCTGGTCCCTGCCGTTCGGGCTGCTCACCCCGGCCTCCTGGGTGGCGATGGCGGCCCGGCGGTATCTGCACGCCCACGGACTGACGCCGGAGGCGTTCGGCCATGTCGCGGTGACGGACCGGAAGTACGCGGCGACCAACCCGGCCGCGTACTTCCACGGCAGACCGATCACCCTCGCCGACCACGCGGCCTCGCGCTGGATCGTGGAGCCGCTGCGGCTGCTGGACTGCTGCCAGGAGACGGACGGCGGCCAGGCGCTCGTGGTCACCTCCGTGGAGCGGGCCCGCGACCTGCCGCACCCCCCGGCGGTGATCACGGCCGCCGCGCAGGGCGCGGGACGGGCCCAGGAGCAGATGACCAGCTTCTACAGGGACGACCTGACCGGGCTCCCGGAGATGGGCGTGGTGGCCAGGCAGCTGTGGAGGACGGCGGGAATGGGCCCGGCGGACATCGACGTGGGAATCCTGTACGACCACTTCACGCCGTTCGTGCTGATGCAGCTGGAGGAGTTCGGCTTCTGCAAGCCGGGGGAGGCCGCGGACTTCGTCGCCGAGGAGAGGCTGCCGCTGAACACGCACGGGGGGCAGCTCGGGGAGGCGTACCTGCACGGGATGAACGGGATCGCGGAGGGCGTACGGCAACTGCGGGGCACGTCCGTGAACCAGATACCGGGCGCCTCCCACGTGCTGGTGACCGCGGGAACCGGGGTCCCGACATCGGGCCTGATCCTCGGAGCCGATGCCTGAGACCACCGCCACCCCGACGCACCCGCAGTCGGTATCCGGCGCGAGGGGCCGTGCCGGTACACCGATGTCCGCCGCCACCCCGACGCACCCGCAGTCGGTATCCGGCGCGAGGGGCCGTGCCGGTACACCGATGTCCGCCGCCACCCCGACGCACCCGCACCCGGCGACGCGCGGGAGGGGCCGTGCCGGTACATCGATGCCCGTCGCCACCGACGCCCGCATCTCCGTCCAACGGCGACGGGCTGATGCACCGGCACGGCCCCGACCCACCCACCGGACGGGAACCGCACCCGGCGGCCGTCTCTCAGGGGTGAACCCTCAGACCCGGTGACCCGCTTGTCCACCTTCAGGAGGTGGGACCGGCACCGCTTCTACAACCTGAGGCGGACACCGCTTCGGGACCTGCGGCCGATCCGCCGCACGAGGGGGCGAACCTAGCGTGGAGCCATGACCACACTCGTCTGCCCGAGCGCCTCGAACGCCGCCACCGGGGCGGCACGGACCCTTTCGTACCCGTCGTTCTCGTCGTACGTGAAGGCGCGGCAGCCGGTGCTGCTGCGTACCGCCCGGTCGCTCACCGCGAACCCGAGCGACGCGGAGGACCTGCTGCAGACGGCGCTGACGAAGACGTACGTCGCCTGGGACCGGATCGAGGACCACCGGGCGCTGGACGGCTATGTGCGGCGCGCCCTGCTGAACACGCGGACGTCGCAGTGGCGCAAGCGCAAGGTCGACGAGTTCGTCTGCGAGGAGCTGCCGGAGCCCGAGGGGCTCCCCGCCCCCGACCCCGCGGAGCAGCAGGCACTGCACGACGCGATGTGGCGGGCGATCACCAAGCTGCCGGCGCGGCAGCGGGCGATGGTGGTGCTGCGCTACTACGAGGACCTGAGCGAGGCCCAGACGGCGGAGGTCCTCGGGGTCTCCGTCGGCACGGTCAAGTCGGCGGTCTCCCGTGCGCTGGGCAAACTGCGCGAGGACCCCGAGCTGATACCCGTCCGCCAGGAAGGCCCCCGTTCCGGGGCCGAGCGTGCCCTGCGGTGATCGATCATTCCGGGGCCTAGTGACATACCACGCGGTATGTGCGCAGAATCAGCGCAACCCATTACTACCGCGTAGGCAATGTCGCCCCGGGAGGACGCCGTGCTGAGCACGATGCAGGACGTACCGCTGACTGTGACCCGCATTCTGGAACACGGGGCGCTGGTGCACGGAGGGTCGCAGATCACGACCTGGACGGGCGAGGGCGAACCGCACCGCCGCAGCTTCCGCGAGGCCGGGCGGCGCGCGAACCAGCTCGCCCACGCCCTGCGCGACGACCTCGGGGTGACGGGCGACGAGCGCGTGGCGACCCTGATGTGGAACAACGCCGAGCACGTCGAGGCGTACTACGCGATCCCCTCCATGGGCGCCGTGCTGCACACCCTGAACCTCCGCCTCCCGGCGGAGCAGCTCGTCTTCATCGTCAACCACGCGGCCGACCGCGTGGTCATCGCCAACGGTTCGCTGCTCCCGCTGCTCGCACCGCTCCTCCCCCACCTCCCGACGGTGGAGCACGTGGTGGTCTCCGGCCCCGGCGACCGTTCCGCGCTCGACGGGACGGGCGTGCGGGTGCACGACTACGAGGAGCTGCTCGCCGGCAAGCCGGACGTCTTCGACTGGCCGGAGATCGACGAGCGGCAGGCCGCGGCCATGTGCTACACCTCCGGGACCACCGGGGACCCCAAGGGCGTCGTCTACTCCCACCGTTCGATCTACCTGCACTCCATGCAGGTGAACATGGCCGAGTCGATGGGGCTCACCGACTGCGACACGACCCTCGTCGTGGTCCCGCAGTTCCACGTCAACGCCTGGGGCCTGCCGCACGCGACCTTCATGTCGGGCATCAACATGCTGATGCCGGACCGCTTCCTCCAGCCCGCGCCGCTCGCCGAGATGATCGAGAGCGAGCGGCCCACGCACGCCGCCGCCGTCCCGACGATCTGGCAGGGACTGCTCGCCGAGCTGACCGCCAAGCCCCGTGACGTCTCCTCCCTGACCCAGGTGACGATCGGCGGCTCGGCCTGTCCGCCCTCGCTCATGGCCGCCTTCGACGCCCTGGGCATGCGGGTCAACCACGCCTGGGGCATGACCGAGACCTCCCCGCTCGGCACCGTCGCCCGCCCGCCGGCCCACGCGGTGGGCACGGAGGAGGAGTTCGCCTACCGCCTCACCCAGGGCCGTTTCCCGGTCGGCGTCGAGGCCCGGCTCACCGGCCCCGGCGGCGAACGGCTCCCGTGGGACGGCGAGTCCGCGGGCGAACTGGAGGTCCGGGGCCCCTGGATCGCCGGCGCCTACTACGGCGGCAACGACGGGGAACCGCTGCGCCCCGCCGACAAGTTCAGCGAGGACGGCTGGCTGAAGACCGGCGACGTCGGCACGATCAGCGCGGACGGCTTCCTGACCCTCACCGACCGCGCCAAGGACGTCATCAAGTCGGGCGGCGAGTGGATCTCCTCGGTCGACCTGGAGAACGCCCTCATGGCCCACCCGGACGTGGCCGAGGCCGCGGTCGTGGCCGTCCCCGACGAGAAGTGGGGCGAGCGCCCGCTGGCCACCGTCGTCCTGAAGGAGGGCTCCACCGCGGACTTCGAGAGCCTGCGCGCCTTCCTCGCGGAGGAGGGCAAGATCGCCAAGTGGCAGCTCCCCGAGCGCTGGTCGCTCGTCGAGGCCGTCCCGAAGACGAGCGTCGGCAAGTTCGACAAGAAGGTGATCCGCAAGCGGTACGCCGAGGGCGGCCTGGACGTGACCAAGCTCTGACCCGCGGGACCTGAACGACATGTGCCGGGCGGGGGACCCCAGGGTCCCCCGCCCGGCACACACGCGTTTCACGCCGGTACGGGCACGGGGCCGCACCGCCCGGCCCGACAGGACCCGGAGCGCCCGGCCCGGCAGGCCCTAGTTGGTGCCGATGCGGGCCAGGAGGTCGACGATCCGCTCCTGGACCTCGTCGCTCGTCGAGCGTTCGGCGAGGAACAGCACCGACTCCCCCGCGGCCAGCCGCGGCAGTTCGGACGCGTCGACGGCGGCGGTGTAGACGACGAGCGGCGTGCGGTTCAACTGCCCGTTCGCACGCAGCCAGTCCACGATCCCGGCCTGTCGGCGCCGTACCTGCATCAGGTCCATCACCACGAGGTTCGGCCGCATCTGCGCGGCCAGGGTCACCGCGTCCTCGTCCGTCGAGGCGCGCGCGACCTGCATCCCGCGCCGCTCCAGCGTCGCCGTCAGCGCGAGCGCGATCTCCGCGTGCTCCTCGATGAGCAGTACGCGCGGCGGGTGCTGCTCGGAGTCGCGCGGCGCGAGCGCCTTCAGGAGCACGGCGGGGTCGGCGCCGTACGCCTCCTCGCGCGTCGCCTGTCCGAGGCCGGCCGTCACCAGGACGGGAACCTCGGCCGCCACGGCGGCCTGGCGCAGCGACTGCAGCGCCGTGCGGGTGATCGGCCCGGTCAGCGGGTCGACGAACAGCGCGGCGGGGAACGCGGCGATCTGCGCGTCGACCTCCTCGCGCGAGTTCACGACGACCGGCCGGTAGCCGCGGTCGCTCAGCGCCTGCTGGGTGCCGGCGTCGGGCGCCGGCCACACGAGCAGCCGCCGCGGGTTGTCCAGGGGCTCCGGGGGCAGCTCGTCGTCCACGGGCCGCAGCTGCGGCGGGTCGGCGACCTCGACGGCGCCACCGGGACCGTCGAGCGGCTCGGGACCCTCGGCGGCGTTCTCGTCGGGCGCGCCTATGGCGTAGGACCGTCCGGCGCCCTCGGTGGTGCCGGGCCGCCGGGGTCCTCCGGCGGGCTGGGCGGCCTGCGGAAGGGCGGGAGTGGCGGTCTCCGGGCGTTCGGCGGCGGGCTCGGGCGGAGTGCCGAGCTTGCGGCGGCGGCCCGCGCCGCTCGTCGCGTGCGGGGGAGGAGTCGCGGTCTGGACACCGCCGCCCGGCCGGTCCGCCGCGACCTGACGGGTGAACGGGACGCCCTGGCCGAGCGTGCGCACGCTTATGGCACGGCCCTGCGTCGAGTTGGGGTCGGCCGAGGGCGCCGTCTCGGCGGGCAGCGGCTGGGCCGTCCGCGCGGCCGGGCGCTCCGGGGGCAGCGGGGCGGGAGCCGCCCGGTCGGCCGGGGCCGCCGGGAGAGCGGGCTGCGCGCCGGCACCGGCGGTGTTCGCGTCGGGCCAGGGCTGCGCCGCCGGAACGGGCGCGGAACCCGGCTGCGCGACGACGGCGGGCAGGCCGGCGGGAACCGGCTGACCGGCGGGCGCGGCGACCCGGACGGCCTGCGGGGGGAGTCCCTGCGCGGGCACCGGCTGTCCGAGCGCGGGCACCGGCTGTCCGGGAACGGCCTGCGCGGGAAGTCCTTGCGCGGGCACGGCCTGTCCGGGGACGGCGGGAACGGGGACGGCCGGTGCGGGCAGCGCCTGCGCGGGGACAGGCTGTCCGGGGACGCCCTGGGCCGGGACCGGCTGTCCGGGGACGCCCGGTGCCGGGAGCGCCTGTGCGGGCGTGCCGGGCGCCGCCTCGGGAGCCGGCCCGGCGAGCTGACGGGCACGCCGACGGCCCGTCGGGGCGTCGGCCGGGTGCGGCTGCGGCGGGGTGTGATCGTCGTCGGGGTCGTGCCGCATCGCGTCGTGACGGCCGTCGGGCTGCTGCGCCAGCGCGACCTGGGCCTGCACCTGCGCCTGGGCCGCCTGGGCCGCCTGCGCCTGAGCGGCCTGGACCTCGGCGGCGTGGGCCTCGGCCGCCTGCGCCTGGGCGGCCTGCACCTGCGCCGCGGCCTGGACGTACTCCGGCGACTGGTCCGCCTCCGCCGGAGGCAGCGCGAACACCGTGCGGGCGCCCGTCTCCTGCGCGTCGGCACTCTCGGCCGCCGCGGCCAGCGCACGGCGGCGCCGCCCGGTCGGCCGGCCCGCCTCGTCGGTGGTGCCGTCGTTCTCCTCGGGACCGTTCTCCGGCGCCGCCGCGGAGGGTGCCGCCGGCAGCGCGTTCTGCTCGCCGTCACGGCGCGCGCGCCGCCCGGAGGGCACCGGCACCCCCTGAGGCGGCACCGTCCCGCCCAGGCCGGATCCCACGGCCGCGGTTCCCGCCCCGTGCTCGCCCGCCATCACGACCGCGCCCTCGGCCACCCCGTCGGGCGTGCCGACGGCGTCGCCCGTGCCCTCGGCGGGACTGGGCCGGCCACGGCGCCGCCCGCTACCGCCGGAGCCGCCCTCGTCGGCGTCGCCCGGCTGCTCCTGCGCGGGAACCGCCGGCTCGCCCGCCGCCTGCTCCTCCACGGCACGCCGACGACGGCGCCCGGTGGGAAGGGTCGCGCCGGCCGCCTCCAGGGCGTTCGGAGCGGACTCCCCCGACTCCTCGCCCTCCAGGAAGGCGTCTGTCGAGGCCCGCCGGGCCCGCCGCCGGCCACCGCTCTGCTGCGGGGCCTGCTGCAGGGCCTGTCGCGGGTCCTGCTCGGGAAGGGCGATCTCGGCGCCGACCGACGGAACGGCGTCGAGCGGAACCACGCCCGCCCCGCCCCCGATGGGCACCTCCAGGACGTACGCGCTGCCGCTCATCCCCGGCACCTCGTGCGTCTGGAGCACACCGCCGTGCGCGCGCACGATCCCGCGCACGATCGGCTCGTGCACCGGGTCTCCCCCGGCGTACGGACCGCGCACCTCGATGCGGACGACCTCGCCGCGCTGCGCCGCCGCCACGACGACCGTGTTGTCCATGTAACCGCCCGTCGACACCGGCGCGTTGCCGGTCGCGTCGACGCCCGCGACGTCCGCGACCAGGTGGGCGAGGGCGCGCGCGAGACGCTGCGGGTCCACCTCGGCCTCGATGGGCGGCGCGTGCACGGCGAACTGCACGCGTCCGGGACCGATCAGCTCCACGGCGCCCTCGACACCGGCCGCGACCACGGCGTCCAGCATCACGTTCGTACGGAAGAGCGTCTCCACGCCCGCGTCCAGCCGCTGGTAGCCGAGGACGTTGTCGACGAGCGTCGTGATCCGCGAGTAGCCGGCCGAGAGGTGGTGGAGCACCTGGTTGGCCTCCGGCCAGAGCTGCCCCGCGTCGTCGGCGGCCAGCTTGGCGAGTTCGCCGCGGAGCTGGTCGAGGGGGCCGCGCAGGGAGTGGCCGAGGACGGCGAGCAGCTGCTCGTGCCGGGCGGCCAGTGCCTCGTAGCGGTCCTTCTCCCGCTCGCCGAGCGCCGCGTACCGCTCCTCGCCGGAGGCGAGTTCCTCCTCGTGCCCCTCGGTCAGTTCGGCGAGCTCGGCGGTGTGCCGCTCCCGCAGCTCCTCCAGCTCGGCGGCGTGCTCCTCGCCTATCCGCTCCAGCTCCTCGGCGTGCCGGGCGGCGGCCGCTTCCTTCTCCTCGACCAGGGTGTCGTACGGGCGCCGGTCGGTGAAGGTCATGACGGCGCCGACGAGCTGGTCCCCGTCGCGCACCGGAGACGTCGTCAGGTCGACCGGAACCTTGTCCCCGGACTTCGACCACAGCACCTGCCCGCGCACCCGGTGCTTGCGCCCGGAGCGCAGCGTGTCGGCGAGCGGCGAATCCGAGTAGGGGAAGGGCTCGCCGTCCGCCCGCGAGTGCAGGACCAGGGTGTGCAGTTCCCTGCCGCCGAGATCGCTGGCCCGGTATCCGAGGATCTGGGCGGCGGCGGGGTTGACGAGGACGACCCGTCCGTCGGTGTCCGTCCCGACGACACCCTCGGCCGCCGCGCGCAGGATCATCTCGGTCTGGCGCTGCGAACGCGCGAGCTCGGCCTCGGTGTCGACGGTGCCCGACAGGTCGCGCACGACGAGCATCAGCAGTTCGTCGGGGGTGGGGCCGTGGTTGGCGTAGGCCTGCTGGCCGCTCTCCAGGTTCGCGCTGGTGACCTCGACCGGGAACTCCGAGCCGTCGGTCCGCCGCGCGACCATCCGGGTCGGCTTGGTGCGCCCGCGCTCGTCGGTGGTGTCGGGGCGCCGCATGGAGCCGGGGATCAGCCTGGAGTCGAACTCGGGGAGCAGATCGAGCAGCCCGCGGCCCACCAGGGCCGTGCCCGGGGCCTCGAAGGCCTCCAGGGCGATCGTGTTGGCGTTGACGACGGTCCCGTTGGTGTTGACCAGGACCAACGCATCCGGCAGCGCGTCCAGTATGGCTGCGAGGCGAGCAGCGCCTCGGGATGGCCTGCTGCTCACGAGACGCTTCCTCCCTGTTACCGCACCTTGCCGACCGCGGAGGCCATCTTGCCAACCGGCCCGCGGCGTGTCACGCGAGGGAGTCTACGGGCAGAGGTTGCGCTCGCGATGCCGGATGAGAGGGAGGTCGCACACATATGAGAGGCGGAAGCGGAGCAAAACCTGTGACCACGCATTTCACCGTACGGAACCGTGAGAGCACCGTGAGATCACTGTGACTCCACCGTGTCCTCGGCCCGCCCGGGCCGGGGCCGGACGGACGGGAACCGCCGGACGGGCTCTAGGGGGCGGGCGTCGGGCGGGACCTAGGAGCGGGCGCCGGGCAGGACGGGGACCAGGGCGTTCCAGCGCGAGATCTCGCAGCCGTTCGAGCGGTCGTAGCGCGCGTCGACGGGGCGCCCCGCCCAGGTCCCCGTGACCCGCGCGGTGGCCGGGCCCCCGTAGACCATCGTGCACAGGCTGTCCGGCGGCACCGGGGCGAAGGTGTCCTTGCCCCAGGTGGTCATCCGGTCCAGCCGGTCGCAGGCCTCCGCCGCACGGGTGTGGGTGCCGCCGGCGGGGTGGCACTCCAGCTCGAACGTTCCGTCCGCGCCGCCGCCCACGCCGTCCACGGTCACGGTCAGCCGGTCCGAGGAGTCGTCCGGACGGGCCGGCGGGGGCATGAGCGCCGGGAGGACGACTCCGCGCACGGCGGCGAGGGCCGGTGACGACGGCGGCCCGGCGGGGAACAGCGGCGACGTTCCGCCCGCGGACGCGGTGGAGGGGACGGACGGGGACACCAGGGGTACGGGGAGCGCGCCGGGGGCGTCGGCGGGGGTGCCGGCGACGGCGCCGGACACGGAGGAGAGCGCGGCGGTGGCGGACACGGCGGCGGCGAGGAGCAGTCGGCGCAACATGACCTGCCTAACGCGGAGCGACCCGTCCGGTTGCGTGTCCGGCGAGGCTTTGCAGTGCGGCGCATCTGCCTAGTACCGTGGGGGGCGATTGGTGACGCGGCACTCGCCTGTGTCATCATCTGCACGCACCACTCGCGCTTGCGTGAGGGGTTGTGCGGGAGGCGTCGCCTAGTCCGGTCTATGGCGCCGCACTGCTAATGCGGTTTGGGACTTCAATCCCATCGAGGGTTCAAATCCCTCCGCCTCCGCCCGAAGATCCGAAACCCCGGTCCACTGGACCGGGGTTTCGGCGTTCCAGGGGTCCGCGAGAGCTGCCGTGCGCGGTGGCGTCCAGGGCGACCGCGAGCACCCGGAACCGCGTTTTCCCAGCTCACAAGGGGTGAGGGGAATGGATTTCACATGGCGGCGGCAGTCATGTAATGTTCTTCCTGTCGCCGCGAGCGGGGGAAAAGCCCCGGGAGCGGAGACAAGAACAAAAACAGAACAAGCACTCGTAGCTTAACGGATAGAGCATCTGACTACGGATCAGAAGGTTGCAGGTTCGAATCCTGCCGAGTGCACACAGATCAAAGGCCCCGCCGGTTGAACCGGTGGGGCCTTTGGCGTGAGCGGGTGGGGCCAACCCCTCGGGAACCGTGAGCGGTTCGGTCGGGGCGGCGTTCGGGGCCGGAACGGAAAAGAGGGCTCAGTACCGCTGGGGGGCCTCCGGCATCCAGCGCCGGGGCGGGTCGGCGTACCGGTAGCGGGGGAGCCCGGTGACACCGGCGGTGCGGAAGGGACGGCCGTGGTCGTCGAGCCGGGTGGTGCCCGTGCGGCCCTGCGAGGACCAGTCGAGGTCGAGGTACCAGTCGCACGCGCAGTGCTCGGTCCGCGCCTTGATCAGCAGCACCTCCGGGTCCTCCACGGAGACCCGGTACGGGAGGCGCCTCGCCGGCAGGATCTTGTCCCCTCTGCGGCCGGGTACGGCCCGCGGGACGGGGGTGTGCGCGTCGAGGGCCACCGTGAAGGCCGTCGGCGTGATGCCCGGGCTGCAGCCCAGGGACGTGTCGTAGACGAAGGATCCGTCACCCGGGGGCGCGGCACGGCGCACGACGCGGACGTGCAGGGCCTCCAGGACGACGGCGGCCGAGGAACGCCCCTGGACCGCCACGCGGACGATCGTCTCCCCGCCGTGCGCCGCGTCCTGCGCGGTCGCCCACACCTCGGCGTCCTGGGCGGACGGGGGCGGGGGGACCTGTCCCGGGGGTTTTTCGATGACGTAGTCGTGGCTGCAGTCGTCCTTCCACACATGGGAGTTCACGGTCCAGGTGAACGGGACGACCGGGCTGGACGGCTGTGCCGAGGTGCCGGTGGGCGACACCGACGGACCGCGGCGCGACGACGCTCCGCTGCCGGGCGAACCGTGGGCCGGGGACCCCGGGAACGCGGAGAACGCCGCGAACCCCGCGGTGGTCAGGAGGAACGCGGTGCCCAGGACGGCCGACACGACGGCCGGGCGCCGCCGGTACCAGGCGCGGGGGGACCGCTCACGCGCGGTGCCGGGCGGTGCGACCGGGGCGACCGGCGCGGGCGTCGTGCCTGACGTGCCGGGCGCGTCCGCCGCCCCCGCCGCGTCCGGAGTGGGTTCCGCGAGGGGCGCCGGTCCGGCGAGGGGCGCGGAAGTCCCGCCGCGCTCTGCTGCGCGCCCCTTCGCGCGGCTGTCCGTGCCGCCGTCAGCTCCGCCGTCCGCTCCGCCGTCCGTGTCGTGCTCCGCGAGGCTGTCCGTGCGGCTTTCCGCGCCTGCGCTTCCGCCCGCGCCCCGTTCCGTGCTGTTGCCGGGGCCCCCGCCCGTGCCGTCCTCCGCGTTCCCCTCCGCACCGCTCTCCGCGGCACGTTCCGGTGCGTTCGGTTCGCCCCCGGACGTGCTCCCGGATGCACCCCCGGACGCGCCCTCGGCCGTCCGGCGCGGTCGGGCGGCCGTCGGGCGGGACCGTCGTCGCTCCGCGACCGCGAGGATCCACAGGCGGTGCAGCTCCACGCGCTCCTGGCGCGAGGCCCCGCACAGCGCCGCGAACCGCTCCACCACACCGAAGTCCAGCGGCACGGCCTCGCCCGCGCAATAGCGGTGCAGCGTGGAGGCGTTCATGTCGAGGCGCCGGGCCAGGGCCGCGTAGCTGCGATCCGTACGGGTCTTGAGGCGCGCCAGCAGCTCCGCGAACCTCGTCACGTCCTCGTCGGCCGCGGCCATGGCCCGAGCCCACCTCCGCTCGTGTCGGTCCGTCCCGTCCCGGGACGGGATTCCAGGCGATCCATGTCTTTGCACGTCAACAGCCCTGGGATGGTTCCACTGTTGTGGACACGACCGCAGTGGTCGCCGCGGTTTCCCAGGGCCGCCGATGCTCTTGGTGTCGCCCCCCAGCGGTACGGCCGCACCGGCCGACCTGTTCAGGGGAGCGCGGGCGACTCTGCCGGGGCCCTGCCCGTGTCGGTGGGAGGGCCTACTGTCGTCGTGTGCGGCGGGTGTGGGTGTGTTCGGGGGTGCGGTGGTCGGGGGACGGGGCCGTGCTGGTGTGGGGCGGGGGGCGGACGAGTCCGCTGGTCCGGGGGCGGCGGGTCGCGTTCGGTGTCGTGGACGGGGGTGTGCGGACATGCGTCGGGGCTCGGGGGAACGCGTGTCCGGTGCGGGCCGTCGTGTCACCGCGCGGCACGGGCGGGCGGTGCGAGGAGTGCGCGCGGCTGGACCGTGCGCACTTCGTCGCCGCCGACACGCTGGCCGATGACCCGCGGCCGTACCGCGTGTACCTCGCGTGGTTCGGGCCCGGCCTGGTCAAGGTGGGGATCACGCGGGTCGATCGGGGTTCCGTCCGGCTCATGGAGCAGGGCGCCGTCACCTTCAGCTGGCTGGGGCAGGGGCCGTTGATGGCCGCGCGCCGGGCCGAGGAACTGCTGCGGGCCGCGCTCGGGGTGCCGGACCGGATCCCGTACGCGGACAAGCGGGCGGTGCGGCCGGTGCTGCCGGGGCCCGGGGAGCGCGTCGCCGAGATCCGGGAACTGCACGAGCGGGCCGGGGGACTCGCCGGCTGGCCGGAGTCGCTCGCGCGGGCCCCCTTCGAGCCCGTGGACCACACGGAGCTGTTCGGGCTCGCCGGGCTCGGGCCCGTCCAGGTGGTCGTGCGCGAACTGGCCGCGGGAGGCTCCGTCGACGGCGAGCTGCTCGGTGCCGCGGGCCCCGACCTCCACCTCCTCACCGGACGGGGAGCCGTCGTCCTCGACACCCGGCTGATGACGGGGTGGGACCTGACCGGAGTCCGGGCCGCGGCTGCGGACGCGGATCCGGGCCCGGGGATCACCTTTCCCGTGAGGGAGCCGCCCGCGGCGGACACCGGGGTTCAGGACGGCCTGTTCTGAAGGGAGGGCGGGGGAGGGAGAGGGAGAGAGGGAGGGGGGCGTGCGGCGGGGCGGATGGTCAAGACTTCGATCCCTTTTGGATCCCGTTCGGAAAGGCGCTGGACGACGGGTGACGCCCGCAAGGAGAGTGGCGGACATGAGCGATCACCTTCCCGCGCCTGTCGCGGCCCACGAACCCCCCTACTACGCCGCCGTGTTCACCTCCGTACGGACGGAGGACGACGGCGGGTACGCGGAGACCGCCGAGCGGATGGACGAGCTGGTCAAGGAGATCCCGGGCTATCTGGGGATGGACTACGCGCGGACCCCGGGCGGACTGGCCATCAGCGTCGGGTACTTCCGGGACGAGGCCGCCATCAAGGAGTGGAGCGCGCACGCCGAGCACCGGGCGGCACAGCGGCGCGGCCGGGCCGACTGGTACGAGCGCTACACCCTGCACATCGCCAAGGTCGAGCGGAGCCATGGGTTCGAGCGTGCCGACGGCTGACCGGGAGGGCGCGACGGGCGAGGGCGTGCGGGACGAGGCGCGGGAGGTGCGGCGCTTCTGGGAAGGGCTCGGGCTGCCCGGGCTCGTCGACGTCCACACGCACTTCATGCCCGAGCGGGTGCTGCGCAAGGTGTGGGCCTACTTCGACGGGGTCGGTGAGCTCACCGGCGGCATCGAGTGGCCGATCGCCTACCGCGCGGACGAGGCCGAACGCCTGGCGCTGATCCGGGGGTTCGGGGTGCGCGCCTTCACGGCGATGCTCTACCCGCACAAGGCGGGCATGGCCGAGTGGCTCAACTCCTGGGCCGTCGACTTCGCCCGGCGCACCCCGGACTGCCTGCACACCTCGACCCTCTTCCCCGAGCCGGGCGTCGAGGGTTACGTGCGCGAGGCGGTGGAGGCCGGCGCGCGCGTCTTCAAGGCGCACGTGCAGGTGGGGGCGTACGACCCGGCGGACGAACTCCTCGACCCGGCCTGGGGACTGCTGGCCGAGGCGGGCGTCCCGGTGGTCATCCACTGCGGTTCGGGGCCCTCGCCCGGCAAGCACACCGGCCCGGGACCGGCCGCGGCCGTCCTTCGCCGGCATCCCCGGCTGCGGTTCGTCTTCGCGCACATGGGGATGCCCGAGTACGAGGACTTCCTCGGCCTCGCCGAGCGGTACGACGGGGTGCGGCTCGACACGACCATGGCGTTCACCGACTTCAGCGAGCGGCTCGCGCCGTTCCCGCCCGCACTGCTGCCCCGGCTCGCGGACCTCGGGGACCGGGTGCTCCTCGGCACGGACTTCCCCAACATCCCGTACCCGTACGTCCACCAGCTGCGCGCGCTGGAACGGCTCGGGCTGGGCGACGACTGGCTGCGGGCGGTCTGCTTCGGGAACGGAGCCCGTCTCTTCGGCCTCCGCTGACGCCGGCAAGGGAGTACCCAGGAGCTTCCTGAGAGGCACCTGTGCGTTTCTCAGGAAAATCACAGGTTGCCGAAAGGGTGCTCTCAGCGGCGCCCGCCAAGGTGTCCACCATGACCACGACCTCGCCCCAGGGGCGCACCGAACTGCTGAGGCCGGACGGGAGCCCCGTCCGGGTGCTTGTGGTGGACGACGAGCTGTCGATCACCGAGCTGCTGTCCATGGCCCTTCGCTACGAAGGCTGGCAGATCCGCAGCGCGGGTGACGGGACGGGCGCGGTGCAGACCGCGCGCGAGTTCCGGCCCGACGCCGTGGTGCTCGACATGATGCTGCCCGACATGGACGGCCTGACGGTGCTCGGCCGGCTCCGCCGGGAGCAGCCCGACGTCCCGGTGCTGTTCCTGACGGCCAAGGACGCGGTCGAGGACCGCATCGCCGGCCTCACCGCTGGTGGCGACGACTACGTCACCAAGCCGTTCAGCCTGGAGGAGGTCGTGGCCCGGCTGCGCGGTCTGATCCGGCGCTCCGGCGCGGCCGACCGGCGCTCCGAGTCCGTGCTCGTCGTCGGGGACCTCACCCTGGACGAGGACAGCCACGAGGTGTCGCGCGGCGGGGACAACATCCACCTCACCGCGACCGAGTTCGAGCTGCTGCGCTTCCTGATGCGCAACCCGCGCCGGGTGCTGAGCAAGGCGCAGATACTCGACCGCGTGTGGTCGTACGACTTCGGCGGCCAGGCCAACGTGGTTGAGCTCTACATCTCGTACCTGCGCCGGAAGATCGACGCCGGGCGCGAGCCGATGATCCACACCCGGCGCGGGGCCGGCTATCTGATCAAGCCCGCCACGTCATGAGCGGACGACGACGGCCGCGAGCGCAGAAGAGGCGGGCACGACAGCCGAGGACCCTGCGGACGCGGCTCGTCGTCGCGTCCGTGGCGCTGATCGCCGTCGTGTGCGCGGTGATCGGCACCGTGACCGCGCTCGCCCTGCACGACCATCTGTACCGTCAGCTCGACGACAAGGTGAAGGACGTCGCCATGCGCGCGGTCGGCGGCCTCATGGACGGCAAGCAGCCGCCGGGCGACCGGAGCACGGTCCCGGACACCGGTCCCGGCGCGGACGATGGGACGCCGGCGAGCGCCAAGGCCGCGAAGTTCGTCAAGCAGCCGCCGACGCAGCCCAAGACCATCGCCGCGTACGTGGAGGACGGCGAGATCGCCAGCGCCGCCGTCTCCGAACAGCGGAGCGACAGCAACGGTTTCTTCAAGGACATGAGCGCCCGCGACCTCGACGCGGCGCAGAAGGCGGCCGTCGCCTCCGTGGCTAAGGACCGCCGGGCGCACTCCGTGGACGTTCCGGGCCTCGGCGAGTACCGCGTCCAGTACGTCACGGGCCGGGACGGCGGTGGCGCGTACTACGTCGCCCTCCCGACCGCCGAGGTCAACAACACCGTCAACACCCTCGTCATCGTCGAGGCCAGCGTCACCGCCGCCGGTCTCGGCGCGGCCGTCATCGCCGGTTACGTCCTCGTCGGCCTCGCCACCCGCCCCCTGCGCAAGGTCGCCGCCACCGCCACCCGGGTCTCCGAACTCCCCCTGCACACCGGTGAGGTGAACCTCAGCGAGCGCGTCCCGGAGGCCGAGACCGACCAGCACACCGAGGTCGGCCAGGTCGGTGCCGCGCTCAACCGGATGCTCGACCACGTGCACGGCGCCCTGCACGCCCGCCAGCAGAGCGAGATGCGGGTACGGCAGTTCGTCGCCGACGCGAGCCATGAACTCAGGACCCCCCTCGCCTCCATCCGCGGGTACGCCGAGCTGACCCGGCGCGGACGCGAGCAGGTCGGTCCCGACACCCGGCACGCCCTGGGCCGCATCGAGTCCGAGGCGGGCCGTATGACGCTGCTCGTGGAGGACCTGCTGCTGCTCGCGCGCCTGGACGCCGGACGGCCCCTCCAGTTCGAGCAGACCGATCTCGTCCCGCTCGTGGTGGACACCATCAGCGACTCGCGCGCGGCGGGCATGGACCACAACTGGCGGCTCGACCTGCCCGAGGAACCGGCGCTGGTGTCGGCGGACGCGGCACGGATCCAACAGGTGCTGGTCAATCTGCTGGGCAACGCCCGCAAGCACACCCCGCCCGGTACGACGGTCACCGCGCGTGTCCAGCGGCGCGGGCCGTGGATGTGCGTCGACGTGGAGGACAACGGCCAGGGAATCCCGCCCGACCTGCTGCCGCACGTGTTCGAGCGGTTCGCCAGGGGCGACTCCGCGCGCTCCCGGGCCACCGGGTCCACCGGTCTGGGGCTCGCCATCGTGCAGGCCGTCGCGACCGCCCACGACGGCGCCGTGACCGTGGACAGCGTCCCGGGGCGGACCGTGTTCACGGTCCACCTGCCCGCGCCCGGCCCCGTCGCGCCGCGGCCGGACCCCGAGACGAACTGGCAATCGCACTCACAGGCACAGCACAGCGCCACCACATGGGTGCGACAGGGGGCTTGACGAGAGTCGTTCCCATGCGAACCGACTCTTCTCCCGGCGATCTGCCGGCGCGGGAGCACCTCCCGGCCGCGGACGCGGGTACGCCAGTCCTGGACGTCGTGATCCCCGTCTACAACGAGGAGAAGGACCTCCAGCCGTGCGTGCTCAGACTGCACGACCACCTCCGGCGCACGTTCCCGTACGCGTTCCGCATCACGGTGGCGGACAACGCGTCCACGGACAGCACCCCGCTGGTGGCGGCCGGGCTGGCGGCCCGGATCCCGGAGGTCCGGTCCTTCCGGCTGGAGCAGAAGGGCCGCGGCCGGGCGCTGCGGACCGTGTGGTCGCAGTCCGAGGCGCCGGTCCTCGCGTACATGGACGTGGACCTGTCCACCGACCTGAACGCGCTGCTGCCGCTGGTGGCCCCGCTGATCTCCGGCCACTCGGACCTCGCGATCGGCTCGCGGCTGTCCCGCTCCTCCCGCGTGGTGCGGGGGGCCAAGCGGGAGTTCATCAGCCGCGCCTACAACCTGATCCTGCGCGGCTCGCTCCAGGCCCGCTTCTCGGACGCGCAGTGCGGCTTCAAGGCGATCCGCCGTGATGTCGCCCAGGTGCTGCTGCCGCTCGTCGAGGACACCGGATGGTTCTTCGACACCGAGATGCTGGTGCTCGCCGAGCGGGCCGGGCTGCGCATCCACGAGGTGCCGGTCGACTGGGTCGACGACCCGGACTCGACCGTCCACATCGTGAGGACCGCGACCGACGACCTGAAGGGCGTGTGGCGGGTGGGACGCGCCCTGGCCACCGGCTCGCTCTCGCTCGACCGGCTCGCCCGCCCCTTCGGGGACGACCCGCGCGACCGCGAGCTGACCGGCGTACCCAAGGGCCTGGCCCGCCAGCTCGTCGGCTTCTGCGTCGTCGGCGGCCTGTCCACCCTCTTCTACCTGCTGCTCTACAGCGTCTTCCGCTCCTTCTCCGGGGCACAGGTCGCCAACGCGCTCGCGCTGCTCGTGTCGGCGGTCGCCAACACGGCGGCCAACCGGCGGCTCACCTTCGGCGTACGCGGCCGGGGCGGCGCCGTCCGGCACCAGGCGCAGGGCCTGGTCGTCTTCGGCATCGGGCTCACCCTGACCAGCGGATCGCTCGCCGCGCTCAATGCCGCGACGAGCGACCCCGCGCACTCCACCGAGCTGGCGGTGCTCATCGCCGCCAACCTCGCGGCGACCGTACTGCGCTTCCTGCTCTTCCGCGCCTGGGTCTTCCCCGACCGGCGGGGCGGGACGCCCGCACCGTCCCCCGTGGTGGCCTCGCACCAGCCGTCCCCGCCGTTCCCGCCGTTCCGTACGACGGGCGCACGGCAGGGCGACGCCGCCGGCCCGCCGCCGCAGTACCCGGGGGCGGCCTCCTTCTCCCACGACACCGGCTTCTCCCACGACACCGGCCGGTTCCGCGGCGACGAGGCCACGGACCGCTCCCGGCGGGATTCGACCATGCAGTTGCAGGCGGTGCGCCCGCACGATCACGATCCGAGGAACGCGCGATGACGACACGACCCGACACGACCGCCGACAGCGGCAGCGGTGCCGGTACGAGCATCGGGACGGACACCGGCACCGGCGGCGGTACCGTCGCCTCCGGTCACGCCTGGGGCCCGCCCTCCTCGGCACCGCCCCCGATCGCCCCCGGGGCCGGCGAGTCCCGGCGGCCCCTCCTCCGGCGGGTCTGGAGGGGCCGGCCCGAGGACCCGCGCTGGGCGCGCCCCGCCCTCCTCGGCCTGCTGCTCGCCACCGCGGTGCTGTACCTGTACGGCCTGAGCGCCTCCGGGTACGCCAACTCCTTCTACTCCGCGGCCGTGCAGGCCGGCAGCCAGAGCTGGAAGGCCCTCTTCTTCGGCTCGCTCGACTCGGCCAACGCCATCACCGTCGACAAGCCCCCGGCCTCGCTGTGGCCGATGGCCCTGTCGGTACGGATCTTCGGCCTCGGCTCCTGGGCGATCCTCGTCCCCGAGGTGCTGATGGGCGTGGCCACGGTCGGCGTCCTGTACGCGGCCGTACGCCGCCGCTTCAGCGCCGCGGCGGGTCTGATCGCCGGCGCGGTCCTCGCGCTCACCCCGGTCGCCGCGCTGATGTTCCGGTTCAACAACCCGGACGCGATGCTCGCGCTGCTCATGACCGTCACGGTCTACTGCGTGATCCGTGGCCTGGAGGACGGCCGTACGAAGTGGCTCCTGTGGGCGGGTGCCGCGGTCGGCCTCGCCTTCCTCACCAAGACACTCCAGGCGTTCCTGATCCTGCCGCCGCTGGCCGTGCTGTACGCGGTCTGCGCGCCGGTGCCGGTCCGCAGGCGGTTCGCGCAACTGGGCCTCTCGGCGGTCGCGATGACCGTCGCCGGCGGCTGGTGGGTCGCGATCGTCGAACTGTGGCCCGCGTCCTCGCGCCCGTACATCGGCGGTTCGCAGAACAACTCCTTCCTGGAGCTGACCTTCGGCTACAACGGGCTCGGCCGTATCAATGGCGACGAGACCGGCAGCGTCGGAGGCGGTGGCGGCGGCGGTGGCACCGGGATGTGGGGCGAGACCGGCTGGGACCGCATGTTCAACACCGAGGTCGGCGGCCAGATCTCCTGGCTGCTCCCGGCGGCCCTGATCCTGCTGGTGGGCGGCCTGGTCCTGACCCGGAAGGCGAAGCGGACCGACCTGGCCCGTGCCTCGTTCCTCGCCTGGGGCGGCGCGCTGCTGATGACCATGCTGGTCTTCAGCTACATGGCCGGCATCTTCCACCAGTACTACACGGTGGCCCTGGCCCCCTACATCGCCGCCGTGGTCGGCACGGGCGCGACGGCGCTGTGGGAGGAGCGGGGCAGGGCGTGGGCGGCGCTCACCCTCGCCGGCTCGGTCACCGCGACCGCGGCCTGGGGATACGTCCTGCTCAACCGCACCTCCGACTACCTGCCGTGGCTCAAGTGGCTGGTCCTCGTCGGTGGTCTGACCGCCGCGCTCGGCCTGGTCTTCGTGGCCCGGCTGGGCAGGCGGCTCGCCCTCGCGGCAGCCGGGCTGGGCTTCGTGGCGGCGGCCGCGGGCCCGACGGCGTACACGCTCTCCACCGTGGACACCGGGCACACCGGGTCCATCGTGACGGCGGGTCCGGCCGGTGCGGGCATGGGCGGCCGGGGTGGTTTCCCCGGCGGCGGCGGTGGCACGCGGGGCGGTTTCCCCGGCGGCCAGAACCAGCAGAACGGCAACGGCGGCATGCCGAACGGGCAGCAGGGCGTGCCCGGCGGCGGCACGGGCCAGCCCCCGACGGGCGGCACCGGCGGCTTCCCCGGCGGCGGCCAGAACCAGCAGGGCGACGGCAACGGCGGGTTCCCCGGTCAGCAGGGCAACGGCAACGGTCAGGGGCAGGGCCAGGGGCAGAACCAGCAGGGCGGCATTCCCGGCGGCGGTACGGGCGAGGGCGGTATGCCCGGCGGTGGCGGCGGGGCCGGAGGACTGCTGAACGGCGCGAGCGTCGGCTCCGAGGCGAAGGCGCTGCTGTCGAAGAACGCGGGGGACTACACCTGGGCGGCCGCCGCGATCGGCTCCCAGAACTCCGCGAGCTACCAACTGGCCACCGGCAAGCCGGTCATGGCGATCGGCGGCTTCAACGGCACCGACCCGTCCCCGACCCTGGCCCAGTTCAAGAAGTACGTGAAGGACGGCAGGATCCACTACTTCATCTCGGGCGGTGGCATGGGCGGCGGCATGGGCGGTGGCGGAAACTCCGGCGGCGCCTCCACCTCCTCGCAGATCAGCTCGTGGGTCACGGCCAACTTCAAGAAGGTGACGGTGGGTTCGGCCACCTTCTACGACCTGACCCGGCCGACCGGCGACAGCTGACCGGTACCGGGGTGAACGGGCGGTGGCCCGGAGCGTGTCCGCTCCGGGCCACCGCCCGTTCCGGGTCGCTCCCGTGGCTGTTTCGGGCCTCGGGCCGGCCGGGGCCGCGAGGGGCCCGCTTAGCATCGTCGGGGAGGGTGACCGGGGAGTCCGGCCCGGTCCATGGGCGAGTTCCGAGGAAGGTGCGCCATGGCGGGGGCAGCGGACGGGGCGAAGCGGCCGGGGCGGACCAGTGTCTGGCTGGAGGGCGGTGCCCCCCGCGGCCGGGCCGCCCGGGGCGGTGGCCGGCCGTCCGGGCTCGACCGGGAACGGATCACCGCGGCCACGGTGCGGTTGCTGGACGCGGACGGGATCGCGGGGTTCTCCATGCGCCGGCTGGCGGCCGAGCTGAACGTCACCGCGATGTCCGTGTACTGGTACGTCGACACCAAGGACGAGCTGCTGGAGCTCGCGCTCGACGCCGTGCTCGGTGAACTGGAGCTGCCGGAGGCCGAGTCGGAGGACGACTGGCGGGATCGGCTTCGGGGGCTGGCGACCGGGTACCGGGCGCTGCTGGTGCGCCACCCGTGGGTGTCGGGGCTGATCGGGAACTTCCTGAACATCGGGCCGCGGGCGGTGGCGTTCTCGGTGTGCGTGCGGCGGGTGATCAGGGACACCGGGATGCCGGCGTACGGGTGGACGGGGGCGATGTCCGCCGTGCTCCAGTTCGTGTACGGGTCGCACTTCGCCGGGGTGGCGGGGCTCGGGGAGGAGACGCGGGAGCGGGACTTCGGGTTCGCGCTGGAGCTGTTGATCGCGGGCATCGAGGCGATGGTGCCGAGGCCCGGCTGATGCCGGTGGGTGGGTCGGGGCCGTGCCGGTACATCCGCCCGTCGCCGTTGGACGGAGATGTGGGCGTCGGTGGCGACGGGCATGTGATGTACCGGCACGGCCCCTCACGCCGGATCCCGGCCGCGGGTGTGCGGTGGCTCGGGCCCAGTCCCTCACCGGCGTGGTTTTCAGCCCCTCCGGCGTTTGAGGAGCGGGGAGCCGGGGGCGGCGCCCCCGGGTACGGGAAGGGTAGGGGCGGAGGGGGCGAAAAAACGTGGTGGCCCGTCGGCGGGCCGGCTAGTCCTGCGGGGCCAGGTGGGCCGGGAAGCCGCCCGTCGCCACGGGGCCCCAGCGGGTCGGGGTGATGCGGATGAGGGACTTGGCCTGCTTGCGCATCGCCGCGCGGTACTCCTCCCAGTCGGGATGCTCACCGGCGATGTTCCGGTAGTACTCGACGAGCGGCTCCACGGAGTCCGGTGAGTCGATCACCTCGGCGGTGCCGTCGACCTGGACCCAGGGCCCGTTCCACTCGTCGCTCAGGACGACCAGGCTCACCCGTTCGTCCCGCCTGGCGTTGCGCGTCTTGGCACGCTCGGGGTACGTCGAGACGACGATGCGGCCCGAGTCGTCGACACCACAGGTCAGCGGGGAGCCCTGGGGACCGCCGTCGGCACGGCGGGTGAGCAGGACGGCCCGGTGGCGGGGGCGTACGAAGTCCAGCAACTCGTCGAGGGAGACAGAGGTGTTCGTCGCGATTTTGGGTGCCATGCGGTCAGCGTAGGGCGAGTGCCCCGCCGCCGCCCGCGGGCCGGGCCGGTGGGCGGCGCCCGAGATCGGCGAAGCGGCTAAAGTGCTCTTCGTCCTGTGCTCGCAGTCAGGAATGTGCTGCGGAGCTCTCCTGCGCATGGCCGTTTGGCCCTGCATGCCGAAGAGGTTCGTGGTGGCTGCGTTCGAGTTTTCCGAATTGTCCCGTTCCGATACGGGTTTCGAGCTGGCGGAAGGCCTGACGGCGGCCGCTCAGCAGTTGCACGAGACATCGAGCCCCCGTGCCACCCTGCGCACCGCCGTCCGGCTGGCCGTGCGCATCCTGCCCGGCGTCGAGTACGCCGGGATCTCCGTCATCGAGCCCAAGGCCCACCGGCAGACGCTGGCCTGGACGGACGAGGTCGTCCGTTCCGCCGACGCCCTGAACGCGGGCCGTGAGCACCACCCGTACTGGAACCGGCTGTGGACGGCGCCGGTGGCCCGGATCGAGGACAGCGCCGCGGCGGACGGGGACGGGGACCGCGCGCTCTCGGACCTCGGGCTGCGGTCGGTGCTGTCGCTGCGGCTGCGTGCCGACCGGCGGCGGCTGACCGTCCTGACGGCGTACGCGCGGGAGCCCCGCGCCTTCGACGAGTCGGCCACCCGGATGGGGCGGCTGTTCACCGCGCACGTGGGCATCGCGCTGGACTCGGCGACCCTGCGCGAGCAGCTCACCGAGGCGATGCGCACCCGGGACCTGATCGGCCAGGCCACCGGCATCCTGATGGAGCGGCTCGACATCGACGCCTCCGAGGCGTTCGACAGCCTCGTGCGCACCTCCCAGCGGGAGAACGTGAAGCTCCGTGACCTGGCCCGGCGGGTCGTCGACGCCAGTGAGGGCGAGTGAGCCGGTCCCGTGACCGATGAAGACCGGCCCGTGGGGGGCGCGCCGCCGTTCAGAGCGCGCGCATCCCCACGGGCCGGTGTCCGTGACCGCGGCTGTCCGCTCCACGGCCGTCTGCGGTCAGCGTGTTCCGGAGGCGCCTTCGGTCGCCGGGGCCCCGGCGGTTTCGGTGACGTCCGCCGCGGCGGCCGGTGCTCCGGGCCTCTCCGCGGCGGCCTGGGCCATCGCGCCGGACGTCCGCAGCGGGACCTCCTTGATGAACAGCACGATGAACAGGGCGATCAGCGCCATACCGGAGGCGATCAGGAAGACGTCCGCGATGCCGTGGCCGTACGCGCTCTCCATGACGGTGCGCAGCGGTGCGGGCAGCTTGTCCATGTCCGGGATGGAGCTGGAGTCCGAACCGGACGCGAGGGCCGCGTACTTCGGGCCGAGGTCGGTCAGCCCGTCCTTCACGTGGTCGGTGATGCGGTTGACCATGACCGCGCCGAGCGCGGAGACGCCGATCGCACCGCCGAGGGACCGGAAGAACGTCACCGTGGAGCTCGCCGCGCCCAGGTCCGAGGGCGCCACCTGGTTCTGCGTGGAGAGCACCAGGTTCTGCATCATCATGCCGATGCCGAGGCCCAGCAGCGCCATGAAGACCGCGACGTGCCAGTAGGCCGTGTCGTGGCGGATGGTGCCGAGCAGGCCGAGGCCCGCGGTGACCAGGACGCCGCCGGAGACGAGCCAGTACTTCCACCGGCCGGTCTTGGTGATGATCTGGCCGGAGACCGTGGAGGAGACGAACAGGCCGCCGATCATCGGGATCGTCAGGACGCCCGACATCGTCGGGGACTTGTCCCGGGCGAGCTGGAAGTACTGGCTGAAGAACACGGTGCCGGCGAACATCGCGACGCCCACGAACAGCGAGGCGAGGGAGGAGAGGGCGATGGTGCGGTTGCGGAACAGCCGCAGCGGGATGATCGGTTCGCTCGCCCTGGACTCGACCAGCACGAACAGCGCACCGAGGACGATCGAGCCGCCGACCATCGTGTACGTCTGCCACGAGATCCAGTCGTACTTGTCACCCGCGAAGGTGACCCAGAGCAGCAGCAGCGAGACCGCGGCGGAGATGAGGAACGCGCCGCCCCAGTCGACCTTCACGTCCCGCTTCACGACGGGCAGGTGCAGGGTCTTCTGCAGCACGATCAGCGCGATGACCGCGAACGGCACACCGACGTAGAAGCACCAGCGCCAGCCGAGCCAGCTCGTGTCGGTGATCACGCCGCCGAGCAGCGGACCGCCCACGGTCGCGACGGCGAACGTCGCGCCCAGGTAGCCGGAGTAGCGGCCGCGCTCACGCGGGGAGATCATCGCGGCCATCACGATCTGCGCCAGGGCGGACAGACCGCCGACGCCGATGCCCTGCACGACGCGGCAGGCGATCAGCGTGCCGGGGTTCTGGGACAGACCGGCGGCGGCCGACCCCAGTACGTAGATGATCAGCGCTATCTGGACGAGCGCCTTCTTGCTGTAGAGGTCGGACAGCTTGCCCCACAGGGGCGTGGTCGCGGTCATGGCCAGCAGCGAAGCCGTGACGACCCAGGTGTAGGCGGACTGGCCGCCGCCCAGGTCGCCGATGATCTCGGGGAGCGCGTTGGTGACGATCGTCGACGACAGGATCGCGACGAACATGCCGAGCAGCAGCCCGGAGAGGGCCTCCATGATCTGCCGGTGCGTCATCGGAGCGCCGTCGGCGTCTCCGTGCTTGGCCTGAGAGCCCCGCACACCGGCTGGTGTGGTCGTTGCCATGGGCTTCCTTTTCTTACGTGTTCACGCGGGTGTACGGGTGGTCTGTTCTGACACGTCTGTCGCGTACGGGGGCGGGGGCGCGGGCGTCCGCCGCGGTGAGCGGCAGTCGCCGAAGCTCTCGCGCAGCCGGCCCATCAGCTCGATGAGCAGTCCGACCTCGTCGTCGGACCAGTGGCTCAGCCGCTCGGAGAGCAGGCGTGACGTACGCAGGGACAGCTCGTCGAGGCGGGCGTGCCCGGCCGCGGTGAGGCGCAGGATGCGCGAGCGCTTGTCCGCGGGGTCGGGGCACCGTTCGATCCAGCCGCGGTCGGCGACGTGCGCGACATGGCGGCTGGTCACCGACATGTCCACGGAGAGCAGCTCGGCGAGCCGGCTCATCCGCATCTCGCCGTACCGGCCGAGCAGGGTGAGCACGGCTGCGGATCCCGCGGGGCAGTCGGGCGGCAGGATCCGTCCCATCCCCCGTTTCACGGCGCCGATGGCGCTGAGCTGACGGGCCAGTTCCTCGTACTGCGCCTGCTCGGCCATCGCACCCCCTTATTCGTTGCTTAGGGCAACCATAAAGAAGTTGGTTGCCGCAGGCAAACTAATTCGACGCTTCAGGGCTAAAAAGTTGGCAAAGGCACGTGTTGGCGGACGGGAACGCGCAGGTGGGAAGGGGGACGAGGACGGGCGGGGGTGGACGGGGGCGGCCGCCGAGGTGCGGCGGCGGAGTGGAGCGGCGTGCGTGCTGGTCGCGGGCGGTGTGCGGACGCGTCACGATCGGCCTGAAGGGGAACCCGGCACTTGGGCAGCCCGCGCGCATTCGCTAGGGTCCGGCCTATGGCAAACACCCAGGGCCCCGAGGGCAACTACGACCCCGCGGGCAGCACTCAGATGTTCCGTGCGTTCGTCGACGAGGCCCCCCAGGGCCGGCAGCAGCAGGCGGCCGCTCCCGCGGGTCCCCGCGTGGGTCTGATCGTCGGCGTCGTCCTCGCCGTCGCGGTCCTCGCCGGGGTGGCCTGGCTCGCCTTCATGTGATCCGACGGGACCGCGCGTACCGACGGGGCCGCGCGTACCGGCGGGACCGCGTGAATCGGCAGGATCGCGTGAATCGGCGAGGCCGGTGAGTTCCGTGCGCGACCTGCAAGTTCCGGTTACGGCCGGGGGGTTCCGGGCGGAACCGGTGGCTCCCCGGTGGGCCCGGTGGACGGGCTGAGTGGAGCGACCCCGCCGGGCCGCGCCCTTACTTCCACTCGACGGACACGTCCTGGGTCTCGACGTGCATGCCCAGCGGCACCCGCCAGGCGTCGACGCACACCGTCCAGGTCCCGCTCTTCCTCGCGCCGGGGGCGATCGGCGCCGGAAGGGCCTCGGCGGACCGGATCGTCGCCCAGTCGGTCCCGAGCGCCCCGATGATGTGCGTCCCGAAGGTCACCGTCCCCGAACGGACCGCCGTACCACCGGTGTTGCTGAACGAGACGGTCACCTTCTCGCACCAGCGCAGACCTGTGGCCGCGCGCGAGGGATCGCTCACGGCGAGTACGGCGGGCCCGGCGCTCGCCGTCGGAGCGGGCGCGGGCGGTGCCGACGAACTCCCCGAACTCCCGCCCGGGCGCCCGGAGTCGCCGCCGGAAGCCGAACCGGAGGGTGAGGAAGTCCCGGCGCCGGTGCCCGAGCCTCCCGTGCCGGCCTGCCCCGCCCCGGTGCCCGCCCCGTCCGAGGCCGGGCCTCCCGTACCGGCGGAACCGTCCGCCGAACCGTCCGAGCCGCCCGCGCCACCCGTGCCGTCGGACGGGACCACGCCCGGACCGGTGGCCGGCGATGCCTTCCCGGGCCCGGAACCCGCCTCGTCCCCGGGGGTGCCGGAGCCGTCGGCGGCCGAGCCGTCCAGGGGCACCAGCGACACCTCGCCCGAAGGCGCCACCACCGCCCCCGACGCCCCTGGGGAGCCGTCCGCGGCCCCGACGGCGGCGTAGCCGCCGCCCCCGCCGCTCCCGCAGGCGGCCAACGCCCCGCCCAGACACAGAACGGCCGCCGAGGCACTCACCAGGACACCTCGGCGACCGTTCGTCGACCCGTGACGCATCGGCTCGTGACGCATCGCGCCAGTGTGGCTGACGATCCGTCAATTATGAACCCCGCGTGGAAGGTCAGTCGGAGATGAGGCCCTCGCGGAGCTGGGCCAGCGTGCGCGTGAGCAGACGGGAGACGTGCATCTGCGAGATGCCGACCTCCTCGCCGATCTGCGACTGGGTCATGTTCGCGAAGAAGCGCAGCATGATGATGCGGCGCTCGCGGGGCGGCAGTTTGGCGAGCAGCGGCTTGAGCGACTCGCGGTACTCCACGCCCTCCAGCGCGGTGTCCTCGTAGCCGAGACGGTCCGCGAGGGAGCCCTCGCCCCCGTCGTCCTCGGGGGCGGGCGAGTCGAGCGACGACGCCGTGTACGCGTTGCCGACGGCGAGCCCGTCGACCACGTCCTCCTCGGACACCCCGAGTGCGGCGGCGAGCTCGGCCACCGTCGGGGACCGGTCGAGCTTCTGCGAGAGCTCGTCGCTGGCCTTGGTGAGGGCGAGCCGCAGCTCCTGGAGGCGGCGCGGGACGCGGACCGACCAGGAGGTGTCGCGGAAGAACCGCTTGATCTCGCCGACGACGGTCGGCATGGCGAAGGTCGGGAACTCGACGCCGCGCTCGCAGTCGAAGCGGTCGATCGCCTTGATCAGGCCGATGGTGCCGACCTGGACGATGTCCTCCATCGGCTCGTTGCGGGAGCGGAAGCGGGCCGCCGCGTACCGGACGAGCGGGAGGTTGAGTTCGATGAGGGTGTCCCGGACGTAGCCGCGCTCAGGGCTGTTCTCGCCGAGTGCCGCGAGGCGCAGGAAGAGGGAGCGGGACAGGGTCCGGGTGTCGATGGCGCCCGAGGACTCGGGGACCGGAGCGGCTTCCGGGGCCTCGGCGGCAGGGACATCGTGAAGCGCGGCGTGCGCCTCGGGCACTGCGTCGCTCTTCGTGAGCGTGAGCACCTTCGAGCTGCCCTGATCTGCGGACATGCCACCCCCTTTGGGTCGCGGACGGTCGCGGCAGTCGCTCCCGTCGGAGGAACGCAGCCTCCACCTGAATACCGGCGGCGAGGCCGCGGCAAACGCGCTCCCGGAAGAATGTCACATGTCGGCAACACGCTGTAGAGACTTGTCGACATGTAGAGGCTGAATCGCCCCTGGAAAAACGGGGTCTGATGGTGATTCAGCGCTGAACAGGCGTAAAAAACGACCTTGAGCGATTAGCTCTTTCCGGTTACGCCTCGATCCTGTTTGCGGACCGAAGACGTGCGAAGCTGCGGGCGAGGAGCCTTGACACGTGCATCTGGGAGACTCCCAGCTCGATGCTGATCTGTGACTGGGTGAGGTTGCTGTAGTAGCGCAGGAGCAGGATCCGCTGCTCGCGTTCGGGCAGTTGTACGAGCAAATGCCGTACGAGGTCGCGGTGTTCGACCCCGTCGAGCGCGGGGTCCTCGTATCCGAGCCGGTCGAGCAGCCCCGGCAGGCCGTCGCCCTCCTGGGCCGCTTCGAGGGAGGTCGCGTGGTACGACCGTCCGGCCTCGATGCAGGAGAGCACCTCCTCCTCGGTGATGCGCAGCCGCTCGGCGATCTCCGCCGTGCTGGGCGAGCGCCCGAACGCGGTGGTCAGGTCCTCGGTCGCGCTGTTCACCTGCACCCACAGCTCGTGCAGCCGGCGCGGCACGTGGACGGTGCGAACGTTGTCACGGAAGTACCGCTTGATCTCGCCGACGACGGTCGGCATGGCGAAGGTCGGGAACTGCACGCCCCGGTCCGGGTCGAAGCGGTCGATGGCGTTGATCAGGCCGATGGTGCCGACCTGGACCACGTCCTCCATCGGCTCGTTGCGGGAGCGGAAGCGGGCCGCCGCGTACCGGACGAGCGGCAGGTTGGCCTCGATCAGGGCGCCGCGGACCCGGTTGTGTTCGGGGGTGCCGGGGTCCAGCACCTTGAGCTCGCCGAAGAGCACCTGGGTGAGGGCCCGGGTGTCGGCCCCGCGGCGCCGCTCCTGCGGGGCCTCCTGGACCGGTGCGGCGCCGGACGCGGTGCCCGGCGCGGAGGAGGCGGCGGAGGGGGCGGCGGTGGCCGTGGGGCCCTGGGGGCCGGGAGCGGCGTTCGGTGCCGGAGTCTGCGCCGTGCTCCGCGCCGGGGGTGACGGCGGGGCGGAGGCGAGGGCTGTCGCCCGGTCCTCGGCCGGGGCTTCCTCCTGGGGCGGCGCAGTCCTGGCCGACACGGTCAACGCCACCTCTTCGTTCGTCAACGATCCGTCGACGTATCCGTCAACTCATCCGTCAAAAGCGGTCATAGCATCACAAGACATGTGCACTGTGTGCAAGCACCGCATAACGCCGTGTTGGGGTGAGTTGTGGGTGAGTCGGGTGAGTTGCGGGCGAGTTGGGGTTCAAGACGATGAAAACCCATGACCGGTTGCGGTCAAGGAGTCGGCACGGGTGTGCGAACAAAAAGAGTCAGAACGGGTAGTCGGCGATCACCCAAGTGGCGAATTCCCGCCAGAGTGCGACACCGGCCACATGGGCCGGGTGCTCCAGGTAACGCTTGAGGGCGTCGGCGTCCTCGACGGCGGAGTTGATCGCGAAGTCGTACGCGATGGGCCGGTCGCTGATGTTCCACTCGCACTCCCAGAACCGCAGCTCGGGGATCAGACCGCCGAGCGCCCGGAAGGCGGCGACGCCCTCGACGACGCGGGGGTCGTCGCGCAGGACGCCGTCGTCGAGCTTGAACAGGACCAGATGGCGGATCACTGGCACTCCAGGGTGGTGGGGTGGTTCTTCGCTCGGCCGCGCCCGCTCGGGGACGCGCCGGACTCCGTCATACCTGCTCGGCGCCGGGTGCGCGGGAAATCGGCCGCGTCGGCGTCGGTGCCCGGCGTCAGTTCGCTCCGTCGGCGATCCAGGTCATGAAGTCGCCTATCGCCCCAGCGGCGTTCGATATGCCCTCGAACGCTATCTGGACGTAGTCGGCGGCCTTGGCCGGATCCGTGATGATCACGTAGAGCACGAAGACCACGAGCACGTAGATGGCGATCTTCTTCGAATTCACCGCCACCGCGGCCTCCCCTGTGACTGCTGCGCCCGTCGGCCCCCTGCTGCCGGCGGTGAGTGTAACTTCACGCCGCCTTTAAGGACCAACGGCCCGCTGGTAGAGGTCCTTTGCGGGCCCCGTGCGGCGCTCTCGCGGTCCAGGATGGAAGGGAGCCCCAGCGGGAACCGACAGGAGTCCGAGGGGGCCCGGACGGACCCCACTGCGGGGTCCTCGTCGCCCGATACTCCCCCAAGACGGCGGCGAGGGCTTGCGGGTCCTTCCGTGGGGGAAGCGGGCGCCCCCGATTGCGCCCCTTCCCCCCTCCTCTGTGGGAGCGGAGAACCCTTTCGGGTAAGGGGAAGCCCCGGTGGCTGAGCGGCGCCGGGGCTTCTCCGCGTCCCGCGCCCCCCGAGCCCCGCACCCGCCCCTCACGGTCCCGCGCCCCGCAGTCCCGGGTCCCGCACGGCCCCGCCCCCGGAACGCGCGAAGGGCCCCGTCTTTCGACGAGGCCCTTCGGAAGCGGTAGCGGAGGGATTTGAACCCTCGGTGACTTGCGCCACACTCGCTTTCGAGGCGAGCTCCTTCGGCCGCTCGGACACGCTACCGAGGGAGACCCTACCCCAAGGTGGGCCGTGGTCTGAAATCCGTTCCCGCGGTCGGCGTCAGCGCTCTCGGAAGAAGTCGGTGAGGAGCGTGGCGCACTCCTCGGCGAGAACGCCCTCGACGACCTCGGGCCGGTGGTTGAGACGCCGGTCGCGGACCACGTCCCAGACGGAGCCGGTCGCGCCCGCCTTCTCGTCGCGGGCGCCGTACACCACCCGTTCGACACGGGACTGGACGAGCGCGCCCGCGCACATCGTGCAGGGCTCCAGGGTGACGACGAGCGTGCACCCGGACAGCCGCCACTCGCCGAGTGCGGCGGCGGCCCGGCGCAGCGCGAGGACCTCGGCGTGCGCCGTCGGGTCTCCGGTGGCCTCGCGTTCGTTGTGCCCGGCCGCCAGCACGGTCGTACCGTCCGGGGACAGCACGACGGCGCCCACGGGAACGTCTCCGCCCCGGACGGCGAGCCGTGCCTCGTCCAGCGCGAGCCGCATCGGGGCCCGCCACCGGTCACGTACGGGATCGGGCGGCGGGGGTGCCTGACGCGGGGTGCTCATCCGGGGAACCTAGCGGAATCCCGCCGGCTCCGGCGGAAGGGTCCTGCCGGCGCGGTCTCCCACCGGCCTCCGCCGGTCCCCGCTGTCCCCTGCCGACCTCTGTCGGCCCCACCGGCCCCCGCCGGTCGCCACCGTCCCGCCGCTCCCCCGTCCCGGAGACGGTGAGTGGCGGACGGCAGGCCAAGACCCGGCCCGCTGGATCGGGCCGGTCCGGTTCGTCGGTATGGGGGCAGGGTCGCGGGCGAGAGGGCCGGGCCCACCGTTTCCGGAGCGTCCTAGCGGACCGTCTCCAGGACCTCTGCCGCTCCCAGGGCCTCGGCGATCGTGCCGAGCGCGTCGCCTTCGTCCAGGGCCAGCAGTTCCTTCTCGCTCACTCCGAGGTCCGCGAGGATGTAGCGGTCCCCGACGGGGCTGTGCGACACGGCGTCGCCGGACGCGCTCCCCTGGTCCTCGTCGTCGTCCTCGGAGGCGCCCGGTTCACCGTCCTCCGTGCCGTCCAGATCCAGGGAGTCCAGGTCGGCGTCGTCGCCGCCCGGCTCCCGTCCTAGCAGTTCGTCCGTGAGCAGGATCTCGCCGTACGAACTGCGGGCGGCCGAGGCGGCGTCCGAGACGTAGATACGAGGATCCTCCTCGCCGTCGACGCGGACGACGCCGAACCACGCGTCCTCCTGCTCGATGAGCACGAGCACCGTGTCCTCGTCCGAGACTTCACGGGCCAGATCGGTCAGATCCGACAGGGTTTCCACATCGTCGAGCTCTGTGTCGCTCGCTTCCCACCCGTCTTCGGTGCGCGCGAGCAGTGCGGCGAAGTACACCGTGACTCTCCCACTGGTCATAGGTGTGCCGGTTGGGGTTCCCCCCGGCGGAGGCTGTGGGCGAGGAGTGCTGCTGCTCCGAGCCCCGCCCACTCGGAATCGTGGCAGAAAGACAGCGTTCAGGGGACGTCTTCGGCCTGCTGTGTCCGCCTCTTTTGATCGCTAACAGCGGATCGTACGCGGCTGCCCGCGCCGCGTGACACCTCCCCGCCCGGCACGTCCGCCACACGGCCCCCCGTGGCGCGGGCGCGGCCCGCTCCCACGGAGGCCGGGCGGCCCGATCCGTCCCGGGGCGCGACGACCGTCGTACGGGCGCGTTCCCTTGCCCCGGCGGGTGTGCCGCCGACGGAGGGGGCGGTGTTCCCGCAGACGGGGCCGCCGCGGTTCCGGGGTGGCGTCCCGCCGATTCCCCCGTGGGCGTGTCGGCTCCGGTTCCGGCGGTGGCGGCGCGGTTCCGGTTCCGCCGACGGGCGTGCCGGCCTCCCGCACGGCCCTTCCGGTCCGCTCCACGGCCGTTCCGGACGGTCCCGCGGACACGGCGCCGCCCGGGCGGGCACCCGGGGCCGTCCGGCGGGTGCGGCGCACGGGCCGGGAAGCACGGGCCGACGGGACGGCTACCAGCGGAACGTGCGCATGCGCATCGCGTGGCGCAGCCGGGCGGTTTTGGCGCGGCGGGGCTGGACCCGGTCGCGCAGCTCGCGCGCCTCGGCGAGGTCCCGCAGGAACTGGGCCCGCCGCCTCCTGCGCTCGGCGTCGCTCTCCAGCCGTTCGGACGACTCCTCTTGCTGGTTCCGCATAGGCACACCACCCCAGGTCCGTCCCTCCCACCTTCCCCCCGACGGATGGTTTGATGCCAGCGGACGGGTGATGCCGGGCGGGATGCCTTGCCGGGCGCGTCAGTGGCGGGTTCCGTCGGCCCCGCTACTGTTGTGGACATGCGTCTTCACGTCGTCGACCACCCCCTGGTCGCCCATAAGCTCACCACTCTGCGCGACCAGCGCACCGACTCCGCGACCTTCCGGCGGCTGGCCGACGAACTGGTCACCCTGCTCGCCTACGAGGCCACCCGCGACGTGCGCACCGAGCAGGTCGACATCGTGACGCCGGTCTCCCCGACCACGGGTGTCAAGCTCTCCCACCCGCGCCCGCTCGTCGTGCCGATCCTGCGCGCGGGCCTCGGCATGCTCGACGGGATGGTCCGGCTGCTGCCGACCGCCGAGGTGGGCTTCCTGGGCATGGTGCGCGACGAGGAGACGCTGGAGGCGTCCACGTACGCCACCCGGATGCCGGACGACCTCTCCGGCCGTCAGGTGTACGTCCTCGACCCGATGCTGGCCACCGGCGGCACGCTCGTCGCCGCGATCCAGGAGCTGATCAAGCGCGGCGCCGACGACGTCACCGCCGTGGTCCTCCTCGCCGCCCCGGAGGGCGTCGAGGTCATGGAGCGCGAACTGGCGGGCGCCCCGGTCACCGTGGTCACGGCCTCGGTCGACGAGCGCCTGAACGAGCACGGCTACATCGTGCCGGGTCTCGGCGACGCGGGCGACCGGATGTACGGGGCCGCCGAGTAACTCCGAGGCGCTCGCGGACCGCCCCGGGCCGACGGCTACCGCCCGCCCGGGGGCACGCGCGAGCACGAAGCCGGCCGCCCCGCCCGGGAGCACGCGCGACGGCGGAACCGGTCGCTTCCCCACGAGTACGAGTACGAGCACGGTTCCGGAGCCGGTCGCTCCCGTACGGACACGGCTCCGGAGCCAGCGGCTCGCACGCGAGCGCGGCTCCGGAGCCGGTGGTGCTTCTCCGGGGGCGGCCCCGGGGTCAGCAGTGCTTCTTCGAGGCGGGCGCCGGCTTGGGCTGGGTCAGCACGGTCAGCGCCTTGTCGGCGTCCTCCTTCTTCGCCAGTTCCTTGAAGCCGGTGCCGATGATCAGGTCGACCGTGGTGGCCTGGGCGCGGCCGTCGGTCTTCAGCTGGGCACCGGAGAGCTGGGTGTTGAGGACGGGCAGCGCGGCCTGGCCGGCGGTCCTGGCGCCGAGCAGTATCCCGGCGCCCGCGACCTTCTTGTCGTACGCCGCGGCCGCGTTCCCGACGTCACCGATCTTGAAGCCGCGCTTCTTCAGCTCGTCCGCCGTCTGCTTGGCGAGCCCGCTGCGGGGCGTCGCGTTGAAGACGTTCACGGTGATCTGGCCGGGCTTCGGCAGGGTGGCCGCGACGGCGGCGGCCGCGGCGGCCCTCGCCTCCGGCGTGACCTTCGAGGCGCAGTCCGCCTTGGTGCTCGCGGCCGTGGCCTTGCCGCCGCCCGTGTAGATGTCGATGAGCTGCAGGGATCCCCACCCGATCAGCCCGAGAACGGTGACGGAGGTGATGCTCACGAAGACGAATTTGCGCCGCCCACGAGGCCGGCGCATCCGCGGGTACTTGTCCCCCGTGATCCGATACTGGCCACCCATGCCAGGGGGAGTAAGCATGCTCATGGGCGCAGCGTAGTGCGCCGGGGCGCTAATGCCTACTAGATGATCAATGCCCGGTGTTCAGTTCAACCCATTGGGGTCAAGCCGTGGCCATTAGTCCAGTTCAAGAACGCGCGCGTGCAGCACCTGACGCTGCTGGAGCGCGGCCCGGACGGCACGGTGGAGGCCGTCCTCCAGGTACAGGTCGCCCTGCCATTTGACGACGTGGGCGAAGAGGTCGCCGTAGAACGTGGAGTCCTCGGCGAGGAGGGTCTCCAGGTCGAGCTGGCCCTTCGTCGTCACGAGCTGATCGAGGCGGACCGGGCGTGGCGCGACGTCCGCCCACTGCCGGGTGCTTTCCCGGCCGTGGTCGGGGTACGGCCGGCCGTTTCCGATGCGCTTGAAGATCACACGGAAAGCCTACCGGTCAAGACCTTCCGGGCGCAGCCATGGCGGCGGAGTGCGGCGCTGGAAAAGATGTCGTAAATCCTTGCAAACCGGGAACAGGTGTCTGATACGGGTGGCGGCGTCGCGCGGGCGGCTGCCGTCAGGGTCGCTCCCGAGCGGGTCACGGGCGCCTTCGCGCCCTCCTTCCCCGGCTTCCTCGCGACCGCGGGTCGCGGGGGTTCACCGGGCTTCACCGGGTCTTCGTTCCCGGCGTACGATCCCCGAAGGTTAAATTAGGTTAGCCTAACCTGACACGACTGGGGATGAACCGTGACCTCCGAGATCTACCGTGACACCTGGGGCATCCCGCACCTGCGCGCCGACAGCGCCCTGGAACTCGCCCGCGCCCAGGGCCGGGTCACCGCCCGGGACCGCGCCTGGCAGCTCGAGGTCGAGAGGCACCGCTCCCAGGGCACCTCGGCCGCCTTCCTCGGCGCGGAGTCCGTCGGCTGGGACCGGTTCGCCCGGCAGGCCCGGCTCGACGACACCGCGCGACGCTGCTTCGCCTCCCTGGAGGAACGCGACCCCGAGACCGCCGAGTGGATCGTCGCGTACGTCGACGGAGTCAACGCCGGACTGGCCGAAGGGGCCGCGCGGGCACCCGAGTTCGCGGAGAGCGGCCTCGCCCCGGGGCGCTGGGAGCCCTGGAGCCCGCTGGGAGTGTGGCTCGGTACCCACATCCTGTTCGCCGGGTTCCCCGCCAAGCTGTGGCGCGAGGAGGTCGCCCGGCGGCTCGGTGCCGAGGCGGTCGGCCTGTTCGCCATGGACGGGCCGGGCACGGCCGGGAGCAACGGATGGCTGGTGAGCGGCGAACGCACCGTCACCGGGCAGGCCGTGATCGCCGGCGACCCGCACCGCTTCATCGAGGACCCCGGCGTCTACCAGCAGATACGCCTGTCCTGCCCGGAGTTCGACGTCGTCGGCCTCGCCGTCCCCGGAGTCCCGGGCATCGCCCACTTCGCCCACACCGGAACCGTCGCCTGGGCGATCACCAACGCGATGGCCGACTACCAGGACCTCTACCGCGAGCGGCTGCGCGACACCGGCACTGGGACCGTCGAGGCCCTCGACCCCGACGGCGTGTGGCGGACCGCGGCACGGCACACGGAGCGGGTGGAGGTGGCCGGCGGCGAGAGCGTCGAGGTCGAGGTGATCGAGACGGCGCGCGGCCCCGTGGTGATCGGGGGCACCGGCGCCGAGGAGGCCGTCAGCCTGCGCTACCCGCCCCGCGTGACGGCGGACCTCGGGTTCGGCGCGCTCCTGCCGCTGCTGCGGGCCCGCCGGGTCGCCGACGTGGACCGGGCCTTCGACGCCTGGGCGGAGCCCGTGAACGTCGTGCAGGCCGCCGACACCGAGGGCGGGCTGCTCCACCGCGTCGCGGGCCGGGTCCCGGTGCGCCACCCGGCCAACCGCGTCCGGGTGGTGCCCGCGTGGGAGGCCGGCCACGAGTGGACCGGCTGGCACGAGACGCCGTACGGCCCGGTCGAGGACGGGCTCGCCGTGATGGCGAACCAGCGCGGCCCCGCGGCCCCGCTCGGCGTCGAGTTCGCGCCGCCGCACCGCGCCGACCGCATCCGTCAACTGCTGGAGAAGGGCGGGACGTTGTCGGCGGCGGACATGCCGGCCATCCACATGGACACGCACCTCGCCTCCGCCGCGGCCGTCCTGGACCCGCTGGCCGCGCTGGACCTCTCCGGGGAGGCGGCCGGCCTCCGGGACCGGCTCCTGCGCTGGGACCGGAACATGGACGCCGACAGCACCACGGCCGCGCTGTACGCGCAGGTGCGCGACGCGGTCGTACGACGGCTCGTGGCGCACCCGGCGCTCGCCGTCCTCGCCGACCCGCCCGCCTACCCGGCCGTCCTCATGCCCTGGCTCGCGCTCACCCCGCGCGTCGCCTTCGCCCTGGAGAACCTGCTGACGGCGGGGGAGCGGTACGGCATCGACCGCGACGCCGTGATCCGGGCGGCGGTCGAGGAGGTGGCCGCCGCGCCCGTCTCCCGCACCTGGGGCGACACCCACCGCCTCGCCCCCTGGCGGGCGCTCACCGGCACCGCGTACGAGGAACCGGCCCTGTCCGGCGACAACGACTGCGTCCTGTCCACCTCCTCGCTGCCCGGACTGACCGACCTGAGCGCCCGCGGCCCCGCGGCCCGCTACGTCTGGGACCTCGCCGACCGGGACGACAGCCGCTGGGTGGTCCCGTTCGGAGCCGACGGCGTTCCCGGCGCGGTCCACCACCGCGACCAGCTCCCCCTGTGGCTCGGGGGAGACCTGGTCCCGGTCACCACCGACTGGAACACGCTGACCAAGGAGAGCGATGACGACTGAGACGTACGCCGGCGCCCGCGAGGCCGTCCACGAGCAGCGGATCGACGGATTCGGCACGGTCCGCGTGCTGCCCGTGGACCCGCACGCCGATCTCGACGTGCTGCACGGCTGGGTCACCGAGGAGCGGGCCGCCTACTGGGGGATGACCGGGTTCACCAGGCAGCAGGTGCTGGAGACCTATCTGCACCTCGACTCGCTCGACACCCACCACGCCTTCCTCACCGTCAAGGACGGCGTACCGGCCGCGCTCTTCCAGACCTACGAGCCCGAGGCCGACCGGGTCTCCGAGTGCTACGAGGTCCAGCCGGGCGACATCGGCGTCCACCTGCTCATCGGGCCCCCCGCCCCCGGCGCCGGCGCGCGGCCGGGCTGGTCGTCCACGCTGCTGTCGGCGTTCCTGTCGTACGCGCTCACCGGCCTCGACCGGCAGCGGGCCGTGGTCGAGCCCGACGCCCGCAACGCCAAGGCCGTCGACCGGCTGACCCGGCAGGGTTTCGTCCCCGCGGGAGACATCGTGCTCCCCGAGATCGACCTGCCCGAGGTCCATCTGCCCGAGAAGCGCGCCCGGCTCGCCTTCCTGACGCGCGAGGCGTTCGAGAAGGGCTCGCCCTCCTGACGCGCGGGGCGTCCGGGAGGGGTACGACGGCGCCGGGGTGAGCCGGACGCGGCCCGTTTCCGTACATGACCGAGACTCTGGACATGCGGATACGGAGACGGCGTGTGAACGGAAACCGGTGGCGAGAGCGACGGTTCGGCACCAGGGCCCTGGCCCTGCTGGGCGGTGTCCTGGTCCTGGTGCTCTTCGGCGGCGTGAGCGGCGCGTCCGCGCACGCCGCGCTGAAGGGCACCGATCCGCAGGAGGGCAGCGTCCTGAAGTCGGCGCCCCGCCGGGTGACGCTGACGTTCAGCGAGTCGATCGGCCTGTTCGAGGACTCCTTCCGCGTGCTCGACCCGGAGAACCGGCGCGTCCGCACCGGCGAACCGGAGCACGCGGACGGCCGCTCCGACACCGCCGTCGCCACCCTGCCGCGCGGCCTCCGCGACGGCACGTACACGGTGGCCTGGCGGGTCGTCTCGGCGGACAGCCACCCCGTCTCCGGCGCCTTCACGTTCTCCGTCGGCAAACCCTCCACGACCCGCGCGCCGCTGCCGCCCACCGCCGGGGACCCCGTCACCTCGGCCCTCCACGACATCGCCCGCCACGCCGCGTACAGCGGACTCGCCCTGCTCATCGGGGCGGTCACCTTCGTGCTCGGCTGCGGCTTCACGGGGTCCGTACGGCGTCTCCTGGTGACCGGCTGGTGGATCCTGCTCGGCTCCACGCTCGCGCTGCTCCTGCTGCGCGGCCCCTACGAGCGGGGCACCGGCGTGTCGGCGGTCCTCGACCCGGAGGGCCTCGGCGACACCCTGGCCGGCCGTCCGGGAACGGTGCTGGTGGCGCGGCTGGCGCTGCTCGCCGCGGTCGCCCTCGTCCCCTCGCGGGTGCTGGCACGGGGCCGGGACGCAGGGCGTGGCGTCCTCGTGCTCGGCGCGCTGTTCTCCCTGGCCCTGGCGGTCACCTGGGCCGCCGCGGAGCACGCCTCCGCCGGGATCCAGGTCCCCGCGGCGATGGCCTCCTCCGTGCTGCACCTGCTCGCCATGGCGGTGTGGCTCGGCGGTCTGGCCGCCCTGCTGACCGCCCTCCACCGTCCCGCCGAACCGGTCCCCCCGGCCGTCGTCACCCGCTTCTCCCGGCTCGCCCTCACCTCGGTCGCCGTCCTCGTGGTCACCGGCGTCTACCAGTCCTGGCGCGGCCTCGGCTCCTGGGACGCCCTGACCTCGACCCCGTACGGCAGGCTCCTGGTCCTGAAGACCGTCCTGGTGGCGCTGCTCCTGGCGGCGGCCGCGGTCTCGCGGCGCTGGACGGTCCGGCCGGCGACGGCGCGGACACCCGCCACCGTTCCGGTCGGGCGTGTCGCGGTCGCGGTGGCGGCGGGGGCGCCGACGCGACCGGGCACGGTTTCCGGGGACGTGCGCGAGGAGCGGGCGGACGAGGAGGACACGGACGACCGGGAGACCGTGGACGGCCGGAAGGCCGCTGCGGGCGACGGGGCGACGGCGCAGGGGCCGACGGCGGACGGACGGACCGGGGACGAGCCCGCGGGAGACGGGCCCACCGGGGACGGACGGGCGGCGGACCGGGGGCCGGAGGGCGACGGGACGACGGACGGGCCCGGGAAGGGCGAGACCGAGTACCACCAGGGCCTGCGCCGCTCGGTGCTCGCCGAGGTCACCATCGGCATCCTGGTGCTGGTGATCACGACGATGCTGACCGGCACCCAGCCGGGCCGCGCCGCCACGGAGAGCGCCGACGCGGTGGCGGCCGTGCGCAGGGTGACCTCGAAGACGACCGTGGTGCCCTTCGACGTCGGCACGCCGGGCGGACACGGCAAGGCCCAGATCGAGCTGACGCCCGGCCAGGTCGGGGAGAACTCCGTGCAGGCCGTGGTCTTCGGCCCCGACGGCGGCCTCACGACCGTCCCCGAGGTGCGCCTCACCTTCACCCTGGAATCGCAGAAGATCGGCCCGATCGACGCCGAGATCACCGACAAGGGCGGCTACTGGACCTCCGGCGGCCTCGTCCTTCCCGCCCCCGGCACCTGGACGATGAGGGTCACGGTCCGCACCAGCGACATCGACGCGATCACGGTCTCGCGGAAAGTGAAGATCGACTGAGCCCGGCGGGCGCGGGCCCCGGCCACGAAGG